>CAZSTF010000074.1:0-11269 GCA_964609555.1 uncultured Alcaligenaceae bacterium | reverse complement strand
GGCGCCGACGCCTCCCCCGCAGGCGCGCTGGTCGCGACATCCGCCGGACGAAGAGGTGGCGCAACGGTGGCCGTCGCGTCGGTCGCCCGGGGCGCGCCGGTCGGACCCGCGTCGCGCGATGCGCTTTCGCCGGCGATGACCCCCGGAATGATCGTTCGCGGTGACTCGCCCGCTGCGTCCTCCCGGTCGCCCGGATCGGAGACGGCCAACCGGCCCTCGGTGATGTGTGCCACCGCGTCGAAGATGCCGCGGCAGGCGCCGCAGCGGACGAGACCGGCATGCGCCTTGACTTGCTCGGCGCGGATGCGGAAGCGGGCCGCGCAATGCGGGCACTGGGTGATCGCGCTCGGCGTGACACCTGTTGCGTGCGAGGTGGGGTCCCTTCCGGCCATGATGCAATCGTAGCGGCAGCGGTTGCGGGAGGCTCGCCGCGAGGCGCCACACGGCAGGCAGCCGCCCGATCAGCCGTCGCGCTGTCCCGTCATCAGCACCCACCCATCGGAGCGCGCGGCCACGTCGAGTGCGACCCAGGGCGCGTAGGCGGTGCGGATGCGCTCGACCTGCGCATCGAGAATGCCCGAGAGCGCGAGTTGACCGCCGGGGTTCACGAGCACGCCGAGCAGCGGGGCAAGCACGGTGAGCGGCCCCGCCAGGATGTTGGCAACCACGACATCCCAGTCGCCATCGATCGCGTCCTCGGCGCTCGCAAAGGTGAGCGCCTCGCCCGAGAGCGTGTTCAGGACGGCATTGGCTCGCGCGGTGTCGACCGCAAGCGGATCGATGTCCACGCCGTGGACCCGCGCGGCCCCGAGCGCGCGGGCCGCGAGCGCGAGCACACCAGAGCCCGTCCCGTAATCCAGCACCGCGCGACCGCGCAAATCGAGCGACGACAGCCAGCGCAGGCAGAGTCCGGTGGTGGCGTGAGAGCCAGTGCCAAAGGCGAGCCCCGGATCGATGCGCAGGTTCAGGGCCGAGGGATCCGGCGGCGTGCACCAGGTCGGTACGACCCAGAGCCGATCATCGACGCGAATCGGCTCGAACTGCGCCTGGGTGGCGCGCACCCAGTCGGTCTCGACGACGACGCGGAGTTCGGGCGCACCGATGGCACCGGGCCACGCCTCACGCGCACGACCCCACAGGGCATCGAGCGCTTCGGGCGTGTGCGTCTGGTCAAACAGTGCCGCCACGCGACACTCGGCCCAGCGCGCCTCGGTCGCAGCTCCCGGTTCGCCGTAGAGCGGCTGTTCGTCGCCGTCCTCGGCGTGCAGATCGGCGAGATCCACCGCGAGTGCGCCCGCTTCGGCCAGAAACTCGGCCAAGAGGTCGGATACCTCGCCGCGCACCGGTCCCGCAATCTCAAGCCACTGCGCGGTCATCGGGATCTACGACTTGCGGCGCTCGGCGAGCTTGGCCATGCGCTCTTCGAGGTAGTGAATCGAGAAGCCGCCCTTGACGAACGCCGCATCATCCATGAGTTCCCGATGCAACGGGGCATTGGTCTTGATCCCCTCGATGATCAGCTCCGAGAGGGCGATCCGCATGCGCGCGATCGCCTGCTCGCGGGTCGCCCCGTGCGTGAGGAGCTTGGCCACCATCGAGTCGTAGTTCGGCGGCACGAAATAGCCGCTGTAGACGTGGGAGTCGACCCGCACACCGGGCCCGCCCGGCGGATGCCACGAGGTGATGCGACCTGGAGAGGGCACGAAGGTGTTGGGATCCTCGGCATTGATGCGGCACTCGATCGCGTGCCCCCGCTTGATCACATCCTTCTGCCGGATCGCGAGCGGGAAATTCGCGGCGATCTTGATCTGCTCCTGGACGATGTCCACCCCGGTGACCAACTCGGTCACCGGGTGCTCCACCTGAACGCGCGTGTTCATCTCGATGAAATAGAACTCGCCGTCCTCGTAGAGGAACTCGAAGGTGCCCGCACCGCGGTAGCCGATCTTCTTGCAGGCTTCGGCGCAGCGCAAGCCGATCTTGTCGATCAGCTTGGGCGGAATGTCCGGTGCCGGCGCTTCCTCGATGATCTTCTGGTGGCGACGCTGCATGGAGCAGTCGCGCTCCCCCAGATAGATCGCATTGCCGTGCTGATCGGCGAGCACCTGGATTTCGATGTGGCGCGGCCGCTCGAGGAACTTCTCCATGTAGACCGTGCCATTGCCGAAGGCCGCAAGCGCCTCGCCCCGGGTCAGCGTCACCGCATTGATCAATGCGCCCTCGCTGTGCACGACGCGCATGCCGCGGCCACCGCCGCCTCCGGCCGCCTTGATGATGACCGGGTAGCCGATCGCACGGGCGATGCGCGTGACTTCGCGCGAGTCATCGGGGAGCGCGCCGTCGGAGCCGGGCACCACCGGCACGCCGGCCTTCTTCATGGCGTTCTTCGCCGACACCTTGTCGCCCATCAGGCGGATCGTGTCGGCCTTGGGCCCGATGAAGACGAAGCCGGACTTCTCCACCTTCTCCGAGAAATCCGCGTTCTCGGACAGAAACCCGTAGCCCGGGTGGATGGCCTGCGCGTCGGTGACTTCGGCCGCCGCGATCAGCGCGGGCACGTTCAGATAGCTCTGCGCCGAGGGCGCGGGGCCGATGCAGATCGACTCGTCAGCGAGCTTGACGTACTTCGCTTCGGCGTCCGCCTCCGAAAAGACCGCCACGGTGCGAATGCCCAGCTCGCGGCAGGCGCGGAGGATGCGCAGTGCGATCTCGCCCCGGTTGGCGATGAGCACCTTGTCGAACAGAACGGGTGCGGGCACCTTGCGCCCGCCAAGAGAGAGGGCCATGCGATTACTCGATCACGACGAGCGGCTGGCCGTACTCGACGGCCTGACCGTTCTCGCACAGGATCGCCTTGACGACGCCCGCCCGGTCGGCCTCGATCTCGTTCATGAGCTTCATCGCCTCGATGATGCACACGGTCTGGCCCACCGCCACGGTATCGCCCACCTCGACAAACGGTTTGGCGCCGGGGGATGCCGCGCGGTAGAACGTGCCGACCATCGGCGACTTGACCCGATGGCCCGCATCGGCGGGCGCGGCGGGGGCGGGCGGCGTGGTCGGTGCTCCGGCCGCGGGCGTGGCGGGCAGGACCGCGGGAGGCATCGCTGGCGCCATGGGCTGCATGGGCGCGGCCACCGTCGGCGCGTAGGCCATGGCTGCGGGCTGGGGAAACGGAGTCTGCGCCGGCGTGGCGAAATTCCGAGTGATCCGCACGCGCTCTTCGCCTTCGGTCACTTCAAGTTCAGCGATGCCGGATTCCTGAACCAGTTCGATCAGCGTCTTGAGTTTTCGCAGATCCATGCGAGATCGCTCCTGTAGCCGACGTTTTGACGCGCGTTGACGTCAGAGGCCAATGGGGTTGAGGCTGGGCCCTCGGTCGAGCGTGCCCGCTCGAACGATACCCAGCAAGGAAAGGAATGCCCGGTGTGGCAACGGCTGCCGCATCCAAGGCCGTTCAAAAGTCTGAGCTGACGCGTGTGACAAGCAGAGCATGCCGCAGCCGCGTTAGGGCGTGGGCTCTAGGGAAAGGTCGCGGATTCTGCCGGATTTTCCGACCTGTTGCCAGACGGCAACAGCCACCGTGACCCGACTTTCCCTGCCGCTTGATGAAGAAAAAGGATCTTTTAGGCGAAGATCGCCGAAATTTCGGACAACTTGAGGATGCCGACGCGCCGGAGCATCACTTGATCATCCGGTCCGATCACCATGCTGAAGGGCAGCACACCCTGCGGATTGCCCATCGTCTTGACCTCTTCCAGCCACGCCGGATCGCCCATCAGGATCGGATAGTTGACGCCGATCTCGCGAATGAAACGCTCGACTGGCGGCTTTCGATCGATCGCAATGCCGATGATCTGCAGGCCGCGTGCGGCGTACCGGTTCTGTGCGATGACGAATTCCGGCATCTCTTCCCGACATGGCGCGCACCACGTCGCCCAGAAGTTGATGAGACGCGTCTTGCCGCGCCAGGTGGCGAGCGGTGTCGGCGTTCCGGAGAGATCCTCGAAACTGGCGGCAAGCAGCTTGGCCTCCTCGCCCGGCACCGCGCCATGATTGAGCCACCACCAGCCGCCCAGCCCCCCCGCGGCACAGGCCGCCAGCCCGGTGCCCACGAAGATCAATGCACGCCGGGTCGGCGAGCCCTCGCCCTCGGACTTTGGGGCTGGGTCGGCGTCGCGCGCAGCGGGATCAATCGGAGACGGGGAATTCATGGACAAAGACAAGAGAATCGGTGGAGAGGGTGGGGGCGGAGGGCAGCCACCTCGGCGCCGGGGCCACCGGGGCTCAGGGCATGCCTGGCCGTCGCTGCAGCGTTCCGAGGCCAGGTCGCTGGGTTTCCGCTGGAAGAAGCTCAACCCGGTCTCCCGCCACCTTGAACGAGCGGGTCACGGGCGGGTAGCAGACGCCGGCCCGCTCGGAGCAGCCCTGGTAGCGCACTGCCACGACCGTCGGCTCGCCCGATGACGCCGCCGCGGGCAGCCCGATGGCGAGTTCCACGGGCTGGTCAAACACGGCCACCTTGCCAAAGAACGCATCCTCGCGAACCTTGCCGTGGGGCAGTCGGCCGATGGCGGCTTCCTTGCCTTGGATGGCCGCCTCGAAGCGGTCGCGGTAGAGGTAGTGACCACCGACGACGTCGAAACGGATGACCAACCGTCCATCCACGCGCGTCGCGCGGAGCGGGAACGCCTGGTCGACCGGCAACAGTGTCCCCGGGAGAGCGGAAGATGTGGCGGATGACGACACCGACACCGGCGTCGATGGTGAAACGCCGGCTGCACCCGTGATACCGGCGAATGCAGCAAATGCGATGAATGCAACGGCGCACAAGGCGCGCATACTGGCCGGCAATCCCAGCGCACCTTTTGTCAGCGAAGCTGTCATACTCGAATCGACGTGAAGCGCAGGCCGTGAAGAACCGTTCGCCTGTGAATGAAACCCGAGACGGTTGAGACTTTCGAGACGTTTGCCATGCCCATCCTATTTTTGCTCATCCTGACTGCGCTTCCCGTCCTTGACGTCTTGGCCACGTTTCGATTGGCCGCGCTCCTCAACGTTCCCGGTCTCACGCTGTTCATCCCTGGCCTCGTGCTGGGGTTCTGGATGCTGCGGCGCGAATCTCGACGGCTGCGCACGCAACTGGCCCCGGCCCTTGCGGAACTCACCCTGCCGGCGCTCATGTTCGACAGCGCGCGACGCATCCTCGCGGGGCTCTTGTTCATGATTCCCGGCGTCGTGAGCGATCTGCTGGCCGTGGTTCTCCTCACCATGCCCGCCCGGCTGTCCCCCGCGACGGCACCGCCCGCGCCGCATCGGCCGACGGTCGTGGAGGGCGACTTCCGGCGGGTCGACTGAGCGCGCGATCGCGCCATCTGCCCGATCAACGTCCGCTGCTTCGCGTGGTGGCCGACGCGCTTCGCGCGATCAGCCACAGGCCGAGCAGGATCATCGGTGCACTGAGCCACTGCCCCATCGTCAATCCGAGCGCAAGGAAGCCCAAGAACGCGTCGGGCTCCCGGAAGAACTCTGCCGCGGTTCGGAAAACGCCATAGCCCACGAGAAACGCGCCGGAAACCTGACCGAGCGGCCGTCGTTTGCGCGCGAAGAGCCAGAGCAGCACGAACAGCAAGACCCCCTCGAGCGCGAACTGATAGAGCTGGCTCGGATGTCGGGGCACCTGATCGATCTGCGGAAAGACCATCGCCCACGGCAGGGACGGATCGGCCGCTCGGCCGGGCAGCTCGGCATTGATGAAATTGCCGATGCGTCCCGAAGCGAGCCCCAGGGGAACGAGTGGCGCGATGAAGTCGGTCACCCCCAGAAACGTCCTTCCGGTGCGGCGCGCATAGAGCCACATCGCGAACAGGACGCCAAGCAGCCCGCCGTGAAAACTCATGCCGCCCTGCCAGATCGCGAAGATCTCGAGCGGATGACTCAGGTAGTAGGCGGGCTTGTAGAACAGGCAATAGCCCAGCCGTCCGCCGAGGACGACGCCCAGCATGCCGTAGAGCAGCAGGTCGTCGAGATCCGCAGGACGCCAGCCGTCCAGGACGTTCTGCCTTGCCCGGTACCGCCCGAGCAGCAGGAAGAGCACGAAGGCCACGAGGTACGTGAGACCGTACCAGCGAAGCGCGATCGGCCCGAGGGAAACGGCGACGGGGTCGAACTGAGGATGGACAAGCATGGCGCTGGAGTCTATTCGACGTCGGCCATCCCTTGGCCGCGGCCTCGGTCCTTGTTTGTGGGCCGATGCAAAATCTCCCCCATTCGCCGTGCATCAAGCCCCAGTCCCAGGCAGGCATGGCCCGCCGCCGTCTGACCATCACGAGAAGGATCACCGACCGATGAGCTTCAACCGCCGCAGCCGAACGATCACCGCAGGTGTGGCCCGTTCACCGAACCGCGCCATGTTGCGTGCCGTGGGCTTCGGGGACGCCGACTTCGACAAGCCGATCGTCGGCATCGCCAACGGCCACAGCACCATGAACCCCTGCAACGCGGGCATCCAGCCACTGGCCGACGCAGCCGACCAGGCGGTCCGGGCGGCCGGTGGCATGCCGCAGATGTTCGGCGTGCTTACGGTCACCGACGGCATCAGCATGGGCACCGAGGGCATGAAGTACTCGCTCGTGTCCCGCGAGGTCATTGCGGATGCGATCGAGACTGCGACACAGAGCCAGCTCATGGACGGCGTCCTCATCATCGGTGGCTGCGACAAGAACATGCCTGGGGGCGCCATCGCGATGTGCCGGATGAACATCCCGGCGATCTACTGCTACGGCGGCACCATCAAGCCGGGCGAGTGGAAGGGCCAGAAGCTGACCATCGTCTCGCCGTTCGAAGCGGTGGGTGCCTTCAATTCCGGGACGATGTCGAAGGAGGACTTCGACGGCATCGAGAAGCACGCCTGCCCGACCAACGGGGCCTGCGGCGGCATGTACACCGCGAACACGATGTCCTCCTCGTTCGAGGCGCTCGGCATCAGCCTGCTCGGCTCCTCGTCGATGGCCAACCCGGATCAGGAGAAGATCGACAGCGTCGCCGAGTCGGCTCGCGTGCTGATGGAAGCCATCAAGCGGGACCTGAAGCCGCTCGACATCATCACGCGCAAGTCGATCGAGAATGCGGTCGCGTTGATCATGGCAACCGGCGGCTCCACGAACGCCGTGCTTCACTACTTGGCCATCGCGCACGCGGCTGGCGTCGAATGGACGATCGATGACTACGAGCGCATCCGCAAGAAGGTGCCGGTGCTCTGTGACCTGAAGCCCTCGGGCAAGTACGTGATGACCGACCTGCATGCGGTCGGGGGCGTGCCGCAGGTCCTGAAGATGCTGCTCGACATGGGCCTGCTGCATGGCGACTGCATAACCATCACGGGCCGCACGATGGCCGAGGAACTCGCAAACGTGCCTTCACGGCCGCGCGCGGACCAGGATGTGATCCGTCCGCCCGAGGCGCCGCTCTACGCCCAGGGGCACTTGGCGATTCTCAAGGGCAACCTCGCACCCGAGGGGGCGGTGGCCAAGATCACGGGTCTCAAGAATCCGTCGATCACCGGCCCGGCGCGCGTGTTCGACAGCGAGGACGCAGCGATGGAAGCGATCCTCGCCGACCGCATCCGTCATGGTGATGTGATCGTCATCCGCTACGAGGGCCCCAAGGGCGGTCCCGGCATGCGCGAGATGTTGGCCCCTACGTCGGCCATCATCGGCAAAGGGATGGGCGAGTCCGTCGCGCTCATCACGGATGGCCGCTTCTCCGGCGGCACCTGGGGCATGGTCGTGGGTCACATTGCTCCGGAAGCGCAGGTGGGCGGCACGATTGCGCTCGTCGAGGAAGGCGACTCGATCACGGTGGATGCGCATCGCCTGCTCCTGCAGTTGAACGTGGACGAGAAGACGCTCGCCGAACGGCGCGCCCGCTGGACACCGCCGCCGCCGCGCTACACGAAGGGCGTGATGTACAAGTTTGCGTTGCTCGCCTCGAGCGCGAGCCGCGGCGCGGTCACCGACGGCTGATCCGTCGCGCGCGCCACGCGCAAAAAAGCCCGTGCCATTCATCGCACGGGCTTTTTTCATGGAGGAGGCGCGAATGCGCCGTATGCGTCAGAAAGCGTCAGGAAGCCTCGAGCGACCTCAGGCCGCATCCGCCGCCGGTGTTTCCGCAGCTTCTTCCGTCACCTCACCTTCGGAGGCCGAAGAAATGAGGGACGTGTCGATGATGTCCGCCGCCTGGTTGCGCTTGCGCAGCCGGTGGTACGCGAGACCGGTGCCGGCCGGAATGAGGCGACCCACGATCACGTTTTCCTTGAGGCCACGCAACTCGTCCTTCTTGCCCATGATCGCGGCCTCGGTGAGCACGCGCGTGGTCTCCTGGAACGAAGCCGCCGAGATGAACGAGTCGGTCGAGAGCGATGCCTTGGTGATGCCGAGGAGCATCGGCTCGAACTGCGCCGGCGCCTTGCCTTCGGCTTTGACACGGTCGTTCTCGTCGAAGAGCTCCGAGCGCTCGACCTGCTCGCCGGTGATGAAGCGGGTGTCGCCCGGCTGCGTCACCGTCACGCGACGCAGCATCTGGCGCACGATCACCTCGATGTGCTTGTCGTTGATCTTCACGCCCTGGAGACGGTAGACCTCCTGCACTTCGTCGATGATGTAGCGGGCGAGCGCCTCCACCCCCTGCAGGCGCAGGATGTCGTGCGGGTCCGGCGGGCCGTCGACGATCATCTCGCCCTTGTTGACCACCTGACCATCGATCGCCATGACCACCTTCTCCTTGGGGATCAGGTATTCATGCGACACGCCGTCGAGATCCTTGATCACGAGACGCTGCTTGCCCTTGGTGTCCTTGCCGAACGAGACGGTTCCGGTGACTTCCGCCAGCATGCCTGCGTCCTTCGGCGTGCGCGCTTCGAACAGCTCGGCCACGCGCGGCAGACCGCCCGTGATGTCGCGGGTCTTGGACGTCTCGGTCGCCATGCGGGCCAGCATGTCGCCCGGGTTGACCTGCTGGCCGTCCTTGGCCACGATGATCGAGCCGATCTGGAAGGTGACCACGAGCGGGGTGTCCGATCCGGCGGCGCAGATTTCCTTGCCTTGGTCGTCGACCAGTTTGAGAACCGGGCGCAGGCCCTTGTCCTTGCTGCCGGCGCGACGCTTGGCATCGATCACGACGAGCGTGGACAGGCCCGTCACGTCGTCGGTCTGCTTGGCGACCGTGACGCCCTCGATCACGTTCTCGAACTTCACGCGACCGGCGAACTCGGTCAGGATCGGGCGCGAGGTCGCATCCCACTCCGCGATGACCTGGCCCGCCTTGACCGCCTTGCCGTCCTCGACCAAGAGCTTCGCGCCATAGGGCACCTTGTGCCGCTCTCGCTCCCGCGCGCCGTCGGTGATGACCACCTCGGCCGAGCGGGCAATCACGATCTTGTCACCCGACTGGTTGGTGACATAACGCATGCCACCGGCGAAATTGACCGTGCCGGCCGATTTCGTCTCCACGGTGCTTGCGGAAGCCGTTCGTGACGCAGCGCCACCGATGTGGAAGGTCCGCATCGTGAGCTGCGTGCCGGGCTCACCGATCGATTGCGCCGCAATCACGCCGACGGCTTCGCCCGCGTTGACGAGCTGCCCGCGGCCGAGGTCACGACCGTAGCACTTGGCACACAGACCGAAGCGCGTCTCGCAGGTCAGCGGCGAGCGCACCTTGACCTCGTCGATGCCCAGCGCGTCGATCATCTCGACGTCGCTCTCGGAGAGGAGCGTGCCCACGGGAATCGCGACCTTGCCCGTCTCCGGGTTGACCACGTCTGCAGCGACCGTGCGACCGAGGATGCGATCGCGCAGCGCCTCGACCACTTCGCCGCCGGAGAGCACCGCCTTCATCGGCAAGCCCTCGCTCGTGCCGCAGTCGTCTTCGACCACGACGAGGTCCTGCGTCACATCCACCAGACGGCGGGTCAGGTAGCCCGAGTTCGCGGTCTTGAGCGCGGTGTCGGCCAGGCCCTTGCGTGCGCCGTGGGTCGAGATGAAGTACTGAAGAACGTTGAGTCCCTCGCGGAAATTGGCCGTGATCGGCGTTTCGATGATCGAGCCATCCGGCTTCGCCATCAGACCCCGCATGCCCGCCAACTGGCGGATCTGCGCGGCCGAGCCCCGGGCACCGGAGTCCGCCATCATGAAGATGGAGTTGAAGGAGTCCTGACGGACCGTCTTGCCTTCGCGATCGACGACCTGCTCGCTGCCCAGCTGCGCCATCATGGCCTTGGCAATCTCGTCGCCGGCGGCCCCCCAGATGTCGATGACCTTGTTGTAGCGCTCGCCAGCGGTGACGAGGCCCGAGGCGTACTGCTGCTGGATCTCCTTGACCTGCGCCTCGGCGTTCTTGAGGATCGCCTCCTTCTCCTTCGGGATGAGCATGTCATCCGCGGCGAAGGAGAAGCCGGCGCGGGTCGCGAGACGGAATCCGGTCTGCATCAGCTTGTCGGCAAAGACCACCGTGTCGCGCAGGCCGCAGGTGCGGAAGCTCGCGTTGATGAGCTTCGAGATTTCCTTCTTCTTGAGCGGCTTGTTGATGACCGAGAAGGGCAGGCCGTCCGGCAGGATGTCGGAGAGCAGCGCACGGCCGACCGTGGTCTGGTGCAGGCTCACGCGCTCGGTGCGCTCGCCGCCCGGGCCGAAGGTGACCTCGCGCAGCCGGACCTTGACACGCGCATGCAGGTCGACGGTGCGTGTTTCGTAGGCGCGGGAGACCTCAGCCACATCGGCGAAGACCGTTCCCTCGCCGCGGGCGTTGATGCGCTCACGCGTCGCGTAGTAGAGCCCGAGCACGATGTCCTGCGAGGGCACGATGCACGGGTCGCCGTTCGAGGGCAGGAGCACGTTGTTCGAGGCGAGCATGAGCGTGCGGGCCTCGGACTGCGCTTCAAGCGAGAGCGGCACGTGGACGGCCATCTGGTCGCCGTCGAAGTCGGCGTTGAAGGCCGTGCAGACGAGCGGATGAAGCTGGATCGCCTTGCCTTCAATCAGCACGGGTTCGAAGGCCTGAATGCCGAGACGGTGCAGCGTCGGCGCGCGGTTGAGGAGCACCGGGTGTTCGCGGATGACTTCCTCGAGCAGGTCCCAGACCAGCGGTTCCTGATTCTCGACCTTCTTCTTGGCTTCCTTGATCGTCTTCGCCTCGCCCATCTGCTCGAGGCGGTTGAAGATGAACGGCTTGAACAGCTCGAGCGCCATCAGCTTGGGCAGGCCGC
Organism: uncultured Alcaligenaceae bacterium; assembly: GCA_964609555.1. Lineage (GTDB taxonomy): Bacteria > Pseudomonadota > Gammaproteobacteria > Burkholderiales > Casimicrobiaceae > Casimicrobium. The sequence continues at coordinate 9 of CAZSTF010000074.1, read as the reverse complement.
ACTGGTGCA
>CAZSTF010000073.1:0-11311 GCA_964609555.1 uncultured Alcaligenaceae bacterium | reverse complement strand
GCACCGAGCACGCCGCGCGCAGTCGGCTGCTCGTCACCGCGCCCGCCGCAGGCACCGTCACCGGCATCGCCGCGAGCGTCGGCCAGCCCGTGCAGCCGGGCGCGGTACTCGCCACGCTGCTGCCTGCAACCGAGGCGAATGCCCCGGCGCTCGAAGCGCATTTCTTCGCCACCACCCGCCAGGCGGGCTTCATCGCCGTGGGCCAGCGGGTGCGCATCCGCTATGCCGCCGACCCCTACCAGAAGTTCGGCATGGCCGAAGGCGAGGTCATTGAGGTCAGCCAGAGCCCCTACGCCGTGGCGGAGCTGCCGCTGCCTGTGGCGGCGCTGCTCGCCCCGCTCGCCCAGGTGGGCGAGGCGGTCTACCGCATCCGCGTGCGGCTTGAGGAACAGACCATCGGTGCCTGGGGCGAACGCCATCGCCTCAAGCCGGGCCTTGTCGCCGAAGCCGACATCCTGCAGGACAAGCGGCGGCTGTGGGAATGGATGTTCGAGCCGCTCTTGAGCGTGAGCGGACGGCACCTGTAACGAGGAAAAGCCGCCCTCGATTGATGCGGCTTGCAACAGGAGAGATGAATGCGAGTTCTCGACGAAGCACAACTCAAGGCCATTGGTGGCGGCTGCGGCGACGACTGGGAGTGGGTTCCGACCCATCCCCAACTTTCACCACTCGACGGCGAGTGGCGGCGGGTTCAGCGAGTCATCAACTGTCCCCACGTCGTGACGCCTCCCAATCGTCCGCTTTTGGAAGAAGGCCTCATCCCCTGAAGGCGTCGGAAGGAGTGGATCCGATGACTCGCCCATTCCGTGCAGGAGTGCAAAAGCCATGCGATGCCTGAGCTTCGCCGAAACCATCGCCGTCACCGGCGGCCTCGTCCGCCCGCGCCCGGAATTCCCGGTGCGTCGCGGGCCGCCGCACTGGCCGCCGGCGGAGTCGCCGTGGGAGGAATCCTTCGACAACACGAACCCGATCGACGAAGCCGCGCCACGGCTCATGACCATCGCGCGGGGCGGCGGCCCGGCGCGCCCGTGGGTGCGGGCTGCGACAGGCACCGCATCGGAAGCGAACGAACGAAGCGCACCGCCCGGAGCGGTGCCGACGATCATGGACTTCGGGGCGCTGTTCCCCGTGTCCGACAACATGCAGGGCAACGGGCCGTGAGCAACAGTGCTGGCACGAGGTTCGGCATAGGGGAAGGCTGCGCCCGTTGACCGCAGCGCATCGTTTTTGGAGATGAACGTGAGAGAACTGGAACTTGAGGATCTTCGTAGTGTCTCGGGTGGCATCGTCGCAGACATGGCCTCGGGCGACGCTCATAAGGCAATTCCCTTGGTCGGGGTGGCGATTTTTGGTGGCGCAGGAGGGCTTGGCGCTTACCTTGCGGGGTCGTCAAACCCCAACATTTGCGGCGCAATTGCGGGAACGATTTCCGGGATCGCAAGCACCGTAGTGGGTACTGCGACCTTGGCGGGCGGGACGGCTGTTGGGGTTTTTGGTTCCTGGCTTACCAGCAACGCAGAAAACGTGTGCAATGGTTCCCGCGGCGGAAACTTGGCCACCGGGGCGGGCGGCCTGTTCGAGGCCTACGGCGGAACGTATCTCGAGCGTAACGAGGGCCTCGAACTCGCGCGTTGGTAACAGGCAGTGGTGCCCGGGCACGTTGCTCCCGGCAATCTCCGCGTAACAATCGGTGTTCAGTGTCGAAAATGCTTTGTGCATATCCAAGAAAAGAGCGAGATCGGCTGTGGAATCCATGAATTTAGGCGTCTTGTTCGCCTGTCTGTCACCAGCGCTTTCCAGTTTCATTTCGAGAGTTCTTCGGAGGCGAGGAATCGACGATGTGGTGACTTATCAGGTGCTGGTTTCGACAGCATGGGGCGGAGGCGTCTTTCTCATCGGGTTGTGGCTGCTTCCCGCGCCGTCCGATTTGCGCGCACTTGGTGTGGGAGCGGTTTCGGCTTGGTTGTACCTCGGCACCGCCATACTCCACGATCGTTCGCGGGTGCGATCAGGGAACGTCTGAGCTTCGCCGAAACCATCGCCATCACCGGCGGCCTCGTCCGCCCGCGCCCGGAATTCCCCGTGCGCCGCAGGCCGCCGCACTGGCCGCCTGCAGAGTCGCCGTGGGAGGAATCCTTCGACGACGCCGACCCGATCGACGAAGCCGCGCCGCGGCTCATGACCATCGCGCGGGGCGGCGGCGCGGCGCGGGCGACGTCAATCGGTTCATCGGGATCGAACGAACGAAGCGCAACGCCGGGCGCGGTGCAGACGATCATGGACTTCGGGGCGTTGCTCCCCGTGTCCGACAACATGCAGGGCAACGGGCCGTGAGCAAGAATGCTCGCGGCGCGGTGTCAGGCATCGGGGAAGGCTGCGCCCGTTGACCGCAGCAAAACAATTCCTGAGACACAACGTGAGAGAGCTGAACAGGGATAGTTTTTGCAGAGTAGCGGGCGGAATGTGGGGCGGCGGTTACTCATCAACCGGGCAACCGCTCCTGGCCTCGGGGTCGGGTGGCGGTTCAACAACCACGTACCGCTACGACGACGGCTCCACCATGACCGTGAACTCGAGTGGCGACGTTGTGAGCACAACCGACATCAATGGGATGATGCTGACGGTCGGCGCGGCTGGTATCGCGGGCTTGATCTGGCCCGGTTCCGGAGTGCCCGTCGGGTCGATGACGGCTGCCGCATACGCTGCGCTGCCGGGCGCTCTAGGCGGTGTCGGCACGTACGACTCTGCCGCCGGTCCGGGGCGGGCTGGGCCGCAGTCGTTGCCGCCGTCCCTTCCGCCTGCACCTTGATCTCGTTGCACCCCTAAGCGAAGACGCCCATCGTCGCTTTGATTGAGCCCGCACTGCGCGAACATGCCTCGCTCGATACTTCGACGACATGCAAACAGTAAGCTGATTCGAAGTTTGGCTTGGCTCGCGTTAGTGGCCTTGGGGCTCCTGCACGGTTGTACGCTGACAACCGCGCAGGAGCCCCTTGGCTACGGTTGGCGCATCACCAACGTGCAGACCGGGCGTACGGCCATCCTGGTCCCGACGGTGCACCTTGGTGACTCGCGAACTGAGCGTCTCCCCGCGTGGCTGGCCGCCGCGGTACGCGAGGCACCTGTGGTCGCGGTTGAGCTTGACGCTTGGCATCCGGAAAACGAATCTCGATTGCGATCGTGCGGTTTCACCGCATTTTCAGGTGCGATGAACAGGGTGCCGCCCGCGCAAGTCGCAGCAATCAAGGAGCTTGCAGACGGAATCGTCTGGCGTGACCCCGTTGCGTGGGACGCGTTGACGATGAAGCAAGCAGATGACGTTTTGGCCGCAATCGCCATTCTTCGCAGCGGCTTGACTGCGCAGCAGGCGATCGACACCAAAGCGATGGAGCTTGTCAGGCGAGACCGTCAAGTTGTGCTGGAGCTCGAATCGCGATGCGCCGTCTTGAAGCGGTTGAACGAGATGGTCGAGTTCTCCGAGCGTCGGCTTGCCGAACACATAGACGACGCTCGGCAGCGCGTCCTTGGACGCGTGACGGGCTCCGCCATAGAGGCTTGGGTCACAGGTCAGTCAGAGCGCTTTTCCGTCGAGATTGGCGAGCTCTACGATCGCAGTCAGAAGATGCGACGTGAGCTCGACCATGGGGTTTTTGCCCGGAATCCCGCCATCGCTCAATCGATCAAAGCGGCTCTCGATACACACGATCAGATACTGGTGCTCGTTGGAGCGCTTCATTTCGTGAGCAAGGGGTCTCTGCTTGACGAGTTCGAGGGCGGCGGTTATCGAGTTTCTCGTCTGAAGATCTCCAAGAGTGGCGTCATTGAACGCTGAACCGTGCAATCGAGAGTGCCTTTTCTGACTGTCACGCCGGATAAACTGGACTGTTGCGCGCTGCGCTCGCCGACCGATTCCCAGTCAACGGCCACGCCGATGCGCCGCATGACTCAATGGATTTCAGCCCGCCTCGGCGGGCTTTGCCTGATGTTGCCTCTCGCAGCCCTTTTGGGCTGCGAGCACAGCAACCTCGCAAGGGCACGCGCCGCAGGCGCGCCCCCCGCGCTGATCGAAGAATTGGGCCGCGAGCCGCACCTCAACATCAAGCTCAAAACCTTCGACGTGACCGGGATCGACGCCCCGACGGCGGCGGCGCTGACCCAAGCGGCCAATGACCTTGCACGCTGGCTGGTGGCGAACACATGGCACCACCCGAACTCCGAAGGCCCGTCAGCCATCCGTCAGCAGACGCGCGACCTGATGACGCTGCCCGCGCGCGAGCTGTTCCGCGTCCCGCCACCCGCGCCGGATGAGTCGCTGCCGGGGCGCATCATCGGCGCGTCGCGCTACTACGGCTTCCGGCTCGACGCGAACGGCGATCTCGTGTTCGAAGCGGAGTGGACCAGCAAGCGCGTGGTCTATCACCGCGAGACGTATCGCTTCCGTCGCATCGGCGATCGGTGGTTCTTCGATGGCTACGGCGGTTCGCGATGACCATGCAACATGCCCCACGCGGGCACGAGAGCGAATGAAAGACACAAGGCGCATTTTGCGGCCACCGATCGTCAGCCACAGGGATGACGCCGCGCCGCGGCTCATGACCATCGCGCGGGGCGGCGGTCCGGCGCGCCCGTGGGTGCGGGCTGCGACTGGCACCGCATCGGAAGCGAACGAACGAAGCGCACCGCCGGGAGCGGTGCCAACGATCATGGACTTCGGGGCGCTCTTCCCCGTGTCCGACGATATGCAGGGCAACGGGCCGCGAGCAAGAATGCTCGCGGCGCGGGGCCAGGCATCGGGGAAGGCTGCGCCCGTTGACGGCGGTGTCCAAACAACCCAGAGGGCAAACGATGCGAACACTTCACTCAATCGAATACAGCCAAGTCGCCGGTGGCGACAATCCTGGCCACGGACCATACACACCGGGAACCTTCTTTCAGGGGCCGGGCTGGTCCGAGCCGAGCAGCACGAACTACACCATCTGTCTGTGGGATCATTGCTACACGGGTAACCTTGCCGGGCAGGCGATTACCACGCCGTTCCGAATCGGCGCGATTGGGAGCGCAATCACTTCTGCCTTCGAATGGCTCACGAGTCTTTTTGGCGGCCCCTCCGACCGGGAGCCCACGGAGGGCGGTGATCCGATGAACGGCCCTGATTCGGGAATCCGCATCCCCAACCCGGAAGAGATGTTCGGCGGTCGCGGCCCCCGTATTTGGGAGTTCTGAGCAGGGCTTCGTGCCTCTCGTGCGTCACGCCGCTTGCGCTCCCGTCGGGGTCGCGACCTGGGCCTTTCTGGTCTTTGCGATCCTGTTTTCCTCGATCGTGATCGCTTGGGGTGTGACACTTCGTCCGATGAGCCAGCGTGACGCGATCATGTTGGCGGTGACTGTCGCCATCGTACCGGTGATCGAAGAATTCGCGTTTCGCAAGTTGTTGCTTGGCTGGCTGCGAAAACGGCTTTCGACCCGGTGTGCAGTTGTCATCCAGGCAGGCGTTTTTTCTCTCCTTCACATCCAGGGCGGCACATTCGCGGGGGTCATGATGGCGCTGTTGGCTGGGCTCGTCCTTGGCGCACTTTACGTTGCCGCAGGTGCGCTCTGGCGTTGCGTGATCATGCATGGCAGTCTCAACACGTCCGTCGTTGTCATCGGCGCGCCGTTTGCACTCGGCGATACGTCACCGATCTGGTCGGGGCTCGATCCCTGGGTGCCCCTCATCGGAACGGGTTTGCTCCTTTCGATCTTGATTCCGCTTACGTGGTGGGCGTGGCGGGCAGCCGCAGAGACTCGGTCCGGGGCTTGTTCTCATGACATCCATCGTTGAGTTCTTGTCCAGCTTGCCCGCCGTCCGATCACAAACCCTCGGCTGTCGCGGCCATGCCTGCGACGATGTTCGCCGCGCGGCAACGCCTCTTGCGGCTGGTATCGAGCTTCTTCGACCACGCGATGCGCGCCTGAGCCGAACGATGAGGGTCTGATTGTCCCCCCACCCCATTCTCCAATCCGAAGCCGCCGAATGCGGGCTCGCCTGTCTGGCGATGCTGGCCAATGCGCATGGGCTGCGCGTGGATCTGCCCGCGCTCCGGCAGCGCTTTTCGGTGTCGCTCAAGGGAGCGGATCTCGCGCAGCTGATGCGGCACGCCGAGGCGCTCGGCTTCGCCACGCGGCCGCTCCGGCTGGAGCTGGAGGAGCTGCCCGAGCTCCAGCTGCCGTGCATGCTGCACTGGGATCTGAACCACTTCGTGGTGCTCGTGCGGGTGCGCGGCGGCGGGGCGCGGCTCCGGGCGACGATTCTCGATCCGGCGAGCGGGCGGCGCGAGGTGCCGGCCGAAGAACTGTCGCGCCATTTCACCGGGGTTGCGCTGGAGGTGACGCCCACCGCGGCCTTCCAGCCAGCCGACCTGCGCCGCCGCATCCGGCTTGGCGATCTCGTGGGCCGCATCTGGGGCCTCAAGCGCTTCCTCTTCAACATCATCCTTCTGGCGATCGGGCTCGAGGCGATCGCGATCGCCACCCCGATGGTGACCCAGTGGGTGGTGGATGGGGCGCTCGTGACCGGGGATCGGGACCTGCTCCTGCTTACGGTGGCCGGGGGCGGGCTGCTGCTGCTCGTGCAGTTCCTGCTCTCGGTGGCGCGCGGGTGGGTGGCGCTGCGCATGAACCAGCAGTTGGCGCTCCAGTTCACGACCAACCTGTTCGCGCATCTGTTGCGGCTGCCGCTTTCCTTCTTCGAGAAGCGGCACGTGGGCGACATCACCTCGCGCTTTGGCTCGCTCACGGCGATCCGGGCGCTGCTCACGCAGGGCAGCGTGTCGGCCCTGCTCGACGGCGTGATGGCGGTGGTGACGCTTGCGATGATGCTGCTCTACAGCCCGAAGCTGAGCGCGGTGGTGCTCGTGGCGCTTGGGCTCTATCTGCTGCTCCGGCTTGCGAGCTACCGGCCCTTCCGGGATGCGAACGAGGAGCGCATCGTGCTCGCGGCGCGCGAGCAGAGCCACTTTCTCGAGACGATCCGGGCGGTGCAGCCACTCAAGCTCTACGGCCGGACGGCCGAGCGGCTCGCCCGCTGGCAGAACCTGCTGGTGGATGTGCAGAACCGCGATCTGCGCACGCAGAAGATGGAGCTTGGCTTCTCGACGGTGAACACGCTGATCTTTGGCATCGAGGGCATGGTCATCCTCTACCTGGGCGGCATGGCGGTGCTCGAGCGGCAGATGACGCTGGGCATGCTGCTCGCCTTCATGGCCTACAAGGGGCAGTTCACCGGCCGTGCGAGCGCGCTCGTGAACCTGCTCGTGCAGGTGAAGATGCTGTCGCTGCACGCCGAGCGGCTGGCCGACATCGCACTCGCCGAGCCGGAGAAGACGGGGGCCGCCCCGGTGGACGCCGCCCGCATCGCCCCGCGCATCGAGCTGCGCGGGGTGTCCTTCCGCTATGCCGATGGCGAGCCGTGGGTGCTGCGCGACTGCTCGCTCGTGATCGAGCCCGGCGAGCATGTGGCAATCTGCGGCCCCTCCGGCTGCGGCAAGACGACGCTGCTCAAGCTGATGCTCGGGCTGCTCGAGCCCAATGAGGGCGAGATCCGCGTGGGCGGGCTCTCGCTCCGGCAGCTCGGGCCTGAGGCGTTCCGGCAGAGGGTGGGTACGGTGATGCAGAACGATGTGCTCTTCGCCGGCACGCTGGCTGAGAACATCGCCTGCTTCGATCCGAAGCTCGATCTCGTGCGGGTGGAGCAGGCGGCGCATCTCGCGCAGATCCGTGAGGAGATTCTGGCCATGCCGATGGGCTTCCAGACGCTCGTGGGCGACATGGGCTCCACGCTCTCGGGCGGCCAGCAGCAGCGCGTGTTGCTCGCGCGGGCGCTCTACAAGCGGCCGGCAATCTTTGCGCTCGACGAGGCGACGAGCCACCTCGACGAGGCGAACGAGCGGCGCGTGAATGCGGCGATCCGCGCGCTGCCGCTCACCCGCGTGACCATCGCCCACCGGCGCGAGACGATCGCGGCTGCAAGCCGCGTGATCGTGCTCAAGGACGGGCGCGTTGCGCGGGATGTGCGGAGCGCACGGGCGGCCGGAGACGGCCCGAATACGGCCGAGCCGCGACTGGCCCGCGCGAAGCCCGCATCATGACCAGAATTGCATGTCCAGATCAACAGGAGAGTCGATGAGTCCCCAAGTGCATGAGATGTTTTCCATCCAGCGATCGCTGATGCGTGCGATCATCCTCGGCACCCTCGGACTGCTCGTGAGCCTCGCGAGCCTGGCGAGCGTGACCAGTGTCGCGGCCGAGCGCATCCGTTCGGTGGCCGGGATCGACGAGTACCGCCTCGACAACGGGCTGACGGTGCTTCTCTTTCCGGATGCGGCGCAGGCGCGGCTCACGGTCAACATCACCTACCGCGTCGGCTCGCGCCACGAGAACTACGGCGAGACCGGCATGGCGCACCTGCTCGAGCACATGCTGTTCAAGGGTTCGCCGAAGTATCCGAAGCCCGACGAGGAATTCACCCGGCGCGGGGCGCAGCGAAACGCGATCACCCGCCCCGACATCACGAACTATTTCGCCATCATGCCCCCGGGTGAGGACAACCTGCGCTTTGCGATCGCACTCGAGGCCGACCGCATGGTGAACGCCTTTCTGCGCAAGGAGGATCTCGCGAGCGAGATGACCGTGGTGCGCAACGAGTACGAGATCGGCGAGAACCAGCCGCTGCAGGTGGCCGTGAAGCGGCTCTACGCGGTGGCCTATGACTGGCACAACTACGGCAAGCCGCCCATCGGCAACCGCGCCGACATCGAGAACGTGGACATCGAGCGGCTGCGTGCGTTCTACCGGACCTGGTACCAACCGGACAACGCGGTGCTGCTGATCGCAGGCCGGTTCGATCCGGCGCAGGCGCTCGCGCTCGTGCAGGAGCACTTCGGACCGATTCCGCGCCCGACGCGCAGACTGCCGGTGTTTCCGACCGTCGAGCCAACGCAGGACGGCGAGCGCTCGGTTGTGGTGCGCAGGCAGGGTGACATCCAGGCCACCTTGGTCGGCTATCGCATTCCGGCGGCGCTGCACCCGGATTCCGCGGCGCTCACTTTCGCGGCACTCGTGCTCGGGCATGTGCCGTCCGGGCGACTGCATCGCCAGCTCGTGGAGCAGGACAAGCTCGCCGTGGGCGCGGGGGCGCAACTGCTGGGGACGCACGATCCGGAGTTGTTCATCTTCCTCGCCTTGCAGAAGGCGGGCGAGGACGCGAACCGGCTGCGCGATGCGCTCGTGCGTGCGGCCGAGTCCTTTGCCGATACCCCGCCGACCGACGAAGAGATGGCGCGGTCGCGGCAGTTGATCGAGAACCTCTACGACAGCGTCCTCGCGAACCCACAGCAGTTGGCACTCATGCTCTCCGCATCGATTGCGGTGGGCGACTGGCGGATCTTCTTCGCGGGACGCGACACGGCCGCGAAGGTGACCTCGGCCGATGTGGCGCGTGTGGCCCGCACGTATTTCCTGCGCGACAATCGGACCGTCGCCCAGTTCCTGCCCGAGAGCGCGCCCAAGCGCGCCGAGATCCCGACCGCACCGACCGCCGAGGCGGTGCTTCGCGACTGGGTGCCGAAGGTGGCCGTGGCTGAAGGCGAGGCGTTCGAGGCGAGCGCAGCCAACATCGATCGCCGCACGCAGATCGTGCAGGTGGGCGGCATCAAGGTCGCACTCCTGCCGAAGAAGACGCGCGGCCAGACGGTGCAGGTCCGCATCCGGCTCCGGGTCGGCGACGAGGCCAGCTTGACCGGACGTGCCGATCGCTTCGAGCGGGCGTTCGGCTCGGTCGGCCTGGGCTCGACGCGCTTCACCCGGGCGCAGATCGCTGACGAACTGCAACGGCGAAAGATGCGCGGTGGCCTGACTTCGTTCGAGACGACCCGTGACGCGCTCGCCGGTGCGCTCGAACTGGTCATGCACGTGCTGCGTGAACCCACGTTCCCGAAGGAGGAGATCGAGACGGTGCGTCGCCAGGCGCTTGCCGGCCTCGACCTCGCCCGCTCGGACCCAGGCGCCCGTGTGTCCGAACGAATCGGGCAGCTCTTCAACGCCTACCCGCCCGGGCATCCGAAACGCGCGCGAACCATCGAGGAGGAGCGCGCGGGCATGGAGCGTCTCGATGCGGCCGAACTGGCGCAGGTGTGGCGCGATCTCGTCGGCGCGAGCGATGCGCTTGTGGTCGTGGTCGGTGACTTCGAACCCGAGCAGGTCATTGCGGCCTTGCGCAAGGGCTGGGGCGATTGGGCGAGTCCGGTTGCATACAGGCGCATCCCCGCACGGCTCGCGCAACCCACGCCTGTTGACGAGTGGATCGATACGCCGGACAAGGAAAACGCGGTGATCGAAGCGCGGGTCGCCTTCGCACTGAAGCGCGACGATCCTGACTACCCGGCGCTTTGGGTGGCCAACCAGATTCTTGGCGGGGGAGGTTTCGAGTCGCGACTGCAGGCGCGCATTCGCGAGCGCGAGGGCTTGAGTTACTCCGTCGGCAGCACATTCGACGTCGGCATCCATGAGGCCGTTGCCTCCTGGGGCTTTCGGGCGACCATGGCGCCTGCGGCCGTGAACCGGGTCGAACGCGCGGCGCGCGAGGAGATCGCGCTTGCGCTCGAGAAAGGCTTCCGAGCCGAGGAGGTCGAGCGGGTGAAGAAGGGCATCCGCGCCGAATACGACAAGAGCTACGGCAGCGACGCCGCCGTCGCCTCGATGTGGCTCGACCGGCTCGACCGCGGGCTCACGATGGCGCAGTACGAGGCATTCATCGCCCGGGTGCAGGCGGTGACGCCCGAGGCCGCCCACGCCGCGCTTCGCAATTACATCGACCCGTCACGGCTCGTCGTCATCAAGGGGGGGGATCGGCGCAAGGCCGAGGCGCGATGAGTCGATACACTCGATTCGCGGAAAGACTCAGGGAGCGAGACCATGTCTAGAGCGGCTTGGTTGATGATCGAGATGAGCGTCATCACGCTCGTCGGTGTGGCCATCGGCGTGATGTACGCGGACTGGACGTTCGACACGGCGGCGCAGGCGGTCGGCTATTGCGCGGCCATGACGATCCTCTTCGGCTACGTGCGCCATCGCCTCGATCGCCGGTCGATCGAATCAGCCCGTCGCAAGTGAATCATGCGGGTTGCGATCACAGGGGGATCGCATGTGGCCACGCACAGTTGCCTCCGGCTGCAAGGCGCTCAATGCGCCTCATCCCAGTTCGCCCCCACCCCGAGGTCGGCGACGAGGGGCACCTTGAGGGTGGCGACCGAGGTCATGAGGCGTGGCACCTCGG
>CAZSTF010000072.1:0-11437 GCA_964609555.1 uncultured Alcaligenaceae bacterium | reverse complement strand
CCACCAATACCCAACATCCCAATCCTCATCGGTTGGGATTTTTCTGCCCGTTCCCCCAGTGTTGGCGCGGTTTTCGGGCCTGGCCTCGCGAGCGCCACCCCTGCGAAGTCGGCGCTTTCGGCCCCGCCGACGTGGCTCCGCGCAAGCTGCAGGCCGCTGGCGCTTCACCAGCCTCCAGGCGGGGGTGTCCTGCCCTGTTCATATTTCCAGCGGAAGTGCTGGTCCGCGGTAATGCGGGGGGCTGTGGGCATCGAATACCCAGGGGGTGGAGTGTGGGGTCCCGTTCGGCCTGCGACTGGGGAAAACGCCGCCCGCAGCGCAGCGATTCCTGCTTCGTTTGCAAGCTGCTCGTCCAACCGGGCTTTCTCCGCGACAGCTGCGCCCATCAATTGACTCGTCAGTGCTTTTCGGTCGACTGAGCCGATGATGTCCTCGTGCGCGTGACGCGACAGGATCCGCAATAGCTCGAGCCCCCAATTGGCGTCGCCACCTTCCGCGCGCGAAGCGCTGAAACGGAAATCCGTCTGCTTCCGCCTGCTGAGCTCCAGGCACGCCTGCGACCACTTGACCAAGTGCCTCAACCACGCCGATCGGTCGACCTGCATCATCACGCTCTCGTCGATATCGCGGACCCATTGCTGCGCCTGACGAACGTTGCCGGACCTCACCGCCTTGTCGATTTGGTCGATTAACGCCCGGTAGACAGCCGCTTGGGCCTGCACGCGCTTCTGCAGATCGGCCGCCCGCTGCGCGTACAACGCGGCCGCTTGAGCCTCCCGTTGCCGACGCCATTCCGCCTCGGCACGCTGCCGTGCCTCAATCTGGGAATCCATCCTGGTGAGCATGGCGAGGAACTCTTGAACGCGGCGATTCCGGTGGTCGATGGCCGCAGCGCGTGCCGCTTCCGCGCTGTCGGCACTCCAGCCGACCATGGCGTAGTCCAAGGAACGTTGCAGCACCGCCCACTCGCCGTTGAGGTGCTGGATCAAGACGGCCTTGCCGTCGACCCGGCGTTCGTTGTCTTGTGCCAAATCGATCAGATCGGCATGCGCGAGTTGATCGGCCACGATACGACCATCGCGATCCATCACCATCCACAGTCCGTTCGAGTCACGTGCGATCAACATTTGCAGGTGGCCAATGCCATGATCGTTCGAGGTCGGCCCGCGGGGTGGGAGGGCCGCCACCTTGGTCTCACGCCACTCCCTGTTGGGCGCGAGCAGACCCTCCTCCCCGAGCAGGAGAACACGTCCGATATCCAGAGAGATCACCCGAAGGCGTTTGCTCCGATCACTGGCTTGCCAGTAGCTCGACTCCGATTTCCAGCGTCCGATGGCGACGAGTTCGGGTCCGGTGGTCACGACCTTCCCGAACAGCAGGTGGTCGGAATCAAGCTGCTGGCACCCCGGTGCCTCCGCCAGATGCGATGTGTCGGCGGCACTGTCGATTGGGCGAAGGCTCTCGTCAAGCATGACCCAGCGCCCGTTCTCGCGGACCACGTAACGCCGGCTCGCATCGAGTCGGACGGAGCAGATGTCACCCTTCCAAGGAACGCTGTTCGAGTCGAGTTGCCCATTGCTGCGCACCTCGTACCAGCGACCGACCACCTGGGTCGGGTCACGACCGTCCCTGTAATGGACGAAGACACGCCCCGGGATCAGGACGGCGGTATTGAAGCGGCTTTGACGGTCGTAGGGCAGGTCCATCCATGGCGTAACCTGGGTCTTCATGTCCGCCGTGAAAAGAGCCGACTTGCTCGTCGGCTCGCCGTTCATCTGGCCTGGTCTGAGGTAGGCCACGACGAGGTTTATGTGCTCGACCGAGCGGAACGTGGTCGATGGCATGGGTGAGACCGACATGCCCTTGGGAGGGGGGTAGGGCGCTGCCTCATTGGCCATGCCGACTGCCGACAGCGGCAGGAGCAGCGCCAGCACAAGCTGCTTGGGACCGCCAAGGAGACCTTTCGTGCGCAACATGTCAGCCTGGATTAAGATGACCGTGATAGCGTAGTAGGGTATTCCGTCCCGCTAGCTTGCCAAGACGCCGACCTCGGCCGTTTCTTGGGGAAGGCTTTCTGCCCGTCCTCCACCAACACGCGCGTGTACACCGCGCAACGCAGCGGGCGCGCCACGGTGGTTCGGGCTAGGGCGGCGAGTTCATCCTCCATGAACAGCATCATTCCAGATCATGGGAGTAGCAGCCAGCAACGGGTCAAAACATGAATTTGACTCCATATGGCATCCAGGCCATAATTGCTTAAATGACTTGGATCGTTCTCTTTCATGACGCCTTTGACACGGAGTTCAGCGACCTGAAAGAGGATCTGCAGGACGAACTGTTGGCGCACGCCCAGTTGCTGGCCGAATTCGGTCCGAACCTGGGACGCCCCACGGTCGATACGCTCAAAGGGTCGCGCCACACCAATATGAAGGAGTTGCGCTTCTCGTGGAACGGTCAGGTCTGGCGAGTGGCATTCGCATTTGATCCCCAACGACAGGCCATTCTGCTGGTTGGGGGCGACAAAGGCGGCGCGGATCAGCGCAGGTTTTACAAACGCCTGATCCAAGTCGCCGATGAGCGCTACGACGAACACGTGGGCAGTTTGACCCCGCAGAGCAGGGAGAATCATCATGGCAAGAAAACTCGATGACGTCATGGCTGCGCTGCCCAAAGCACGCCAGCAGCGGGTGGAAGCGCGCGCCATAGAACTGGCTACCCTCAAGGATCTGCGCCTGGCAGCTCAGCAAACGCAGGAGCAACTGGCCGCCACGCTGGGCGTGGGGCAAGACACCATTTCCCGCCTGGAAAAGCGTAGCGACATGCTGCTCTCTACCCTGCGCCACTACGTGGAAAGCATGGGCGGCAAGCTGGAGCTCGTGGCCCAGTTTCCCAACCGACCGCCAGTGGTGCTCGAGCATCTCGGCGTGGGTGCAGGCCCAGATCCAGATCACAAGCCGGCTCGCGCTGGTCGCCGGGCTCGGGCAACGGCCTGATCTCCAAGCTTGCGGACGGTTTCCGACAAGCTACGGACGGTGATTCATATTCGGAATTGCCACCAATCACAATATCACCCTCCCGTCCGGGGTGCATCACGGCCAAAGGTGCGCGAGTGGAGCTCTTGAGTACTTCTTCGACGGCTTCTATCCCCCTCCGACGCGTTGAAGCATCCCTGCTTCGCGAGATGGGTGTCTCCGGTCGGGGCGTTCATCCTCAGCGTCGTGATCGTGCTTGCGCCTCCGTGCTTGAGCTTCGGCCCGCCCGTCAGCGGGCGTCTTGATCTGCATGGCGTTCGGCAGCAAATCAGTCCCAGTCGCCTGTGCCTGCTGCCAACTCCAGCCCCAGAAGGCCAGTACCGCACCGAGTATGAGGGCCGCCAGCCAGCCCCGATTGCTCGTTACGAGGTCGGGGCCACGGCCCGCGATGCGTCCGTCCCACATGGGGCGCGCGGTGTTCTTGCGGCGCAGGACGGCCATGAGGGCAAGCACACCCACGTGTGTGAGGGCCAGCGCGAGCATCCCATCCCCGCTGGCCTCGTGCAGGTCCTCGAACCACTTGCCACCCCATTCGAAGTAGGTGGCCACACCGCTCACGGTCAGCGGTACTGTCGTGACGAGCAGGCCGACGAGTGCGACACCCAAGGCCAAGTGCTCGGTCTGGCGCCAAAGGGCGGTGGCGGTGGGCGCGGCGGGGTCGCGTCTGACCCAGGCGAGCAGCGACCCGAGCCAAGTGCGTGCCGGCTTGAGCCGGGCGAACAGCAGACGAAGACGGGCCGGGCGGGGCCCAAAGAGTCCGTAAAGCAGTCGAAAGACGAGCAGTCCGGCGAGCGTGTAGCCGAGAGTGACATGCAACACACGCCAGCGTTCGCTGTCGGCACTCACGTAGGCGCCGATGAAGCAGAGCGCGAACAGTGCATGGAACATGCGGATCGGGGCGTCGTTGACGCGTCGTGTGGCCGCAGGCGCCTTGCTCTGGGCGAGGGGTGCAGCGGAGTGCGGGGCGAAATCGGTGGTGTCCATGGCGTTGTCCTGTCCGTGTTCAGCGGGATTCGGTGCGCCGGCGACTGGCGGTCAGTCCGGCCGGCATGCGCAGCTCGTCGTCGTCGAAGCGGCCCTGGTCGGCCCGGCTGTGGCAGGCCGCACAGTTGGCGGGGCTCTTGACGCTCGGGTGTCTCCAGTCGCTCGGTTGGACGTCGCGGTGCTTGCGGGCAAACCAGGCCGAGCGTGTGATGCGATCCTCGGGCGGTGACACGTCCACCCGCTTGTAGGTGCCGGCGTGCTGCTGCAGCCAGGCCGAAAGCTCGCGGAGTGTGGGGGCATCCAACGAGGCGTCCGTGCCGTAGTGCCGATCCAGACCACGCATGACGCGCTGCCAGGACGCTGCGGGCAAGAGCGCCGGCGGATAGGCCGTGTGGCAACTGCCGCATTCCGCGCGGTAGCTGGTCGGAACCTGGCGCGGAAGCAGGGGACCGTCGGCCCAGGCGGAGGAGACGGCAGCAAGGGCAAGGCTAAGCATCAGGATCGCTGAGCCGAGTGTCGGGCGGGCGGTTGAGCGCATGTGCATCTCCATGGGGACGTTCATCGGGTCAGACTCAGCAGATAGGCCAGCACATCGGCCTTTTCCTGAGCGGTGCATTCGCGGCTCAGCACGTCCTTGCAGTTGCGGCGAAACCATTTGTCGACCTTTGCCTCGTCGGTGAAGCCCCGTGGATTGAACGCTGGCGCAAGCGGCGCGATGGCCTTGCCGGTGCTCGCGTGCTTGCCGTCGGTCGTGGGCGGCGTCCCGTGGCAGGAGGCGCAGGACCACTCGCCGCCGTGACGGCTGTTGAAGAACACCTGACCGCGTTGCGGCTGGCCTGAGGCGCCGGCTTGTGCGCTCCAGCGGCGGAGCTGATCGGCGGCCGTGGTGTCGGCGGCTACGCTGACGGATGTCCCGGCGAGGCTGGCCAGCAGCAGGGCGAGCAGCGGCATCGCGGATCGTCGAACGTGAGAAGGGGTTTTCATGGATCGCTCCCGTGATGGACAGTGCAGCCATGTTGCATCGCATGGGCTGTATGGAACCTGAAGGCGCCGTTCATGCTTCGTTCAGGTGGCGGAGGCAGAATCCTGCGCATGCGTGTTGGTTTCAGTGTTTCCCTTCTGCTCGCGTCGGTCGTGTGCTGTGCTGCCGCCCTCTCGACCGCAGGCGATGCGCATGCGCGTTCGGATCGCGATCACGAGCGGGCTCGCGCCGCCGTGGTCGCCGGCGAGGTGATGCCGCTGCCGGCGCTGCTCGAGCGGGTGGCGCAGCAGCAGCCGGGTCATGTGCTGGCGGTCGAGCTCGAGCAGGAGCGGGGTCGCTGGATCTACGAGCTCAAGCTCCTGCAGCCTGGGGGTCGTGTGCTCAAGGTGGATGTCGATGCCCGCGATGGCACCGTGCTGCCGCGGCGGCGGGATGGGCGCTCGGAGCGACGCTGATGCGCGTGCTGTTGGTTGAGGATGAACCGGTGCTCGCGGCTCAGCTGAACCTGGCGCTGACCGAGGCGGGCTACGCGGTGGACACGGCTTCAGACGGGCAGGACGCCTGGACCTTGGGCGGCGTGCAGGACTACGACGCCATCATCCTCGATCTTGGTCTGCCGGTGCTCGATGGGCTCACCGTCCTGCGCCGCTGGCGAAGCGAGGGCATGCTGCGGCCCGTGTTGATCCTCACCGCACGCGACCAGTGGCACGAGAAGGTGGCGGGCATCGACGCCGGCGCCGACGACTACCTCACCAAACCGTTCCATACCGAGGAGCTGCTCGCGCGACTGCGTGCCCTGATCCGACGTGCCCATGGCCTCGCCACGCCGCTGCTGCACTGCGGTCCGCTGACCCTCGACACGCGCAGCGCACGTGTGCTGCTCGAAGGGCGAGCGGTGGTGCTCACGGCTCATGAGTATCGGCTGCTCGCCTACCTGATGCATCGTCCGGGCAAGCTCGTCTCACGAACCGAACTCAGCGAGCACCTCTACGACCAGGACAGTGAGCGCGACTCCAATACGATCGAGGTGTTCGTGGCCCGGTTGCGAAAGAAGCTGCCGCCCGAGATGATCGAGACTGTGCGCGGCCTGGGCTATCGTCTGGTGCCCCCCACGACTCACGGTGGCGCCTGAATGCGACGGTCCGGGCTCCCGAGCTGGTCCGCGCTGTCCTTGCGTTGGCGGCTGGGGTTGGTCACTGCGGTGGCTCTGTCCATCGCGCTGCTTGCGAGCGGATGGGTGCTCGGGGGCTTGTTCAGAAGCTACGCCGAAGGCCAGTTCGAGGCCCAGCTGCTGCGCCACCTCGAGCAGTTGACCGCGAGCCTCGAGCTCGATGCGCAGGGACGTCCTCAGCTCGCGACACCGCTGACCGATCCGCGGTGGCGCACGCCGTACAGCGGCCTCTACTGGCAGGTCGAAGCGCTAGGTCGCGACGCGGATCCGCGCACGAGCGACGCCGTGTTGCGCTCGCGCTCGCTCTGGGATGGTCTGCTCAGGGTGCCTCTCGATCGGTTGGAGGCGGGGGAACTCCACTGGCACGACGTGGCGGGCCCCGACGGTCAGCCGGTACGCGCCGTGGAGCGCATCGTGCAGTTGCAGGCCTTGGCCGAAGCCGCGGGTGAGGCCGAGCCGCCGCTCACGCCTTGGCGTCTCGTGGTTGCGGAGCAGACGCAGGAGTTGGAACGGGCCGTGGAGGGGTTCCACCGTCAGTTGATTGCGCACCTCGCCGTACTGGCGTTTGCGCTTGGGTTGGCGGCTTGGATCCAGGTGCGGCTGGGACTGGCCCCGCTCCGGCTGCTCCTGCAGCGGCTGCAGGCGGTGCGCACGGGGGAGTCGCCCCGTCTGGGCGGGCCGTTCCCCGCCGAAGTCGCGCCGCTCGCGGATGAATTCAACCGCGTGCTTGATCAGCAGGAGCACGGCGTGAATCGGGCGCGCCATCTGGCGGGCAATCTCGCGCACGGCATCAAGACGCCGCTGGCCGTCCTCGGTCAACTGGCCGAGCGCTGCGGCGATGCGGCGATGGCGCGCCAGATGAGCGATCAGTTGCGGGCAATCCGTACGCAGGTGGACTGGCATCTGAGCCGCGCCCGCATGGCAGGCAGCGGCGGCGTCGGCCTGCGTACGCCGGTGCGGCCGCTGATTGCCGGACTCGTGCGAGTGATGGAAAAGCTGCATGCGGACCGCGCCGATGAGACGGCCCTGTCGATCACGCTCGAGGTGACGCCGGAGAACCTGACCTTTTCCGGGGAGCCCCAGGATCTGCAAGAGATGGTCGGCAACTTGCTCGACAACGCCTGCAAATGGGCGAGCAGTCTCGTTTGCGTCTCAGCCCGCCGGGAGGGCGATGGTCTGCTGATCACCGTGGCGGATGACGGCCCGGGTCTGCCACCGGATCTTCATGCGGCCGTGCTCGAGCGCGGCGTGCGAGCGGACGAGCGTAAGCCGGGCTCGGGGCTCGGCCTGGCCATCGTGCGTGAGCTTGCCGAACTGTACGGCGGGCGCCTTGCGCTCCAGCGTTCCGCATGGGGCGGGCTCAGCGCCGTGCTGACGCTGCCGGGCGGCCCGAGGGTTGCGCCTGTGTCTCCGTCCGAGGACGCTTGATACCGCTCGCGCCTCCGAGACGCCGCCACGGCTGCCGCGGCGGTGGCGGCGTCAATCCCCCCACGCAGGCGTGCGGAACGCCTCCGCGAGAAAGTCCACCATCGCCCGCACCTTGGGCAGCAGGTGGCGGCGGCTCGGGTAGACGGCGTAGATGCCCAGCGTGGCCGCGCGCCAGACCGGCAGCACCTCCACCAGCGCGCCTGAACGCAGGTGCTGCCCGACCATGAACGAGGGCTGCAGGACGATGCCCTGGTGCGCGAGTGCAGCCGCCACGCAGGTGTCGCCGCTGTTGCTGCGCAGCGTGGGGGTCACCTTGACGCTCACCGTGCCGTCCGGCCCGTCGAGATGCCAGGTGTCGCCGCTCGCGAGCAGCGTGTAGCTGAACACCGTGTGCCGCGCGATCTCTTCGGGTTGGCGGGGTGTGCCGTGGCGTCGCAGGTACTCCGGGCTCGCGCAAAGCACGAGGCGCGTGCTGCCGATTCGTCGGCTGACCAGCGAGGAGTCGGGCAACCGCGCGATGCGCACTGCCAGGTCGAAGCCTTCTTCAACCAGATCGACGATCCGGTCAGCAAGCGTCACATCCAGTGTCACGCGCGGATGCTGCTGCAGAAAGGCGGGCCAGAGCGGCGCGAGATGCAGGAGGCCAAAGCTGACCGGCACGTTGAGTCGCAACCATCCCACGGCCTCGCCGGTGCCGGCAGTCACTTCGGCCTCGGCCTCGTCCACGCTGGTCAGCAGTTCCTTGCAGCGGGCATGGAAGATTTCGCCTTCGGGCGTGAGCGAGAGCCGTCGTGTCGTCCTGTGCAGCAGCCGCACGCCGAGCCGCGCCTCGAGATCAGCGACCAGGCGTGAGACCGCGGTTTTCGAGATTCCGAGTACGTCGGCCGCTCGCACAAAGCTGCCCGCATCCACCACGGCCGCGAAGGCCTGCATCTCGTCGAACCGATCCATCACGATATTGTCCCGATTACCGGGACAAAGTGATTTTCCTTTGATTATTCATTTCCGAATCGGCCGCCTATACAGTTTCCATGTCGTGGCCGCAGTGCGATCGATGCCGCCACGTACATGCCTCGAACAGGACTTCTGGAGACTACGATGAATCGCCTGCCCAGCCTTTTCGTTTCGCACGGCGCGCCTTGCTTCGCGCTCGAGCCCGGACAGGCTGGGCCGGCACTGACGGCGCTGGGGCGATCCCTGCCTCGGCCCGAGGCGGTGCTCGTTGTCTCGCCGCACTGGATGACGCCGAGCCCGCGCGTGGGCCTGGCCGCGCAGCCGCAGACGATCCACGACTTCGGCGGCTTCGACCCTGCGCTGTACCGCATCGACTACCCGGCGCCCGGCCACCCGACGTTGGCTCGCAAGGCGCTCGACCGGCTGGCCGCAGCGGGCTGGGCGGTCGTGGGCGACGAGCGCCGCGGGCTCGACCATGGGGCCTGGGTGCCGCTCCTGCACCTCTACCCCAAAGCCGACGTGCCGGTGTTCCAGGTGTCGCTGCCGTCGCGGCTCGATGCCCCAGGCGCGTGGGCCCTGGGGCAGGCGCTCTCGCCACTGGCCGACGAGGGGGTGCTGATTGTCGGCTCGGGCAGCCTCACCCACAACCTGGGTGACTTTCGGGGCGGTCACGGGCCCGACCTGCCGTACGTTCCGGCGTTCGCGGGCTGGGTACGTGAGGCGGTGGCCGCAGGCGACGGCGCGCGGCTCCGTTGCACGCTCAACGAAGCCCCGCACGCGGCACGCGCCCACCCCACGCCCGAACACTTCTGGCCGCTGCTCGTCGCCGCAGGCGCGGCACCCGAGGGGCAGCCTTGGCGCGTGGTGGACGGCGGGGTCGCGCATGGCATGTTGGCCATGGACGCCGTGGTGTTCGGTCGCGTCTGAGGCCGGGCGCAGCGCGGGCTGCGCGGCAGCGATCCCCGTGGGCCCCGGCCCGGCCGGACACGCGCGTCAGTCGCGCAGCGCACTGAACACGTTGTCGCGCTCCTTCTGCGCGGTGTGGCAGCCGTGACAGGCGCTTGCGGCGTTCGCCCCCACAACGCGCTTCGTTCGATCCTTGCCGTCGAAGCCTTCGTAGCCCCAGCCGCCGGTGGCCGCGTAGCGCCTGGCGTCCTTCACCATGACCCCGATCACCTTGCGCGGACCTTCGCTCACCGCGTTGTCCTTGCGCTGTGCCTCGAGCAGATCGAAGACGATCACCGCCCCGTCGGGAAACTTGCCCGCCGTGTAGCCAGCCAAGGCCTTCCGGTTGGCGTAGATATGGTGAATGCCGCCAAAGGCGGCGTGCAGCGGATGACCTTCCTCGATCACCATGCTCTTGACATGGTGCCAGTCGCGATAGCCCGTGGGGAACGGGACGTCCGGTGCCGCGGTGAACGCGACGGGACTGGCGACCAGTGCCGCGAGAAAGAGGGTGCGTTGACGAATCTTCATGGGGGCTCCCTGTGTGCCTGGGTTGAGCGGGTGCTCGAGTCTCTTGCTCATAATGTTTCGACTCGATGCATCAAGAAGTTTAGACTCGATGCATTGTGCTGTCCAGCGATTCGCGAGGCGCTACATTGCGGCCATGAGTGCGATTCCTGTTTTGCTCGAGCGGCTCGGCGCGTTGCTGCAGCAGCTGATCCGCGACGAGGCGGCCCGGCATGGATTGCTGCCCGTTCACCTGATGGTTCTGCACTACCTCGCCCGTGCGAACCGCTACAGCGACCTGCCGGTGGCGATCGCGGAATACCTCGGTCTGACCCGCGGGACGGTCTCGCAGACCTTGGCCGTGCTCGAACGGCGGGGGATGCTCACGCGGTCGGGTGATGCGCAGCACGGTCGTCGCGTTCACCTTGCCTTGACCCCCGCCGGCGAGGCCGTGCTTCGGGACGGTTGGCCCGTGGGCATCGATCACGCGCTCGGGGCGGCGGCGATCGACCGTGCGCACTTCGAGGCTGCGCTCACGGCCATTCTGTCGACCCTCCAGGCCACCCATGCACGGCGCGCATTCGGTGTCTGCAATACCTGCGCCCACTTTCTTCGCGAGATAGACGGAACGCGCTGCGGGCTGACCAAGGAGCCGCTCGCCGTGGAGCAGACGGTTCGGCTGTGCCGCGAATGGACTGCGCCTGCCGAAGCGACGCACCCGGAATGATCGGTCGCCACGCGGGCACCGATCCGCGGCGTGCGGCACACTCGTGCCATGCGCACCACACTGCAAGCTGCGCTTGAGCGCCATCAGGTCTGGCTCTACCTCGTCGCGATCGCCCTCGGGCTCCTTGTGGCCGCCCGCTGGCCGGGCACACAGGCCCCGTTCGAGGCGGCGCTCTGGCCGGTGCTCGCGCTCCTGCTCTACGTCACCTTCGTGCAGATCCCGCTCCTGCACGTGCGCGAGGCCTTTGCGGATGGCCGCTTCATGGCGGCGAACCTGCTCGGCAACTTCGTGGCGATCCCGCTCGTCCTCGCGCTCGTGCTGCCCCTGTTTCCGGCGGTGGCCGAGGACCCGGCGCTCCGGCTCGGCGTGGTGCTCGTGCTCGTCGTCCCCTGTACCGACTGGTTCATCACCTTCACTGCACTCGGCCGAGGGGACCCAGCACGGGCGCTCGCGCTCACGCCGGTGAACCTCGTGCTGCAGCTCCTGCTCCTGCCGGTCTATCTGTGGCTCCTCGTTCCCGGTGGGGATCTCGGCCGCGCCATCTCGCTCGGCGCGCTCATGCCCCCCGCGCTCGCGCTCATCGGCCTGCCGCTCATCGCAGCGGCCGCGACCGAGCGCTGGATCGAGGCCGCACCCGAGCGCAGCCTCTGGCGCGAGCGGCTCGCGCTCTGGCCGGTGCCGCTCCTCGCCGGGGTCGTGTTTCTGAT
>CAZSTF010000071.1:0-11650 GCA_964609555.1 uncultured Alcaligenaceae bacterium | reverse complement strand
GCGCCGGTCCCGCGGTGCCCAGCCCTCGCGGCGGGCGGGCTCGTTCGAGTAGGACTCGCGCGACGGGTATCCGCTGCCCGGCTCGCGTCGGCGCGATTGCGATGCGGGGCGAGCCGCGGAGTCTCTTGCGGGCAGCGCCTTGCGCGGACCGCGCCCCGGCTTGCGCGGCGCGTCCTCGATCGGGGGCGCGGCCTCGGCTTCGTCGCCTTCGCGGTTACGCCAGAGCACGAGCAGCTTGCCCAGGTGCTGTACCGGCTCGCAGCGCAGTTGCTCGCAAACGCGCGCGAGGTGGGCTTCCCGCTCGGCACGGTCGTCGGAGCTCACGCGGACCTTGATCAGCGCGTGCGCGGTGAGCGCCACGTCGATCTCATGCATCACGGCCGGCGTGAGCCCGGCCTGACCGATCGTGACGACTGGGTCGAGGTGGTGGGCGGCGGCACGCAGTGCACGGCGGGCACTGCCGGAGAGCGTGGAATTCGGCGTCATGGCGAGGCTCAACGAGTTCAATCGTGCGATTGTCCCACCTCGGGATAATTGCAGGATGCTGAATCCGAGCGGCAAACGCCACAAATCGAAGAAAGACTGGCTCACCGAGCACGTCAACGACGTCTACGTTCAGCGGGCGCAGAAGGACGGCTACCGCTCGCGCGCCGCCTACAAATTGCTCGAGATCGACGCCAAGGACCGCCTCTTTGCGCCCGGACAGGTGATCGTGGATCTGGGTGCTGCACCCGGGAGTTGGTGCCAGGTCGCCCTGCGCCGGACGGGCGGCAATGCGCAGATCATCGCGATTGATCTCTTGCCGATGCAGGGGCTGGCGAAGGTCGACTTCATCCAGGGCGACTTCTCGGAGCCGGGCCCGCTTGCCGAACTCGAAACGCGACTGGTCGGGCGCAAGGTTGACCTCGTGCTTTCGGACATGCTGCCCAACATGACGGGCGTGCCCGCGATCGACTCGCCGCGGGCGATCTACCTCTGCGAGCTTGCGGCGGACTTCGCCCTTGCGCACCTCGCGCCGGACGGTCGCTTCCTGACTAAGGCTTATCAGGGCCCGGGCTACCAGGAGTTCTTCCAGGATCTGAAGCGCAAGTTCCGCACCGTAGTCAGCCGAAAGCCCGACGCGTCGCGGAACCGGAGCGCGGAAATTTATTTGCTTGCCACCGGTCTGAAGGGCGTGGCCGCGGCCGCGTGAGTGCGGTGCAACCGGTCAGTGACGGTTTCCCGCGGTGACTGCCCGAAGTGAATATGCGAATGCGCTTTGGCTCAACGCAGCTTGTCAATGGCGGGTTGGACGATCGGGTCGCCGCGCGCCAGGCTTGAAAGCGAAGGGCGCGCCTTAAAATCAACGAGAGTCCCGGAATGCCATTGCGGATGGGGTTTTCCCGTCTTCGATGTGCCGAGCCCCCGGGGGTGGAGTACGCCAAAGTGAACAACACGTTCAAGAACATCGCGATCTGGATGGTGATCGGACTCATCGTGCTGACGGTGGTCCAGCAGTTCGACAAGTCCGGCAAGCGTGCCGATCAGGTGCCGTACTCCACGTTCATTGAGGATGTACGGGCAGGCCGTGTTACCGAGGCCGACATCGCCGGGCCGGAAATCACCTACCGCACGTCGGAGGGGCGCCGCGCGACCTTCGTGCCGGGCGGCTACGACAAGGATCTGACGAACGATCTGCTGCGCAACAACGTCAAGTTCGCCGGCCGCCCCGCCGAGACGACGTCGCTCCTGTCCACGATCCTGTTTTCGTTCGGTCCGATCCTGCTGCTCATCGGGGCTTGGATTTTCATGATGCGCCAGATGCAGGGGGGAGGCAAGGGCGGCGCGTTCAGTTTCGGCAAGTCGCGTGCGCGCATGCTGGACGAGAACAACAATTCCGTGACCTTCGCCGACGTCGCGGGCTGCGACGAAGCCAAGGAAGAGGTCCAGGAACTGGTGGATTTCCTCAAGGACCCGAGCAAGTTCCAGAAGCTCGGCGGACGGATTCCGCGCGGCGTCTTGATGGTCGGCTCGCCCGGTACCGGCAAGACCTTGCTGGCCAAGGCGATAGCGGGTGAGGCCAAGGTGCCGTTCTTCTCGATCTCCGGTTCCGACTTCGTCGAGATGTTCGTCGGCGTCGGCGCGGCGCGCGTGCGCGACATGTTCGAGCAGGCCAAGAAGAACGCGCCCTGCATCATCTTCATCGACGAGATCGATGCCGTTGGCCGCCAGCGCGGTGCCGGCCTGGGCGGTGGGAATGACGAGCGCGAGCAGACCCTGAACCAGATGCTGGTCGAGATGGACGGCTTCGAAGGCAACGCGGGCGTGATCGTGATCGCCGCGACCAACCGGCCGGACGTGCTCGACCCCGCGCTGATGCGTCCCGGCCGATTCGACCGCCAGGTGGTCGTGCCGCTGCCCGACATCCGCGGCCGCGAGCAGATCCTTCAGGTGCACATGCGCAAGGTGCCCATCGCCTCGGACGTGAATGCACATACGCTGGCCCGCGGCACGCCGGGTTTCTCGGGGGCCGATCTGGCCAACCTCGTCAACGAAGCCGCCTTGTTCGCGGCGCGCGCGAACAAGCGGCTCGTGGACATGGAGGACTTCGAGAAGGCGAAGGACAAGATCTACATGGGTGCCGAGCGCAAGTCCATGGTGCTGACCGAAGAGGAGAAGCGCGCAACCGCCTACCACGAGTCGGGGCACGCCATCGTCGCCGCCTCGTTGCCGAAGGCCGACCCGGTGCACAAAGTCACGATCATTCCGCGTGGACGGGCGCTTGGCGTCACTTGGCAGTTGCCCGAGCGTGACACGATTTCGCTCTACAAGGAGCAGATGCTCACGCAGATCGCCGTGCTCTTCGGCGGTCGTGTCGCCGAGGAGTTGTTCCTCAAGGACGTGTCGACCGGTGCGTCGAACGATTTCGAGCGTGCGACCAAGATCGCCCGCGACATGGTCACGCGCTACGGCATGAGCGACGTGCTGGGCCCGATGGTCTATGCCGAGAACGAGGGCGAGGTGTTCCTGGGCCGGAGCGTGACGCAGACGCGCAATGTCTCCGACGAGACGATGCAGAAGGTCGACGCCGAGATCCGGCGCATCATCGACGAGCAGTATGCGCTCGCGAAGAAGATCCTGTCCGAAAACGCGGACAAGGTGGAGGCCATGACCGCGGCGCTGATGGAGTACGAGACGATTGACGCCGATCAGATTGCGGACATCATGGCGGGGCGCCCGGTGCGGCCGGTGAAGACCTACAACACGCCCGGCTCCTCGGGTGGCTCGGCGACACCGTCCGCTCCGTCGGCACCGATGGCCGGGGAAAAGGACGCCTCAGCCGGCGACAAGGGTGCGGAAGGTCAGGCTGTTGCCAAGGTGGACGCCAAACCGGCATCGGAGGCCCCTCCGGGCTGAGGGACGGCGTGGGCTGCGTCGGTGATGGCACCGCGCGGCCATGCCTTCACGTCGGAGCTTCCAGCCGACCGGGGCGCGTCATGTAGCGCGCTTCGAAGCGCTCGATCCCGCCGCCTGAGGCGAATGCGGCCACGTCCCACTCATCTGCCGTGAGTTGGATGGCCGGGGTGGCAACGTACGCATCGGCCAGCACGAACTCGCCGGAGGCGAGGAACACCGGCACGATCAGGCGGACGTAGTCATCGGTTTCGAACTGGTCGAGGCGGGCCACGTCCTCGGGCGCGACGTCCCAGTACAGAACGCCCTCAAGCCGTCCGCCACGACGGTCCGCGATGATCGCGGGGTAATCCTGATCCTTGACTGACAGGCGCCTGAAGCCTCGGATCTCACCCACTTCGCTCGCGTAGGTGCCGTGCACGACGCGACGCCAGACCCGTTCGAACATGAGCGAGCCGTACGTGAAGATGTGCCGGGGGGCGGGGTCGCGCTCAGTCATCGCTTACTCGTCGTTGACTCGTCGTTCACTCATCGGTGGAAGCAGTCAAGCAGCTGTCTCGCCGCCCGTTCTCCGGACAGGACCGCGGCCTCCAGCGTGGCGGGCAGTGACGGTTCGGTCCAGTCGCCCGCGAAAGCGATCGGGCGTTCCGGCGTCGGGCGATGCAGGGGGGCCAATCCGCACAGGAGCGCATGTTGCCGCGGTGTGCAGGCGTAGGTCGCTCGCTTCTCGATGATGCATTGTTGCCAGAGCGGCTCCGGCAGACGCCAACTCAGCGCGAGTTGCCGTCGCACGTCAGTGCAGAGGGCCTCGCCACCGGCTGCAAGCCGCGCGCCGTCGATCGCGCTCAGCACCACGCTTGCCCGAACGCCCCCCGTGCGCTGTGCATGCAGGAACAGCCACTGGCCCGGTTGACCGTCGAGCAGGTGGATTCGGTCGCGCTCGGGGTGGAGTCCGCCGATGAAGGGCAGATCGAGATGCACCGTGGCGATGGCCTCATAGTCGAGCCCGGCCAAGGCATCACGGATCGGCTCCAGCGAGGGCTCGCGGTCGAGCAGCGTGGACAGCAGGCGCGGCACATGCTGCGGCGCGGTCGCGATGAGGGCTGCAGAGAAAGTCTCCCGTCCCGCGCGCGTTTCGACGGCGACACCGCGGCCGGGACCGCGGTGAATCGAAATGACCGGCGTGGCAAGCCGGACCGTGCCGCCGCGACGGACCACCTCGGCGAGGGCGGCTTCGGGCAAAAGGCTCGAGAGATCCAGCGCGGGAATCGCGAAGTCGGCATCCCGGGCATCGTCGAAGAATGCGCGCCGCAACACCTCGGCGAAGACGCGCGCTGACGCGGCCTCGGGGGGCGTGTTGAGCGCGCCGATGCAGAGCGGATCCAGCACCTGCCGACGCATCGACACGGGCACATCGACGAGCCAGTCGGCGACCGTCTGCTCGGCCGGTGGCACCGTGGCAAGCAAACCCGCCGATCGTGCGAGGGTTGTGATGCGGTCACCGAGCGATGGGCCGTCCGCCGCAAGAAGGGCCCAAGCAAGGTGCCACGGGGCGGGCAGTCGCGTGGGCGCACGCATCCGTAGCGCTGGCGTCATTGCCGGTGCGCTCACGACTTCCAAGGGGCGGCGGTGATAGGCGTTCGGAGAGACGAGTCGATCGATCCACGCCAGCGTGCGGCGGTACGCACCGAGAAGCAGGTGCTGGCCGTTGTCGAAGGCTCGGTCCTCCTTCTCCACCCGCCGGGCGCGGCCGCCCGCGATGGGCGCAGCCTCGAAGACCGTCGTGGCCACGCCCGACTCGGCGAGTGTGGCCGCCGCCACCGATCCGGCCCACCCGGCACCAATCACCGCGACGCGAAGGTGACCGTCTTCCATGCGATCCAGAGCTTGCGGATGGGGGTAAGGGCAACACGGTGCTCCAGCACCCGAAAGCCATCCGCCCGGATTTCCTCGGCCAGCGCGCGATAGATGGCGCCCATGGCGAGCCCCTGCCGCTGGGCGCGACGGGCCTCGGCGGGAAGCAGGCCGAGCGCTTCGTCGTAGCGCGAACAGGCCCGACGGTAGAGCGCGTCGAGCGCGCTGCGAAGCGCGTCGCTGCCTTCGAGGCGGAGCACGCCCGACGCGCTGACGCGATGCTCGTCGAGCAGGGATTGGGGCAGGTAGAGTCGTCCGCGCCGTGCATCCTCACCGACATCCCTGAGGATGTTGATGAGTTGCAGCGACTCACCGAGTGCACGGGCGTAGGCCAGGGTTCGATCCGCGTGTTCGGGCGGGATGCCGAAAATCCGCGCGCTCGTCTCGCCGACCACCCCCGCGACGAGGTAGCAGTAGCGATCCAGCTCGGCGAAGTCGAGGTAGCGCGTCTTGCCCAAGTCTTGCGTCATGCCGTCGAGCACGTGCTCGAAGGCGTCGATCGGAATGTCGAAGCGCGCGAGGTGTGGCGTCATGGCGAGCGCCACCGGATGGCTGGCGTTGCCCTGGGCCATGGCACGCACCTCCCGTCGCCAGTAATCGAGCTTGGCCGCTGCCACGGTCGGGTCACGCACCTCGTCGACGATGTCGTCCGCCTCGCGGCAGAAGGCGTAGAACGCCGTGATGGCGCGTCGGCGCTCCTCAGGCAGGAAGCGGAAGGCGTAATAGAAGCTGGAGCCGGCGCGGGCCGCTCGGTCCTCGCAGTACTGGTCTGGGGTCACTTCAAGCTGTGTTCGAGCCGAAGCGCCGACGCGCCCCGACGCATGACGGCGACCGCACGTCGGCCGATGATGGGCAGATCGTACCAGCCGAGCACCGGGCGTTCGCGGACGTCATAACCGCGGGCAGCGATTCGCTCCAGAATCCGCACGCCCCCGGCAATCGTGAGCGCGATCTCCCAGCGCAGGCGTCCCCGGAGGCGGGAGAGCAGAGAGCTGCCGTCCTGCATGAGCCGGAGCGCCCATGCGCACTGCGCCTGCATCAGCGCGCGATGGTCGCCCTCGAACGGGAAGCGCTCCGGATCGAGCCCGAAGCGGGCAAGCGCGTCAAGCGGCACATAGACCCGACCACGCCGGGCGTCGACCGCGGCATCCTGCCAGAAGTTGATGAGTTGCAGGCTCGTGCAGATCGCATCGCTCTCGGCATCCGCCTGCGGGTTGGCGAGGCCGAACAGGCGCAGGACGATTCGCCCCACGGGGTTGGCCGATCGGCTGCAGTAGTTCAGAAGCTCGGCCTCGTCTGCGTAGCGCTTCTTGTGCACATCCTGCGCAAAGGCCGAGAGGAGCGCGAGGAAGGGCGCAGCACCGATCTGCGGAAAGCCCGCCCGGACGGGAGCGAGCCCGCGCACGGTGGGCGCGGTGAGGGCTTCGGCCGGGTGCCCCGCCCAGAGGCGCTCGACCTCGCTGCCGAGCACGGCGAGCGCGGCCATCCGTTCGGCATCGGTCGCATCGCCCTCGTCGGCGACGTCATCCGCATGACGTGCAAAGCGGTACACCGCCTGGATGAACGGCCGCTGGGCGCGCGGGATCAGCCAGGACGCGACGGGAAAGTTCTCGTAATGGCCGTCCACGCCGATCGCAGACACGCGCGGTGCGGCGGGGGGCGTGGAGGGGGGCGAGGCTGCTGCCGAGGACTGCACCTGAGGAGCGACGGAGGGCATGGGTCCGATCATAGCGAGGCCGGGCGCGGGGCGGCGCCCGCGTGCGGTGGGCGGCCTATAATTTCGGGTTCGGCGAATGTGGCGGAATTGGTAGACGCACTGGATTTAGGTTCCAGCGCCTTCTGGCGTGGGGGTTCGAGTCCCTTCATTCGCACCACGCCCTCCACTCGAAGCACTCGAAGCCGAACCAACCGCCTGTGCGCAGGGGAAGGGCCGTGCGATCACGCGCTGCCCCACGTCAGCCTCATGAGCACGCGCACTGACTGAAACGTATCCCTGTCCTCCCACCATGTCGATTCAAGTCGAACAACTGAGCGCCCTCGAACGTCGTCTCTCCCTCGCCATTCCGATTGCGGCGGTCGAGGCGGAGACGCAGGCACGCATTCGCAAGATGGCGCGTGACGTCAAGATGCCGGGCTTCCGGCCGGGCAAGGTCCCGGTTCGGATGGTCGCCCAGACCTACGGCCCGCAGGTGCGCTACGAGGTGATCGGCGATCAGATCAACCAGGCGTTCGGCAAGATCGTCGCCGAACAGAACCTTCGCGTGGCCGGGTCGCCGCGCATCGAGCCCGCGCAGAACACCGAAGACAAGGACAACTTCGCCTTCACGGCGACCTTCGAGGTGTTCCCGCAGATCACCTTCCCGTCGCTCGACGCCATCACGATCGAGCGGCCCGTCGTTGAGATCACCGACGCCGACATCGATCGCACGATCGAGACGCTGCGCAAGCAGCGTGTTCGCTATGAGCCCAAGGTCGGCCCGAGCGCGACCGGCGATCGCATGATCGTGGACTTCCATGGCGAGATCGACGGTGCACCATTCCAAGGCGGCTCGGCCCGCGACTTCACGCTGATCGTCGGCGATGCGCGCATGTTGCCGGAGTTCGAAGCCAACGCCACGGGGCTCGCGAAGGGCGAGTCGAAGACCTTCACGGTGACGTTCCCCGAGGACTACTTCGGTCGTGACGTGGCGGGCAAGACCGCTCAGTTCAAGCTGACGGTGAAGGAAGTCGCTTCCCCCATCCTCCCCGAGGTGGACGCGGAATTCGCGCGCAACTTCGGCATCGCCTCGGGCGACATCGCCACCTTGCGGGCCGAGGTCCGCACGAACCTCGAGCTCGAGCGCAAGCGTCGGGTGTTCAGCGCCGAGCGCGATCAGGTGTTCAAGGCGCTGCGCGGTCTGGTCGAGGTCACCCCGCCCAAGTCCCTCGTCGAGGCGGAGGCGGCACGCATGGCCCAGGCCGCGAGCCAGGATCTCAAGCAGCGTGGCGTCCCCGCCGAAAGTGCCACCGTCTCGCCTTCGACCTTCGAGCCCGCCGCGACCGAACGTGTGACCATGGGCCTCGTGGTCGGTGAACTCGTCCGTACCGCCCAGCTCGACCCGACGCAAGCGCAGTTGCGCGCCTTGGTCGAGGAGCAGGCGCAGTCCTACGAGCATCCCGAACAGGTCGTCGCCTGGCATTTTCAGGATCCGCGCCGCCTGGCCCAGTTCGAGGCGCTCGCGATCGAGCACAATGTGGTCGCCCACGTGCTCAAGCAGGCGAAGATCGTCGACAAGCCGATGGCGTTCAGTGATCTTATTGGCAGCGTCGCTGCCTGAGCCCGATCTGTGCGTGGGGTTGCCGGCATGTCCGCCGGTCGCGACTCCGTCGGACTTCGACGTGAGCTGACTTGCGATGGCGGCGGGCGCCACCAGATCCCCATACGAGGGTGCATTGCCCGGTCCATTTTTTCTGCAGGAACACACATGACTTCTCCCGTTCATCCGCTTGGATTGACCGCTCAGGCTGGCGCCATGGGTGTGGCTGCTCCGCAGGGGCTCGGCCTGGTGCCGATGGTGATCGAGCAGAGCGGACGCGGCGAGCGTGCGTTCGACATCTATTCGCGACTGCTCAAGGAGCGTGTGGTCTTTCTCGTCGGTCCGGTGACCGACGAGACGGCCAACCTCATCGTCGCGCAGTTGCTGTTCCTTGAATCGGAGAACCCGGACAAGGACATCAGCTTCTACATCAACTCACCGGGTGGATCGGTGTCGGCGGGCATGGCCATTTTCGACACGATGCGCTTCATCAAACCCGAAGTCAGCACGCTCTGCGTGGGCATGGCGGCCTCGATGGGCGCTTTCCTTCTCGCCGCCGGCGCCAAGGGCAAGCGTTTCGCCCTGCCCAACTCCACCGTCATGATCCACCAGCCGTCCGGCGGATTCTCCGGCCAGGTGTCTGACATTGAGCGCCACGCGAGCTACATCATCCGGCTCAAGCAGCGCTACAACCAGCACATGGCGGAGTTCACGGGCCGGAGCGTCGAGGAAGTCGATCGCGCGTCGGACCGCGACAACTTCATGACCGCCGAAGAAGCGCTCAACTTCGGCATGATCGACCGCGTGCTCGAGTCGCGCAGCAACGCAGCTTGATCAAACGTCTGCGCGGTTGCTCGACCGCATTGGGTCCCGTGTTTCCGCGTCAAGCCCGGTGGTCCGCCGCGACCCGCCTGGTTCGCTGCAGAGCCGACGTGGATACCCCGCCTCGGCGCAGGGCTTCCAGCGCGCGCCGTTCGGCGTACACTGGGTCCACTCCCAAGTGATTTCAGGCGAAGCTCGCCTGTTGAGCCATGGCAGAAAAAGCCTCCAGTGACAAGCTGCTCTACTGCTCGTTCTGCGGCAAGAGCCAGCACGAGGTCCGCAAGCTGATCGCAGGGCCGTCGGTGTTCATCTGCGATGAATGCATCGATCTATGCAACGACATCATCAGCGAAGAAGCGCAGGCCGACAAGGGCGAGCGCAGCGCAACCGGCAGGAAACTGCCGACACCGCACGAAATCTGCGAGCGTCTGGACCAATACGTCATCGGCCAGACCCGTGCCAAGCGCATCCTCTCGGTGGCGGTCTACAACCACTACAAGCGCATCGAATCGAATGGTCGCGATGACGACGTCGAACTCGCCAAGAGCAACATCCTTCTGATCGGGCCGACCGGCTCGGGCAAGACGCTTCTCGCGCAGACACTGGCGCGCCTGCTTGACGTGCCGTTCGTGATCGCCGATGCGACCACGCTCACCGAGGCCGGCTACGTCGGCGAGGATGTCGAAAACATCATCCAGAAGCTGCTTCAGACCTGCGACTACGATGTCGAGCGTGCGCAGCGCGGCATCGTCTATCTCGACGAAATCGACAAGATCTCCCGGAAGGGAGAGAACCCGTCGATCACGCGCGACGTGTCGGGCGAAGGCGTGCAGCAGGCACTCCTGAAACTGATCGAGGGGACGAATGCGTCCGTGCCGCCGCAGGGGGGGCGCAAGCACCCGAATCAGGAGATGATCACCGTCAACACCGCGAACATCCTGTTCATCGTCGGCGGTGCCTTCGAGGGACTTGATCGGATCATCCGCCAGCGTACGTCGAAGGCGGGCATGGGCTTCGGAGCCGAAGTGGTTTCCCAGGAAGATCGGGCGATGATCGGGCAGCTTCTGCGTGATGTGGAGCCGGACGATCTGATCCGCTTCGGCCTGATTCCCGAACTCGTCGGGCGCCTGCCCGTGGTCGCCACCCTCGACGAACTCGATGAGGCGGCCCTCGTGGACATCCTCGTGAGCCCGAAGAACGCGCTGATCAAGCAGTATCAGAAGATGTTCAGGATGGAAGGCGTGGAGCTCGAAGTTCGGCCGGAAGCCCTGAGCGCGATCGCGATCAAGGCCATCAAGCGGCGGACCGGCGCGCGCGGCTTGCGATCGATCGTTGAAAACCTGCTTCTCGACGTCATGTACGACTTGCCCTCGCTCAAGAACGTCGAGCGGGTGGTGGTCGACCAGAGCACGGTCGAGAACGAAACCCGACCCATACTGATTCTGTCGGAGGCGACGAAGGCCGCTTGAGCAGCGCCTTCACCCGCTGACGACGCAGTGCAACGAGAAGACTCATGACTTCACCCGGCGACGAGACTGTCACCTACCCCCTCCTCCCGCTGCGCGATGTCGTGGTGTTTCCGCACATGGTCATCCCGCTCTTCGTCGGTCGCCCGCGATCGATCAAGGCGCTGGAAGTGGCCATGGAGGCCGGCAAGCACATCCTCCTGGTCGCTCAGAAATCGGCCGCCAAGGACGAGCCCACGCCGGAAGACCTCTTCGAGGTCGGCTGCGTGGCGACCGTGCTGCAGATGCTCAAGCTGCCCGACGGGACCGTCAAGGTGCTGGTCGAGGGCATGCACCGGGCGTTGCTCACGGCCGTGACGAGCGATGGCGAGTTCTTCTCCGCCGAGGCAACCCCCGTCCCGACACCGCCTGATGAGGAGGCCGAGGTCGAGGCGCTGCGTCGCGCGCTGCTCGCCGCCTTCGATCAGTTCGTCAAGCTGAACAAGAAGATTCCCGCCGAGATCCTGACGTCGATGTCGGGCATCGATGACGGTGGACGCCTCGCCGATGCCATCGCGGCCCACCTGCCGCTCAAGCACGAGCAGAAGCAGGAGGTGCTTGAGATCGCATCGGTGTCGAAGCGCATCGAGCACCTGATCAGCCTCATCGAGGGCGAGGTCGACATCCTGCAGATCGAAAAGCGCATCCGTGGCCGCGTGAAGCGGCAGATGGAGAAGAGTCAGCGCGAGTACTACCTGAACGAGCAGGTCAAGGCGATCC
>CAZSTF010000070.1:0-11907 GCA_964609555.1 uncultured Alcaligenaceae bacterium | reverse complement strand
AGCACGCCCATGCCACCGGCGAGACTGACGACCGCGGCCACGATCCCGGCAATGAAACTGGCACGAAGGTCGAGCGTCATGGCGGTGGCAAGCAGGGGCGCACGGAGGCGCGCTCTCGGGTTGACAGTCTGGACCGATTCTAAGCCGCCTCACGGCGCGCGGCCGTCACGCCACCTCGCGTTGATGCGCATCAGAACATGCCCTCTCGCCGGGGCGAACAATCCCCTTGCATCCCTTATCCATGGACATCCCCATGCGTCTCCTTCCGCTCAAACACGCGCCCGGCCGACACGCCGTCGCCGCCACGACGGCCAGCGTTGCCATCGCGCCGCTGCTCACCGCGCTCACACTGACCGTGAGCCTCGCCTCGACGGCCTCGGCGCAAAGCCTCGCCACCGCAAGCGAGCTCGCCCAGGCCGCCCGCTTCGTCGAGAAGAACTGCGCCTCCTGTCACGGTGCGAACGGGCAGAGCGCCACCCCGGCCTTCCCCCGCCTCGCGGGCCAGCACGAGGCCTACCTGGTCAAGCAGCTGCGCGACTTCGCATCAGGCGCCCGCAAGAGCGAGGTGATGAAGGACAAGGCCAGCGTGCTCGACGAGCCCACGATCCGCGCCGTGGCCGCCTGGTTCGCGCGCCAGAAGCCGACCGTCACCGCCTCCGACGACACCTTGATGCAGGCGGTCGGACAATTCATCTACGAACGCGGCAACGTGTACTCGGGTGTTGCAGCCTGCATGAGCTGCCACGGCAGCGCCGGCCGCGGCGCAGCCACGCTGCCCCGGCTCGCCGGACAGCATCCGGCCTATCTCGAGCGCCAGCTCCGGCAGTTCCACCAGGGGCAGCGCGCGAACGACGCGAGCATGGCCCCCTTCGCAAGCCGCCTGACCGAGCTCGAGATCAAGGCCGTCTCCGAATATCTGGGAGCCCTCAAATGAGCACGCCCCGCCTCTCCCGCCGCGCGCTGCTGCGCGTGCTTGCTGCGCTGGGCTGCGCGGCCGTCGCCACCGCAGGCCAGGCCATCGACATCGAGCAGGTACCCACGGCCAAACGCTCGGCCTCGGGGCTTCACCTGACCGCGCTCGAAGCGCACGAGTTGAAGCAGAAGAACCCGCAGAAGGTGCTCTTCGTCGACATCCGCACCCGCGCCGAGATCATGTATGTCGGTCTGCCGTCCACAGTCGACTTCAACGTGCCCTTCCTCGACTTTCCCGAGGTCTGGGAGTGGAGCGATGCGAGCGGCGAGTTCATCCAGATGTCGAACACCCGCTTCGTGCCCGCGATCGAGGCCCGGCTTGCGAAGATGGGCCTCGGCAAGGACGACCCGATCATCCTGATCTGTCGCTCGGGGATTCGCAGCAACCACGCCGCGGGGCTGCTCGCCACCAAGGGCTTCACGCGGGCCTACACCGTGATCGACGGTTTCGAGGGTGACACTGCCAAGGACGGGGAACGCAAGGGCCAGCGCGTGGTCAACGGCTGGAAGAATGCCAACCTGCCGTGGGGCTACAAGCTCGTCAAGGAAAAGATGTACCTCGAAGACTTCTGAGGGCATCGCCACCTCGGGCAGCCGCGCCCCCGCGATTCATGACGCTCCCCGACAGGAGCGCATGTCGCCAACGATGCAGAGGAGCGCACCCCGATGTTCGGTTTCGGCAAATCCACCCAGCTCATCCCGCCCGCCACCACGCTGCCCGGCCGCAGCGAGCGCATGCCCGTCGCGGCACGGCACCTCGTCCTCGGCACACCGATGACACCGCCTTGGCCTGCGGGCATCGAAAGCGCGCAGTTCGGCATGGGCTGCTTCTGGGGGGCCGAGCGCGAGTTCTGGGAGGTGCCCGGCGTCTACTCGACGGCCGTGGGCTACGCCGGCGGGCAGACGCCCAACCCCACCTACCGCGAGGTCTGCACCGGCCGCACCAACCACGCCGAGGTCGTGCTCGTCGCCTGGGACCCGGCCAAGGTGAGCTTCGCCCAGCTGCTCAAGCTCTTTTGGGAGGCGCATGATCCGACGCAGGGCATGCGTCAGGGCAACGACGTGGGCACGCAGTACCGAAGCGCGATCTACTGCACCACCGCCGACCAGCGCACGCTTGCCGAAGCCACACGGGAGCGCTTCCAAGAGGCGCTCAGCGCACGCGGCTACGGCGCAATCACCACCGAAATCCGCGGCGGCCGCCCGGACGACCCCTGCCCCGAGTTCTTCCACGCCGAAGACGATCACCAGCAGTATCTCGCCAAGAACCCCGGCGGCTACTGCGGTCTCGCGGGCACCGGCGCCGCCTGTCCGCTGCCGACGGGGGTGGGGGTGCCCTGATCTGACTCGGTGACTCCAGTCGCGCGCGTTTCATCTGCGACCGCGCACGTGGACCGGCACGCAGTCAATCGCGACACCCTACCTTTGACACTGCCCGAGTCAATTGATCGGCGATTCAAGTGCCACTGGCATGGGCTGGTCCGAAAGCGCTGACACGCGAGTGTGTGCACGCACGAGCCGCCCCTCCCTGCCATGCGGCCGCGTGGCGTGACGGCTCAATGTGATCACGGCCGCCCCGGGCGCCGGTATCGCGCCTGCACAACGAGAGCGGCCAACGCCAGCGCAAGCCATACAAGCGCCTCCGTACTGTTCGTGGGAATCATTCGTGGGTTGACGCGCTCGTCCATGGCACGGTCATACACGCCCATCAGCCCCACCGAGGGGCCGAGTCCCGCATGCCCGCCCGCCAGAACGATCTGGCTGCCGGTCTGGGTCCCAGCTGAAGCGAGTGGATTGGCAAAGTGGAAATAAAGCTCACCGACCCCCGCGAGCACTGGATGGCTGCTCGCGACCGGCGCCCCCAGCGACCCGGTCGCTGCGGGCCACTCAGCAATCATGGACAAGCCCAAGGCGTTCAGGGTTGGATTCCAGTAGTTGGCCTCATCCACAGGATTACCCCAGGCCCCCGTGCCGCCAGCAATGTAAACGTTGCCTCCGGCAGCGATGTAGGGCAACAGAACGGCCGCCACGTCCGCGCCCGTAGCCGCTCCCGAGATCGGTCCGCCCAAGAAGACTGCGTCATAGTTCTGCAAGTTGCCGAGTGTGAACGGCGCAGAGGCATCACGCGCGTAGCTGCAAGCAGGGCTCACGGCCATCTGAGCCGCAAACGCCGACTCGGTGATGGCTACGCCTCCCATGTCCAAGAACGAGCATCCCGCCTTGCCGGCTGCATCAAGATAGGACTTGAGATTGGCTGCCAATCGATTGAAGTTAGCGGTACCGATCTGACTTGCCCCGGCATTCCAGAGCGTCCACTCATCGCCGTTCACCACGAGGCGTTGCGCATGAGCTGAGGCGATCAACGCGCTGGCAACCAGCGCAAGCAAGCGAGTCACTTTCATCCTAGTCTCCCATTTCGCGCCCGAGACTCGGGCTATCCTGTGAGACCTACTCTACGCAGGGTGCTAGGCGTCGACAAGCGGCCACCGCAAGGCACGTGTCATTGCGCTGACCCAGATCAACAGGTCCGTTGAACCGCATGCAACGGAAAGCCGTGTCAGTCGTGGATCTGATCCGTCCGCGAGAAGAGTGTCGAGCCCTGGCTTGGCTAGTCCCGATAAGGAAGCTCGTTCAGTCGTTAGAGGGCGCACGATCAATGAGGTCTCTGACCAACGTGACACCATGGCTGCGAACTCACCCGAGGAGCCCACGCAGCGCCTTGATTTCCGCCTACATCGATGCCCCCATCCGCAGGGGCCCCGCCAGCGCGAGCCGCGCCTCGCCGCCGCTCACCATGAGCCGTGCGGGCAGGCCCATCGGCAGCGTGACGCGGCGCGCGCCATGGCCGAAGGGGAAGCCTTCGAACACCGGGCAGGGGGCCATCGCCCGCAGGGCTTCGATGGCCTCTTCCATCACGAAGGGGTGCCGCATGCCGGGCGAGGGGCGGCAGTCGGTGAAGTCGCCGAGGACGATCGCGCGCTGCCGGTCGAGCACACCGGCGTGCTTGAGTTGCCAGAACATGCGCTCGACGCGGTAGGGGTATTCGCCCACGTCCTCCAACACGAGGATGCCGCCTTCGACCGCGGGCAGCCACGGCGTGCCTGCGAGATGCACCAGCATCGAAAGGTTCGTGCCCCAGAGCGGCCCTTCGGCGACAAAGCCTTCGGGCGCACCACTCGCCCGCGTCGCGGCCGCGTCGATAGCGGGCCAGGCCCAGGGCTCGCCCGTCGCGAGCGCATCGAGCAGACCGAGCCAGTGCTGCTCGCTGAAGTCACGGTCCTCGCCCGGCGGGTTCGCGAAATCCCCCGCAAGCACGGGGCCCGCGAGCGTGACGAAACCGGCCTGCGCGAGCGCGGCCATCGAGAAGGCGGTGACGTCGCTGTAGCCGCAGAAGAGCTTGCCGCTCGCGGCCACGCGCGCCCAGTCGATGCGATGCAGAAGCCGCGAAAGCCCGTAGCCGCCGCGGGTGAAGAGCACGATGTCGGCCTCACTCGCGAGCGCGGCCTCGAGCGCCGCGAGACGGGCCTCATCGGTGCCCGCGAAGTAGCGCCACGCGCTGCGCGCGGTCTCGGGCACCTCGACCGTGAAGCCGAGTTCGGCGAGCCGTGCCGCGCCCGAATCGATGCGTTCAGGATCGACCGCACCGGACAGGGACAGCGCATGGATGCGCCAGGGGTTGGCCGGGTCACGCGGCCGGAGGGCGGGCAACAGTGGGGCAGCAAGGTTCATGCGGGGATTCTGTCAGCGCACCGTCAGTCCGGGGGCGCAGACTGCGCGCTCCACTCAAGGAAGGATGTCCCCGTGATCAACCCACCCACCCTTCGCCGCGCGGCGACCCTCGCGCTGCTCGCACTGGCCACGACCGTGCTCACGGCCTGCTCGCGCACCTACAGCCGCGGCATGTTCGAGGGCTATGTCATGGGTCAGACCGAGCAGGAAGTGACCGAGAAGATCGGCAAGCCGGATGTTGTCGACGAGAAGGAGGAGCGCATCCATCGCTTCGTCTACCGTCAGAAGACCTTCGACACCGATCGCCCGAGCGTGAAGGACAACGAGGCGACGATCCTCTTCGAAAAGAAAGACGGCAAGTACGTCGCGATCGCGGTGCAGTTCTCCTGACGCGCCGCCCGAACGGGCACGCACGGCGCGCTGCGGGGGGCTTTCCTGCCTCACCGCTTTCCCTCACCCGGCCCTGCGGGCCGGCCTCTCCCCGGGGGAGAGGCACGCTGCCTTGACTCCCTCTCTCTCCGGGAGAGGGTCGGGGTGAGGGCCGCGCCGATCAGCCCGCAAGCCGCGCGCGCTGGGCCTTGAGCTTGTCGAGCGTGGCGCCGAAGTTCGCGAGCCGCTCGCGCTCCTGCGCAACGACCGCAGCAGGAGCCTTGTCGGCAAAGGCGGGGTTCGCGAGCTTGGTCGTGGCCTTGGCGATCTCGCCTTCGAGCCGCGCGATTTCGCGATCGAGCCGCGCGCGCTCCTGCGCGGGATCGACCTTGATCTCAAGCTGCAACCGGAACGCGCCGACCACCTGTACCGGCGCGTCGCTCTCGGGCAGCGCGGAGACGAGCCGCACCTCGGAGAGTTTGGCGAGCGTCTGAAGATAGGGGGCGCATTCGGCGAGCGTGGCGCGCCCTGCCTCGTCGGCGAACTCGGCCACGAGCGGCACGCGCTCGGCGGGGGAGATCTTCATCTCGCTGCGCAGTGTGCGCACCGCCGTCGTGAGTGCCTTCAACGTGGCCATACGGGCCGCGGCATCGGCGTCTTCGAGTGCGGCATCGGGTTCGGGCCAGCGCGCAAGCGAGATCGTCTCGCCCGACTTGCCGGCGAGATCCTTGACCGCCTGCCAGAGCTCCTCGGTGACGAAGGGCATGATCGGATGCGCCAAGCGAAGGATCACTTCGAGTTCGCGCACGAGCACGCCGCGTGTGGCCGTGGCGCGGGCCGTGTCACCCGTCTTTTCAGCCTCGGCAAGCTGCACCTTGGCGCACTCGAGATACCAGTCGCAGTATTCGTCCCAGACGAATTCGTAGAGCGCACGGGCTGCGAAGTCGAACCGGTAGCCGTCGAGCCCCTCGGCGATCGCGCGCTTGGCCTCCTGCATCCGGCCGAGGAGCCAACGATCGACGAAGGTCAGCGCCTCGCGGGGGGACTTCGGGTACGGCCCATCGTGCCGCCCTTCGGTGTTCATGAGCACGAAGCGCGTCGCATTCCAGAGCTTGTTGCAGAAGTTCCGATAGCCCTCGCAGCGCGACAGGTCGAAGTTGAGCGTCATCGACATGTTCGACAGCGAGGCAAACGTGAAGCGCACCGCATCCGCGCCGTAGGCCGGAATGCCCTCCGGGAAGCTCCGCCGGATGTAGCGCTCGGCCTTTTCCTTGTGGGCGGCGAGCATGAGGTCCTTCGTGCTCTTCGCCACGAGCGGCTCGAGCGCGATGCCGTCGAGCAGGTCGATCGGGTCGATCACGTTGCCCTTCGACTTGCTCATCTTGTTGCCTTCGGCGTCGCGCACCATGGCGTTGATGTAGACGTCGCGGAACGGCACGCGGTCGGTGAAGTGGAGCGTCATCATCACCATCCGGGCGACCCAGAAGAAGATGATGTCGTTGCCGGTGACGAGCACGTCGGAAGGCAGGTAGATCTGGTCCTTCGCAAAGCGCGCCTCATCCGGCCAGCCGAGTGTGGTGTGGCAGACGAGCGCCGAGGAGAACCAGGTGTCGAGCACGTCGGGGTCACGCGCAAGCGGCGCATCCGCCGGGAGATTCGCCTTCCTGCGCGCCTCGGCCTCGTCGCGGGCGACGATCACGTTGCCCGCCTCGTCATACCAAGCCGGGATCTGATGACCCCACCAGAGCTGACGCGAGATGCACCAATCCTGGATGTTCTCGAGCCAGTGGTTGTAGGTCTGCGCCCAGTGCTCGGGGAAGAAACGGATGTCGCCGTTTCTGACCGCATCGAGCGCCCGGCCTGCGAGCCCGCGCGGGTGCCTGGCCGTCGGCTTGCTCGTCGCGACGAACCACTGATCGGTGAGCATCGGCTCGACGATCTGGCCCGTGCGCGCGCAGATCGGCACCATGTGCTTGTGGGGCACGGTCTTCTCCAGGAAGCCCTGCGCCTCGAGGTCGCGCACGACGGCCTTTCGGGCCTCGAAACGGTCCATGCCCCGGTAGGCCGCCGGGCCGTTCTCGTTGACGTGCGCGTCGAGCGTGAAGATGACGATCAACGGCAGGCCGTGCCGAAGCGCACAGGCGTAGTCGTTGAAGTCGTGCGCACCGGTGATCTTGACGCAGCCCGAGCCGAACTCCCGGTCCACGAAGTCATCCGCGATGATCGGGATCGAGCGGCCCATGAGTGGAATGTCCACCCACTTGCCGACCAAGTGACGGTAGCGCTCATCCTCGGGATGCACGGCGAGCGCGCCGTCGGCCATCATGGTTTCGGGCCGGGTGGTGGCGATGTGCATGCCCCGGATCGGCCCGTCAGGCCCGTCGATCGGCCCGTCGGTGAACGGGTAGAGGATGTGCCACATGTGGCCATCGCGCTCGGTCATCTCGACTTCAAGGTCGGACACCGCGGACATGAGCACCGGGTCCCAGTTGACGAGCCGCTTGCCGCGGTAGATGAGCCCTTCCTCATGGAGCCGCACGAAGGTCTCCACCACGCCGCGCGACATGTGGGCGTCCATCGTGAAATAGCCCTGCCCGGACCCGCTTGCATCCGCGTACGTCCAGTTTGCGGAAGCCCCGAGCCGCCGCATCTGGCGCGTGATGGTCGAGCCGGAATGCTCTTTCCACTGCCAGACGCGCTCGAGGAAGGCCTCACGTCCGAGGTCATGCCGACTCTTGCCCTCGGCGGCGAGCTGCCGCTCGACCACGATCTGGGTGGCGATGCCGGCGTGATCGGTGCCGACCACCCAGTTCGCCCGCGCCCCCTTCATGCGGTGGTAGCGGATCAGCGTGTCCATGAGCGTCTGCTGGAAAGCATGGCCCATGTGCAGTGTGCCGGTGACGTTGGGCGGCGGCAGCTGGATGGTATAGGCCGGG
This sequence comes from uncultured Alcaligenaceae bacterium, assembly GCA_964609555.1. Lineage (GTDB taxonomy): Bacteria > Pseudomonadota > Gammaproteobacteria > Burkholderiales > Casimicrobiaceae > Casimicrobium. The sequence goes on along the minus strand of CAZSTF010000070.1, from coordinate 3,901 downwards.
GCATCCCCCTCCCCGCGCGGAGCGAAGCAGCCCGAGGCCTCCCAGCGCGGGTACCAGCGCTCTTCGATGGCCTTGGGCTCGAAGGACTTGGCCAGCTGATCGAGACGGGGGGTGGCGGACGTGTCGGCGTTGGACATGACGTGAGGATGGCCGCGGACGCTCAAACGGCGCTGGACCCGCGTGGACCAGAACGTGGAGGACAGGGGTGCCCTGAGAAGGGGGCCACGATGTTAGCAAGCCACCGGCCAGGCGGGGCGGGCCGCCGCTGGTTATGTCCTGCGCTGGGTGAGGCGCTCGCGCAGGCGTCGCACCTCGTCCTCCACTGCGCGGGCGACGACGGCGCGGACCTGATCCGCGGTTTCCTCGGCCACCTGTTGGGCGATGTCGGCCGCGACCTGGTTGAGCGCGGGCAGCAGTGCATCGCGCAGTCGCTCCTTCAGCGACCCAGCGGCATGGAGCTCGAGCTGTTGCATGGCCTGCGAGAACACCGCGTGCTGGAGTTCCTCCAGTTTGTCGGCGATGCGCTGGTCGAACTGCGCACGCGTGAGGACGATGGCACCGGGCGGAAGGATCGTCGGCGGCCCGTTGTCCGGGGTCGGAGGGCGTCCAGCAACGGGTGCGGGGGCGACCGACGGCGGTCGGGCGCTGGCCGGGGCGATCGTCTGGGGCCCAGTCGACGTCCCGCGTGGTGTGGCCTGTGCGGAACGGTTGAATTCGGCGATCGAGACTTCCTCGACCTCGGGCAGCGGCATCGCGCTTGAGAGATAGGGCAGCCCCTCCGCGCCCACGGTCGGGCTGTTGAGCGGCGAGCGGGCGACCGCCGGTGCCCGCGTCGGCGTGACCGGTTCGGGGCTGTCGGCGGGCACGAAATCCGTGAGCACCGGCAGGTCATCGAGCGACGTCCGCCCCTTTTTCATGAGGCGGTCGGCTTGGGCGAGCAGTTCCTTGGCCGGGTCGTTCGACATGAACCGGTTATAGCGCAGTCGCGCTCCGGTGCGAGAGGGCAAAGCCCCGCGTCTTGTAATGCTTCCAGCGCTCGCGACCGGCGGCGACGGCCGCTGGATCGCGCCCGACCAGTTCCACGAGCTCGAGAAAGCGCGCAAAGAAGGCGGGGGGCGTGGGAGCCAGATTGATGAGCAGGTCGCCCGCGCCCGGATGCTCGGCCGCGTGATCCACGAGCACCGGTGTGGCGAGGGCGAGGGGTGAGGCGAGGCGGACGTGGGGGATGAAGCCCTCGCGCGGCTCTTCCCAGAGCAGCCGCTCGAGGCGTTCTGTCTGGGCCGCATCGGCCGTCAGCACCCGCACGCGGCGCGGCGCGTCCGGTCGCCATGCACGCACGACCTCGGCATGGGCCGCCGCCACCGGGTCCCGCACGTCGGTCAGAAAGCGGATCTCGGTCATCGCGCCTCGGCTCGTGCCGTCGCGGCATCCCGGATCGCCGAGAGCGACTGGCCGGGCGTCAGGTCCTCGGGATCCATGGCCAGTTCGATCAGCACGGGCAGCCGTTCCTCGCGCACCTGCGCAAGCGCGCGCTCGAAGGCCGCGTCGAACTCGGCGTTCGTCGCCACGCGATGGCCCCGGCCGCCGAACGCCTGCATGTAGGCGACGAAGTCCGGGTTCATGAGCCGCGTGCCGTAGACCCGACCGGGATGCTCACGCTCCTGATGCATGCGGATCGTGCCGTACATGCCGTTGTTGAAGACGATCGTGATGAACGCACCGCCGTACTGGCGCGCGGTGGCGATCTCCTGCGCCGTCATGAGGAAGTCACCGTCGCCCGCGAAGTTGATCGTCAGCCGCTCCGGCGCAACGAGCGAGGCCATGACAGCCGCGGGCACGCCGTAGCCCATCGCCCCCGAGGTGGGCGCAAGCTGGGTCTTGCCGCAGTGTTCGACGCCGCCGTAGGGGAAGAAGCGATGCGCCCAAGTGGCGAAGTTGCCGGCACCGTTGGTGATGATCGTGTCCTTCGGCGCAGCCCGTCGGATCGTCTGCACGATCTGCCACAGGTTCAACTGTGCGGGTGTCGTGCGCTGGGCATAGAGCGGCGGTTCCGACTGCCAGGCCTCGAGTTCGGCGCGCCAGTCGGCCATCCGGGATGCCTTCGGCGGCGACGAAGCCTTGAGCGATGCGGCCAATGCACGCGCAAATCGATCGGCCCCGGCGCAGACGTAGCGCTCGGCCTGGTAGACGCGGCCGAGTTCCTCCGGGTCGGGGTGGACGTGGATCAGCCGCTGCTTCGGTGTGGGTGCCTCGATCAAGGTGTAGCCCGAGGTGGTCATCTCCCCAAGCCGGGCACCGATCACGAGCACCACATCGGCTGCCCGGATGCGCGCGGCGAGCCTCGGATTGATGCCGATGCCGACATCACCGGCGTAGTTCGGGTGCCCGTTGTCGAGCGTGTCCTGGAAGCGGAAGGCGCACCCGACCGGCACCCCGAGGGCCTCGGCGAACTCGCGCAGCGCCCGTGCGCCGTCTCGCGTCCACCCGTGCCCCCCGACGATCACGAACGGCCGCTCGGCGCGGGCGAGCGCATCGATCACTGCCTCGACGTCCTCGGCGGTCGGGGCCGCAACGACGGGACGGTAAGGCGCTGCATCCGGCACGGCGGCGCTCGCGGTGAGCATGTCCTCGGGCAGTGCGAGCACGACCGGGCCGGGACGACCGCTGGTTGCGGTCTGGAACGCGCGGGCGATGTACTCGGGCACCCGCGCGGCGTCGTCGATCTGCGCCACCCACTTGGCCATCGGGCCGAACATGCGACGGTAGTCGATCTCCTGGAAGGCCTCGCGCTCGACCATGTCATTGCCGACCTGGCCGATCAGGAGCACCATCGGCGAGCTGTCCTGAAACGCGGTGTGCACGCCAATCGAGGCGTTGGTCGCCCCCGGGCCGCGCGTCACCAGACAGACGCCCGGCCGACCGGTCAGCTTGGCGTAGCTCTCGGCCATGAAGGCGGCCCCACCCTCGTGCCGACAGATGATGAAGCGGAAGCGGTCGCTTCGTGCATACAGCCCGTCAAGCACCTCGAGGTAGCTTTCACCGGGCACGCCAAAGGCGATCTCGACGCCCTGGCGGATCAGTTGATCGGCCACCAACTGGCCGCCGCGACGGGGTTTTTTTGGGTCTGAATCCATGGGGAAAGCTTAGCGAATCCGACGCCGCCCCCCGCCGCGGCGCGGGCGCTGGACCGTCAGCGCCCGCCCCGTAGCCAGCGGATATGACATCTGCTTAAATCCGGCGCGTCCGGGTGGAACCACGAGTTCCTTGGGGGCCGGACCGAAGCCCGCCACACCGATGACCCACAGGCGCAGCAGCGCCGGCGGTCGTGAGGTCGGGGCGAGCCGACGCTTGGGGGGTCTGCGCGTCGCCGACCGCGCGCGCGGACAGGGTGCCGAGGCGCGACGATCGCGTATCCCTGCGGTTGTCGATCCGGCGTGCAGCAAACGAAACAACACCGTGAATCAATTGGCTCAGACGGTCAGCCCGGACAGTCGCTGGGTGGCCACGTCCCTCTCGCGCGACGAGCCCGTGTTGCAACGCGCGGCGCTCTCGATCCGCGCCCGCAAACTCCTCGCCGTGTTTCGCGAGCCGCGCGAAGTCAGCGTGGCGGCGGCGAACACGGCCACCCCGCTCGCAGAAGCGCAAACGATCATCGCCAAGCTCGCGGAACTCGGATTGATCGCGCCCGAGGCGACCACGCCGGGTGTGGCGCTCGCCGACCTGCGCGGACGCCCGAGCGGCGGCGCAGCCTCCAACGGCCGCTGGATCCTTGCGGCTGCGGTGCTCGCAGCCCTCGGCGTCGGCGGCTATCTGCTCGCAGGGGGCAGTCGCTCGAGCACCCCGACGGCCGGCGCGCCGAACGGCTCGGCAGGACCGACGGCCGCCGCACCCAAGACCGAGG
>CAZSTF010000069.1:0-12119 GCA_964609555.1 uncultured Alcaligenaceae bacterium | reverse complement strand
CGCAGCCCCTGCCCAGCCACGATCAGCGCGCCTCCATGAGCGCGATGAAGCGATCGAACAGATAGGCCACATCATGCGGCCCGGGGCTCGCCTCCGGATGTCCCTGAAACCCAAACGCGGGCCGGTCGGTGAGGGCAATCCCCTGAAGCGTACCGTCGAAGAGCGAGACATGGGTGACCCGCACGTTGGGCGGCAGGCTCGTTGGGTCCCCGGCAAAGCCGTGGTTCTGGCTCGTGATCAGCACGCGACCGTCGTCCAGGTCCTTGACCGGGTGATTGGCCCCGTGATGACCGGTTTTCATCTTCATCGTACGGCCGCCGCTCGCGAGCGTCAAAAGCTGGTGCCCGAGGCAGATGCCGAAGGTCGGCACGCGCGCGGCGAGCACCTCACGGATCGCTTCGATCGCGTAGGTGCAGGGCTCAGGGTCTCCCGGGCCGTTCGACAGAAAGACGCCGTCGGGCTTCATGGCCAGCACGTCGCGCGCGGGCGTCTGCGCCGGCACCACGGTGAGCTTGCAGCCCCGTCCGGCAAGCATGCGCAGGATGTTGAACTTGACGCCGTAGTCATAGGCAACGACGTGGAAGCGGGTCTCCGTGCGCTTTCCGTAACCCGAACCCAAGGCCCAGGGCGTCTCATCCCATTCGTAGGGCTCTCTGCAGGAGACGACTCGCGCGAGATCCTGTCCGGTCATCGAGGGCGCGGCACGGGCGGCTTCGACCGCCTTCGCCTCGTCGATCTCGCCCGCCTGGATGCAGCCGTTCTGCGCCCCGCCATCACGCAGGATGCGCGTGAGCCGTCGGGTATCGATGTCCGAGATGCCGACCACGCCCGCCGCCTTGAGGTAGGCATCGAGCGGCTGCTCGGCGCGGAAGTTCGACACCGCGAGCGACAGATCCCGAATGATGAGGCCTTCGGCAAAGACCCGGCGCGACTCGATGTCCTCGCCATTCACGCCCACGTTGCCGATGTGCGGGTAGGTCAGCGTGACGAACTGCCCAGCATAGGACGGATCGGTGAGGATCTCCTGGTAGCCGGTCATCGCGGTGTTGAACACGACCTCGGCGGTCGCCTGGCCGGCAGCACCGATCGAACGGCCGCGGAAAATCGTTCCGTCAGCCAGCGCAAGCAGCGCGGGTTGGGTGGCGGGGAGGAGCGTAGTCATGGATCAGGCTCGGGTTGAGAGCGCGCGGCCGCTGCTTCACTGCTGCGACTCCGCCGAGCCCCCTGTGGCGTGGTTCCGGCAGCCCGTCGTTCGACGGCGCAGACAAGACGTGCATGACAGCGATCGCGCGCGCCCCAGACGTGCAAAACGGGATTTCGCAGCGCTCCGCCCGCGGTCTCGAACAAGCTGGCATGAAGACCAGTTTGGCGAAGCGGACGGCGACGAAATCCCGTTCCTGGAGCGTTGGAATTATACCGGGGGCGACCCGTGCCTCACTTGCCCTTGAGCCACTGGGCGAGCGACCGGACGCGCGCCTCTCCCGCCGTGCTGAAGCTGCTCACGCCGAGAACCTTGAAGGCTGCGTGATCCTCCTCCAGGCCCGAGAGTGCACGGGCCACGGCAGCGCGATCGCCCGCCGAGACGCCGAGACCGGCCACCACGGGCATGTTCGGCACCGGCCGCCCTTCGTAGACCACCCGAAGTCGCTTCGCCTCGAGCGTTGCCAGGGCGCGCGCGTTGGAAGGGATGCAGCCCACGGGCGCAACCGCGTTTTCCACCGTCCAGACCACGGCGCTCGTCTCCCGCGACGGCCGCAACGCGGAGGCTGAACCGCCGAAGTCCCGCCACTCGGCGGCGCACATCTGTCCGTAGAGGGAGTCGGGCGCGGGCATCGCCACGCTCTTGCCGACGAATGACCTCAGGTTTTCCACCGGCGGACCGCTTCCGATGTAAAGCGCACGCACATCCGGTCGAGCGGAACCGATGAAGTGATAGCCGAGCGCATTGAGCGCGCGCCCCGCGAGGTCGGTGCCATGAAGAAAGAAGAAGTCCGCGCCATTGCGCTCCATCAGATCGAGGATCCGCGTCCGGTCCCGCGTGATGAAGACGTCCACCGTCTTTCCGGTGGCCATCTCGATGACCCGCTTGAGCGGCGCGAATCGTGTCGGCGGCGGGATCGGCTCCCCCTCTGCCGCACTTTCGTCCTGGATGGCGATGCGCAATTGTGCCGACGCGGCCACGGGCAGGGTGCCCGTGAGGGTTGCCAACGCACCGGCCAAAACGGCATCACGAAGCCAAAGAGCGCCAGCGCGCCGCGTCGTTCGCACGATCGTCCCCCGAATCTTCATATGGGCCGACCGACCGGGCCCAGGCGATCCGCGCACGCGGAAACAGACGAGCAGCCGATGGCTGCCACGCGGTTGCCTCACGTCTTTCCGGCGGCCTCGTACCAGTATGTCGGATTGCGCCGACCCCGACAAGTCCGACTACCCGCCGAGCACGTCGCGCATGTCGTAGAGGCCGGGAGCGCGGCCCGCGACCCACTTCGCCGCACGAATGGCGCCCGCGGCATAGGCGATCCGGCTTGCGGACTTATGCGTGATCTCGATGCGCTCACCCGCTCCGGCGAAGATGACGGTGTGGTCGCCGACCACATCCCCGCCGCGCAAGGTGGCAAAGCCGATCGCCCCGTCCGGCCGCGGCCCGGTGTGGCCCTCACGGCTCCAGATCACGCGGTCCTCGAGCCGTGTGCCTTGCGCCTGGGCGATGACCTCACCCATGCGCACGGCGGTGCCCGAGGGCGCATCCACCTTGTGCCGGTGATGCATCTCCACGATCTCGATGTCGTAGCCCTGGGCCAGCGAGCGGGCGGCTTGCTCCAGGAGCCTGAGCACCGCATTCACGCCCACGGAGAAATTGGGTGCCCACACGACCGGCACCGCTTGCGCCAACTCGCGCATGCGCTCGATCTGCGCCGGGCTGAAGCCCGTCGTGCCGATGACGTGTGCCAAACCGAGCGCCCCACACCGCTCGAGATAGTCGATGCTCGCCTCCGGGCGGGTGAAGTCGATCAGCACGGCACCCGGAGTCGCGCCATCGAGCCGATCCTTGACCGGCACGTCGGCCCCCGCGCCGAAGCTTCGGGCACTCACGCCGACCGCGGTGCTCCCCGGGGCGTCGAGCGCGCCAACCACGCGAACCCGAGCGTCCGAGGCGGCCGTCTCGAGCAGCATGCGCCCCATGCGCCCGCTGGCCCCGGCGATGATGAGATCCACCGTCATGACGAGCCTCGACAGCCCCTACCGCTTCCACCAGTCCGTGAGCCAGCTGAACCAGCCGCGGCTCTCGCTCGCGGGCGCCCCGGGCTCGAGCGCAGCGTAAGCCGGATCGCGGTCGACCAGCGCGGACGTCGGCAGCTCGGCGCTTTCCCAGCGCTTGACGCGGTCGCCCTCGAAAAAGACAGTCAGCCGGTGCTGGGTGATCTGACGGCCGCGCCGCTCGAGCGAGTAGCGGTAGTCCCAGCGATCGGCGTGGAACACGCTCTCGGCTACGGGGGTGCCGAGCAGATTTCTCACCTGCTGGCGCGTCATGCCCTCGCGCAAGCGCTCCGCCGAATCGCGCGTGACGTAGTTGCCTTGGTTGATCTCCATCTTGTAGACGAGTCCGCAGCCCGAAGCCAGCGTCACGAGAGCGGAGGCAACGACGAGGTTTCGCACGAGCGACGGCAGGGCAGTTCCACGCATGACAGATAGGACAGATCGGCGGCGTCCGCCGATGTCGATCGAAAATCAGGGCGTTATGATAGTCCCGCAATGCGGCTTCCTCCGGCGCCCATGACGGGGCGACGGCGTAGCGAGCCCGTTGCCCGCAGCGCCGCAGTCCCGCCCGTCCCCCGACCCGTTCATCAGCATGGCACGCGAACACGACCTCAAAGCCGCCGGCCTCAAGGCCACCCTACCGCGGATGAAGGTGTTGGACCTCTTCCACAAGTCGAAGGTCCGCCACATGACGGCCGAAGACGTCTATCGGCTGCTCATGGACGAGGGTCTCGATGTGGGCCTCGCGACGATCTACCGCGTGCTCACGCAGTTCGAACAGGCGGGCATCTTGAAGCGCCATCACTTCGAAGGCGGCAAGTCGATCTTCGAGCTCTCCGAAGGCGATCGGCACGACCACATCGTCTGCGTCAACACCGGGCAGATCGTCGAGTTCCACGATCCGGAAATCGTCCGCCGCATCGAGAACGTGGTGCGGGAGCACGGTTTCGAGCTCGTCGACCACGTGCTGCACATCCGGGCGCTGGCCCCGACCGTTGGCGCACAGCGCGGCGCGGCCGCCCCCTCACGCCGGGCCACATCGGCCGTCACACGGCGGCCGCGCTGAAGGGGCCTCGCGGCGCGTGCCCGCGCATCCGCAGCCTATCACCCGCCGATCACCCGTCGACAGCCGCCCGCCGCCGGAAGTCGCGAACTCGGTATCCCATGAGACCGAGCAGCCCGACGTAGGCGATCCCGCCAACGCCCAGCACGCCCGCTAGCACCGCAATGCGCCGGACTTCGCCGGCGCCGAGCCACCACTCGCCGGCCGGCAGCGCCAGGGCCATCGCGCCGGCGGTGAAGGCCGAAGCCAACAGGACATGCCGGATGAAACGCGACCAGCCTGCTGCCGGTGAGTAAAGCCGACGCCGGATCAGCCCGCGGTAGAGCCACCAGGCGTTCAAAACGGCCCCCAGGCTGGTCGAAAGCGCGAGTGCCGCATGCAGGTGATGCGGCGCCCAGTGCCGGAAGACGAGGAACACGAAGATCAGGTTGAACACCTGGGTTGCAAGCAGGACGCGGATGGCGATCCGCACCGGCGTGCGCAGGTCCTGGTGCGCGTAGAACGCCGGCGCGAGGATCTTGATCGCCACGAGGGCGACGATACCCACCGCGTAGGCGGCCACCGCGGGCGCCGTTCTCATCGTGTCCAGCGCGGTGAAGGCCCCGCGCTGGAACAGCACGCTCACCACCGGCAGCGCGAGCAGGAGCATCACCACCATGGCTGGCAACGTCGCAAGAATCGAGAAGCGCAGCCCCCAGTCGAGCAGACTGGCATAGGCGCGGTCCTCCTTGCGGGAGCGCATCGCGCCGAGGGCCGGCAGGATCACCGTGCCAATCGCCACACCAAGGAGCGCCGTCGGCAGCTCCATCAGGCGGTCGGCCTTCTTGAGCCAGCTCACCGCGCCCGTGCCGAAGTGCGAGGCGTAGTTCGTGTTGATGAGGAGCGACACCTGCGCCACGGAGACGCCGAGCAAGGCCGGGCCCATGTTGCGCAGCACGCGCAGCACGCCCTCATCCCTTGGCCGCCAGTCGAAGCGCGGGAAGGCCCCGATGCGCGAAAGCGCCCAGAGCTGGAGCGCAAGCTGCAGGACACCGCCCAGGATGACGCCCCAGGCAAGCGCCTCGATCGGACGCGCAAACCACGGGGCCGCCCACACCGCAGCACCGATCATCGCGAGGTTCAGGAGCACGGGCGAGAACGCGGGCACGGCAAAGCGCTTCCAGACGTTCAACACCCCGCCCGCGAGCGCCACCATCGAAATGAACAGGATGTAGGGAAACATGATCGCGAGCAGATCGGCCGTGAGTGCCTCTTTGCCCGGCACGCGGTCAAAGCCGGAGGCGATGAGCGGCACGATCCATGGCGCCGCCAGGATGCCGAGCCCGCTTACGCCGAGGAGTACGATCAGCTGGAGCGTGGCCACCCGATCGATGAGCTGCCGGGTGGCCGCCTCGCCGCGCTGGGCGCGATACTCGGCGAGCATCGGCACGAAGGACTGCGCGAACGCCCCTTCGGCGAACATGCGGCGCAGCATGTTCGGGATCTGGAAGGCGATCTCGAAGGCGTCGTTGGCGGCACCGGCACCGAAGACGCGCGCCATGACCACTTCGCGGACGAGCCCCGTCACGCGGGAAAGCGTGGTGAGCGCGGAGACGCCGATGACGGCGCGGAGGATGTTCATGACGGGGTTGCGAAGAACGGGGCCGGGCGCGCGACGACCGGCCGAAATCCTACGGCTTGCGGTCGATGCACACCTCGTCCTATAATATCGGGCTCTCCCAATCATTCACGCGCCCTCGGCAGTGCAAACCGTGTCTCCGCGGTCGAGGGCAGGGTCGACAGCCTGCGGGCTTGTCAAACAGGTTCATCCATCCTGCGACCCCAGCCTAGGGAATCTTTCAAGTCATGGCCAATTCAGCCCAAGCCAAAAAGCGCGCCCGTCAGAACGACAAGCAGCGCGCCCACAACGCAGCACTCCGCACCCAGATCCGCACCGCCATCAAGAAGGTCCGCAAGGCCATTGGTGCCGGCGATCAGGAAGCCGCACTCAAGCAGATGCAGGAGTCGCAATCGATCATCGACCGCATCGCGGACAAGAAAATCGTGCACAAGAACACCGCCTCGCGCACGAAGAGCAAGCTCGTGCGTGCCATCAAGGCGATGAAGGCGGCCTGAGCGCGACGCTGCATCTCCGTCCGCTGATGAATGGGCACCTTCGGGTGCCCATTTTCATTGCCGCGGTCGCATTCGCCGAGGCGACCAAGCGCGGCCGTCTCAATCAGTAATCCTCGCTCACCTTTAGTGCTGCGGGTGCCTGCGCCCCTTCGCTGCTCAGCCGGGCGAGCGCATCCGGCAGCACCGACGCGACGGCGTCGGCGTCCATGGTCACCTGCAGTTCGTTGTCGAGCGCAAACCCGAGAAAGAAGCGGAACAGCCGGGGTTCCAATTCGGCCAGCTCACCGCGGACCAGGACGCAGCGGACACCGCCGCGCATGGCGGGAGCGACCAGCGGGCTGTAACGAAGTTGCTCGTCCGGTCCGAACGCCGACATGACGCCGCACAGTCGATCCGCCCAGTCGCTCGGCCGGAAGGTCTGGCCGCTTCGAGTGATGCCCTTGATCAACAGATCGGCATGCGCGGCCTGCGTTGCCGACCGCTCATGACCCGCATCCGTCCGGGGGCCGTTCACAGTCATGATGAATATGGGGAAGGAGGCGGGCGCCGATCGCACGTCGCACGACCGCGAGACTCGGGTTGAATAAACGAATTTTAGGCGGCCTCCTGGCACCACGCGTCTCGGCCGCAGCGGCCGAGTCTCTTGTCGAGTCCGACGACTAAACTCCGGCTTTTGAAGCCATTGGATCGCACCATGATGCCTTCCCCGCCCGGCCAAGGCGCGGGCACCGCGACCGCCGCGAAGCCATCCCCCAAGGTTCGTCACTTCCTCCGGATCGCGGATTTCAGCGCCGACGAGTTCGCTTACCTCTTCGAGCGGACCCGCATCATCAAGGACCGCTTCAAGCGCTACGAGCTCTACCACCCGCTCAGGGACCGCACGCTCGCGATGGTGTTCGAGAAGAACTCGACGCGCACGCGGGTCTCGTTCGAGGCCGGGATGACCCAGCTTGGCGGTGCGGCGATCTTCCTCACGAGCGAGACCTCACAGATCTCCCGTGGCGAGCCGATCGAAGATCTCGCGCGCGTGATCTCGGGCATGGTCGACGTGGTCATGATCCGCACGTTCAAGCAGGCGGTGGTCGAGCGCTTTGCCGCCTGGTCGCGGGTGCCGGTCATCAATGGCCTCACCGACGAACACCATCCCTGCCAGGTGCTCGCCGATGTCTTCACCTACATCGAGCAGCGTGGCCCCATCGCGGGCAAGACCGTCTGCTGGGTGGGGGATGCGAACAACATGCTGAACTCCTGGCTCGAGGCCGCGCGCGTGCTGGGTTTCACGGTGCACGCCTCGACCCCGCCGGGCTATCCGATCGACCCGGCCATGCTCGAAGCGGCGGGCAAGCATGTGCGCGTGTTCGACGACCCGATGGATGCGGCACGCGGCGCGCATATCGTCACGACCGACGTCTGGACGAGCATGGGCTTCGAGGCCGAAACCGAAGCGAGGAAGGCCGCCTTCGCCGACTGGTGTGTGGATGAAGACATGATGGCCCTCGCCGACCCGGGCGCGCTCTTCATGCACTGTCTGCCTGCACACCGGGGCGAGGAAGTCACGGCAGGTGTCATCGACGGTGCGCAGAGCGTGGTCTGGGAGGAAGCCTGGAACCGGATGCACGCGCAGAAGGCGTTGTTGGAGTATTTGGTGATCGGCGAGGTCCGCTCCTGAAAAGGTGCGAATGATTCTGCTGCGCGAGCCGATCACTTTGTTGGACGGTGCTCGCTCCTCGCCTATCGTTCCAGATATGTCTCGTCGCTGCGCGCCGTCCGCCTCGTGCTCAGCCCGCTCGCGACGAATCCTTCGCGCCTCTTTACGGGCGTCCTGACTCGTGAGCATCCGCATCGTCGCACTCGGCGAGCGCTGGATCGCGATCGACAAGCCCGCCGGTCTGCTCTCGGTCCCGGGCCGCGGTCCGGAGAAGGCTGACTGCGCCTGGCGCCGCCTTCAGGCGATCCACCCAGAGGCGATCCCGGTGCATCGGCTGGACATGGAGACCTCGGGCCTTCTGCTCTTCGCCCGTGATGCCGACGCCCATCGCGCACTGTCTCGCGCATTCGAGCGGCGTGAGGTCGAAAAGCGCTACGTGGCCATCGTCCACGGCGCTCCTTGCTCGGATGCGGGCGAAATCGACCTGCCGCTGATCGTCGACTGGCCACGCCGACCGCTTCAGAAACTCGATCTCGAACACGGCAAACGGTCCCTCACGCGCTGGCGCGTCCTTGAGCGGCACGCGGCGACGACCCGTCTTGCCCTGGAACCTCTTACGGGCCGCTCGCACCAGCTTCGCCTGCATCTCGCCGCACTCGGCCACCCGATCGTGGGCGACCCGCTCTATGGCCGACCCGACGGCGCGGTTCGGCTCCTGCTGCACGCCGAGCGGCTCGCCTTCACACTCGATGGGGTCGCCGTTTCGCTCGAGGCGCCGGCCGCGTTTTGAGCTGGCCGATCGTGCGCCGGCTCAGACCATCGCCTCGGCGAACTCCCGCGCGGCGAAGGGGCGCAGGTCATCGATCCCCTCGCCGACGCCAATGAAGCGCATCGGCACCGGCCGCTCCTTGGCAATCGCACAGATCACGCCGCCCTTGGCGCTGCCATCGAGCTTGGTCATGATGAGGCCGGTCAGGCCGAGCGCATCATCGAAGGCCTTCACTTGGGCGAGCGCGTTCTGCCCCGTCGTGCCATCGAGCACGAGCAGCACTTCGTGCGGAGCGCCCTCGTGCGCCTTGGCGATCGCCCGCTTGGCTTTCTTCAACTCCTCCATGAGGTGAAGCTGCGTCGGCAGACGTCCGGCGGTGTCGCAGATGACGACATCGACGCCGCGCGCGCGGCCCGCGTTCACCGCGTCGAACATCACGGCCGAGGGGTCGCCGCCCTGCTGCTGGATCACCTGCACGTTGTTGCGTTCGCCCCAGATCGTGAGCTGCTCGCGCGCCGCGGCGCGAAAGGTGTCCCCTGCGGCGAGCAGCACGCTCGCGCCCTCGCGCTGAAGGAGTTTGGCGAGCTTGCCGATCGAGGTGGTCTTGCCTGCCCCGTTGACCCCTGCGATCATGATCACATAGGGCGCAGCACCCGCATCCACGACGAAACGCCGTTCGAGCGGCGCAAGGAGTTCTGCGAGCGCGTCAACCAGGAGTTGCCGTGGCTCGACGCGACCGCCCGACGCCTTCCAGCGCCGCCGCAGATCGCCAAGCAGATGCTCGGTGGCGGGCATCCCGCAATCGGCCATGAGCAGTTGCGTTTCGAGCGCTTCGAGTGTGTCCTCATCGAGCCCCCGGGTCAGGAGCGCTGTGAGGCCCAGCTTGTCGCGTGTTGCGGCGAGCCCGCTCTTCAGCCGCCCGAGCCAGCCACTGCGCTCCTCGCTGGCCTGAGCGGCAACGGGCTCCGACCGCGTCGCGTCGGGCTGTGCCGACCCGACTTCGGCTTCGGTCGCGGGGACGACCACGTCTTCGGCCTCACCCGCAGGGACGGGACGGGCCTCGGGTGCGGCGTCGGGTGCGGCTTCGGGTGCGGCATCGGGCGTGGCCGTCTTTCGCCGTTTGAACAGGCCCCACATGGCGGGCGCTCCCTTGGGTGGAAATGGTGCAGATGGTGCGAATGCGCAAAATCGCATTCTATGAACGCTCCGACGCCCCCCCAGCGGAACCAACTGCGCATCATCGGCGGCAGCCACCGCGGGCGCGTGATCCGCTTTCCCGAGGCTGCGCGCATCGCGGGCTTCCGGCCTACACCGGACCGCGTGCGGGAGACGCTCTTCAACTGGCTTGGGCAGGATCTGACCGGGCTCACCTGTCTCGACCTGTTCGCCGGCTCCGGGGCACTCACCTTCGAGGCGGCCTCACGCGGTGCGGCGCGCGTGGTGGCGGTGGAGCGCGAACGGGCGGCTCTCGCAGCCTTGCGACGCAACCGCGATCTGCTCGCTCTGCCCACGGTGGAGGTCATCGCAGCCGACGCGCTTGCCTGGCTGGCCGGCGAACGCAGCGCCTTCGATGTCGTCTTCGTCGATCCGCCGTTCGCAAGCGATTTCTGGCGTGATCTCGCGCGGCTCGTCCTGCCGCGGCTCAAACCGAACGCGCTTGTCTACTGTGAGGCCGGCAAAGCGCTTCGGGAATTCGCGACTCTGCGTCTCCATCGTCAGGGACGGGCCGGGATGGTGCACTATCATCTTTTCGTCCATGACTCCAAGGCGGTCCGACCGCCCGCGCCCGCGACGTGAAACGCGTCATCTATCCCGGCACGTTCGATCCCCTCACCAAAGGTCATGAGGATCTGATCCGCCGCGCCGCCCGGCTCTTCGACGAGGTGGTGCTCGCCGTGGCCGAGTCGAAGCGCAAGGGGCCCTGGTTCACGGTGGATGAGCGGGTGGCACTTGCCCGGACCGTGCTCGCCGACATGCCGAACGTGCGCGTGGAACCCTTCTCCTGCCTGCTGCTCGACTTCGTGCGACAGCAGGACGCCCACATCATCCTGCGCGGCCTGCGCGCGGCAAGCGATTTCGAATACGAATTCCAGATGGCCGGCATGAACCGCGGCATGGATCCGAATGTCGAGATCGTCTTTCTCACGCCGTCGGAGAAAGTGATGTTCATCTCCGCCACGATCGTGCGCGAGGTTGCATTCTTCGGCGGCGACACCTCGCGCTTCGTGCATCCCGCGGTCGGCGAAGCACTCGCACGGCGCGCCGCCGAACGGCGCGGCGCCGGGTGAGACCTCCCGCGCGGGGGCTTGGGCGTGGCGCTCCTCATCACCGATGCCTGCATCAACTGCGACCTCTGCGAGCCGGAGTGCCCGAACGCAGCCATTGCGATGGGCGACGAGCACTACGAGATCGATCCCGCCCGCTGCACCGAGTGCGTCGGGCACTTCGATGCGCCCCAGTGCCGCGCGATCTGTCCGGTCGACTGCATCCCGAACGATCCGGCGCACGTCGAGACTCGTGAACAATTGCAGCTCAAGTATTTCTCGCTCACGAAGGTTTCCCGATGATCCAGCGCCCCGCACTTACCGCCGCCGATGTCGAACGCATGGCCCGCGCCGCCGAAGCCGAAGCCGTGAAAAACGGCTGGGCCGTCACGATCGCGATCTGCGACGACGGTGGGCACCTGCTGTTCCTGAAGCGGCTCGATGGCGCGCCACCGGTGTCGGCCGCGATCGCCCCGCGCAAGGCCGTCACCTCGGCCATCGGCCGCCGTGAAAGCGGCGTCTACGAGAAGATGGTCAACGAAGGCCGAGTCTCGTTCCTCTCGGTCGATCAGGTGACGCCGCTCGAGGGCGGCGCGCCGATCGTGGTCGAAGGGCACTGCATCGGCGCAATCGGCGTGAGCGGCGTCAAGTCAAGCGAGGATCTGCAGATCGCCAAGGCCGGCATCGCTGCGCTCTGAAACAGGGCAGTGCCTAAAATCAGGGTATGAGCAGGGGTCGAGATGCGCATCCGTTCTCGAGCGGCCATCGCCGCTGGACGGTGCTCGCCGCGCTCCTCGCCTTCGTCTTCACGACCTTCGGCCCGACGGCGGCGCTCGCCTTGGCGCGCGCCACGAGCGATGCGCCGATCGTGGTCGAACTCTGTTCGTCGAGCGGCATCAAGCGCGTCATGCTCGACGGCGCGTCGGCCAACGAACCGGCCAAGCCGCAGGAGGACGCCCGTCCCGCGCCCGCCGACTGCAAGTACTGCAAGCTGCTCTCGGC
>CAZSTF010000068.1:0-12199 GCA_964609555.1 uncultured Alcaligenaceae bacterium | reverse complement strand
CACCCAGGTGTTCCGCGACGGCTTCTTCCACGCCGACATGCACCCCGGCAACATCGCCGTGCGCACCGACCCGGGCCATGTGGGCCAGTATGTCGGCATGGACTTCGGCATCGTGGGCACGTTGACCGATGTCGATCGGCGCTATCTCGCCGAGAACTTCCTCGCCTTCTTCCGGCGCGACTACCGGCGGGTGGCGATGGCGCACATCGAATCGGGCTGGGTGCCGCCCGGCACGCGGCCCGACGAGCTCGAGAACGCCGTGCGCAGCGTCTGCGAGCCGATCTTCGACCGGCCACTCGCCGAGATTTCGTTCGGCAAGGTGCTCCTGAGGCTCTTCAGCGTCTCGCGCCGCTTCAACGTGGAGATCCAGCCGCAGCTCGTGCTCCTGCAGAAGACGCTGCTCAACGTCGAGGGCCTGGGCCGGCAGCTCGACCCCTGGCTTGACCTCTGGGCCACGGCGCAGCCGTTCCTCGAGCGCTGGATGCGCGAACAGGTCGGCCCCGAGGCCTATCGGCGGCGCCTGCTCGAACAGGCGCCCTATCTCGCGGCCACCCTGCCCGAGTGGCCGCGGCTCATCCACGAAGCACTCACCCGCGCCTCTGCCCCACCCGCGCTCCCCCCACCGCCGCCCCCCGCAAGCGTCTGGACGAACGTCTGGCTCGCACTCATCGCCTTCGCACTGCTCGCGATCCTCGGCACGCTCTGGATTCCGTTGCTGCTCGAGTGACTCAACACAGGTATTCGCGCCGCTGCCAATCGCGGCTCGCGAGACGACGGGCGGCGTCGTCACTCGCCCACTCCACCGCCTCGGCGTGCCGCCTGAGTGCGCTCGCCACGAGCGCAGACCAGGCATCGACGAAGGTGGGGCCAAAGGTGCGTTCGATGAAGGCACTGGCCCGGAAATCGGCCAGTGCGTCGGCGGCGTCCTGCGCGATCTGCGGTCCATCGGCGTAGGGTGACTCGCAGGCCGGCGGCCGATCGAGCGCGCGCTCGACGCCGTCGAACCCGGCCGCGGCGAGCGCCGCAAGCACGAGCCAGGGATTCGCGTGAGGTTCCGGCAGCCGGTGTTCGATGCGCGTCGCTGAGGGCGAAACGCCCCGCTCGCCATCGAGCACGCGCAGCATGGCGCCGCGGTTGTCCCGCCCCCAGAGAATCCGCTCGGGCGAGAGTGCTGCGGCGCGGAAGCGCTCGTAGCCGTTCAAGGTCGGCACCGCAAGCGTGGTCATCGCCGCGGCGTGGGCGAGTTCGCCCGCGATCACCTGTCCTGCAAGCGGTGAAAGTCCCCCGGCATCGGCGAAGGCGTTGCGACCGCTCGCCTGGTCTACCCAGGAGTGATGGACATGCCAGCCGCTTGCCATGACACCGTCCCACGGTGGACGGCAAATGAAGCTGGCAAGCCAGCCCTCGCGCGCAAGCAGCGCGGGCAGGAGCCCGCGCAGGAGCGCGAGGCTGCGGGCGGCGTGGGCCGCCTCCTGCGCTTCGAGCACGAGCTCGAATTGGCTCGGCCCCATCTCGATTTCGAGCGAGGCGAGCGGCAAGCCAAGTGCGGCCGTGATCGCGGCGATGCGATCGAAGAGCCGCTGGCACACCCAAGCGTTCCGATCCGAGAGCAGTTGAAATCCCGGGTGCAGCAATCCGAGCGCGTTCGGCGCCGGCGCACCGCCCGGCCAGGTCGCCTGATCGGCCGGATCCGCCGGCCCGGTGATCGACCAGACGTGGAACTCGATCTCGATGCCGACGCGGAGCCCGTAACCCGCCTCGAAGAGCCGCGCGAGCGTGCGTTGAAGGATGTGCTGCGGGTCGAGACCGAGCGGCGCGCCGGTGCGCGCATCATGCGCCGTGCACGGCAAAAAGGCCACGTGCGGCGAATGCTCCGGGTCCGGCACGAGGGGTGGGGACGACAGGTCGGGCCGCCAGAGCATGTCGCCGACCATCGCGAAGTCGGCGAGCCGCGGATGCTCACGCGCCATGCGCTCGGCGTCGAACACAGGCAGGGCCGTGCGCCCGCTCGAATCCTTGAGCGCGAGTGAGGACGCGGCCCGCACGCCTTCGGCCAACGCCTCGGGCCAGGCCCGCGGCAGAAGCGTCTTGGCATGCCAGCGGCCATGCACATCGCACCAGGCAAGCCGCAGCTGCTCGATCTTCCTCGCCTCGAGCTCGCGCAGATACTCTGCAGGCGTCATGGCGACCAAGGCGAACGCACCCGAAGCGCCGCGTGCATTTCGATCCAGTGGTCGAACCAGTCCGCCGCCCGCGTGATGCCGTCGAAGGTGCGCAGGCTGCGTGTCGCGCTCGGCGCGTGAAGGCCGTCGGGCAGTGACGATGTGCGGTCTGTTGCCGCATCGATCGCGGTATCGAGCAGACGGCGCCAGGCGATGATCACCTTGTCCGTCGTGCCCAGGTGCTCGCGCGTGCGGTCGGCGATCGGCCCCATGCTTTCGACCGCCCACTGGTCGTGCACGTTGATGTCCTCGCCCATGCCGAGGAAGGTCTCCCGCATCCGCGCTGGGTCGAAGCCCCAGTCGTTGTGGCGGCCGACCTTCGGGATGTAGTCCGGCAGCTCGATCGTGGCCAGGCGCTGCGCGCGCATCGTCGCCTGGTCGAGCGGCTCGGCGTGGCTCGTGAAGATCGAGAACCAGTAGGTGTGCGTGTCATCCACGGGCAGGTGGTGCTGGGTGATCGTGATCGTCTCCGAAAGCGGGATCATGAACGTGTGGGGAAAGAGCGCCTGCGTCACCCGCACGTGCATGCGCGCCGAATCGATCGGCCGCAGCGTCGTGATCTCCACGCCCCAGTCGGTCGGGGTAAACGCGATCTCCGGCTGCGCACGCTCGCGAAGCACGCGGGTCATCGGCCAGCGCTCGCCGTCGACCTCGCCCGCCGAGGCACCGCGGAACTGCCGTCCGAACTGACCTTCGGTCGATTCATCCTGAAAGTACCGATGCAGGTAAGAGGGATGCGCCGGGTCGATACCCACCTCGAACGCCTGCAGCCAGTTGCAGCGCCACAGCCCCTTGAAGGCGAAGCTGTGCGTGGCGGGCGCACGATGGCAGGGCAGGTCCGGCACGGGCGGCGGCGAGCCCTCACCGAGAAAGGCGTAGATGACGCCGGCTCGCTCGACCGTGGGATAGCTCTTCTGCCGCACGGACTGACACAGGCGCGAGCCCGCCGGTTCGGCGGGTGTCTCGAGGCAGCGGCCGTCGGCGGCGAACTTCCAGCCGTGAAACGGACACCGCAGAGCAAAGTCGGCGCAGCCTTCGCCCGTCGGCTCGTAGCGGGCGAAGGCGAGGTCGGCCCCGCGATGCGGGCAAGGCCGTTCGAGCAGGCCCCACTGGCTCGGCTCGCCGGGCTGCCCGGCGGCCGCGCGAAAGAGCACGAGATCCTCGCCGAGCACCCGCACGCGCTTGACCGGTCGGTCGCGCATGGCGGGCACGAGCGCAGCGTCGAATTCATCGACAAGCGCGACCGGCTGCCAATAGCGGCGATGGAGCTGGCCGCAGGGGGTTTCGGGTCCCACGCGGGTCAGGCGTTCATTCTGGGCGGCGCGCATGCCGGTGCTCCTGGCCCTGATTGACGAGATGCGTGCACGATAACCGAACAACGCGCGCTCGGCATCAGTGCGTTCCGCACCGCTTGCGAACGGGCGAGACGCCCCCTTCCGGGTTCCTGCTGATCACGCAAAGCAAACGCTGATTGATTGTCGCGAGCAAGCCCGAGTGCGCGGAGCCGCGCAGTGAAGAGCGAGACATATCACTGAGATAGGCGAGCGATGAACGAAAACGGAGTTTCGGCGAAGGCTAACCTCGGCGAAGCCGAGGTTAAGCGAAGCGGCCGAAGCCAACACGCGACAAAGCAATCGGGCTGCGCAGCAAATCAATCAGCGTTTCCGTAAACCCTTGTTTTTCGGGCCTTTCGTGCGTTCCTATAATCGCGCGTTTCCACGCCTCGGGGGATGCGTTCATGCTGGTCACGTCAGTCGTCGTCTATCTGGCGCTCACGGTCGCCATCGGTCTGTGGGCCGCGCGCCGGGTGCACAACACGAAGGACTACCTGGTGGCCGGCCGGTCGCTGCCGCTGTCGATCAACATGGCGGTGGTCTTTGCCACCTGGTTCGGGGCCGAGACCGTGCTCTCGGTATCGGCGACCTTCGCCAAGGACGGCCTCGTCGGCGTGCCGGGCGACCCGTTCGGCGCCTCCGCCTGCCTGATCCTCGCGGCGGTCTTCTTCGCCCGGGCGTTCTATCGAATGAACCTGATGACGCTCGGCGACTTCTACCGGAAGCGCTACGACCAAAAGATCGAAGTCTTCACGAGCGCCTGCGTGGTCGTGAGCTACCTCGGCTGGACGAGCGCCCAACTCACCGCGCTCGGGCTCGTGATCTGGGTGATTTCAGGCGGCGCACTCACGCTCACGCAGGGCATCATCATCGGGGCGGCCATCGTGCTCGTCTACACGATCTTCGGCGGCATGTGGTCGGTGGCCATGACCGACACGGTGCAGGCGCTCGTCATCATCATCGGGCTGTTCATCGTGGCCTACTTCGTGGGCGACCTTGCAGGCGGCGCGAGCAAGGTCATCGCGCAGGCGCATGCGGACGGCAAGCTGCAACTCTTCCCGAGTGGGGGCACCAAGGAGTGGCTCGCCTTCATCGCCGCCTTCCTGACCGTTGCGCTCGGCTCGATCCCGCAGCAGGACGTGTTCCAGCGCATGACCTCGGCCAAGGACGAGAAGACCGCCGTGCGCGGCACGATCTTCGGCGCGCTCATCTATTTCGCGATGGCTTTCGTGCCGATGTTCATCGCCTACGCAGCGCTCATGATCCAGCCGGATCTCAAAGCGCTCTTCGCAAGCGAGGATTCGCGCGTGATCCAGCGCATCCTGCCGGACATCATCCTCGCCCAGGCGCCGCTTTTCATCCAAGTGCTCTTCTTCGGTGCCCTGCTCTCGGCGATCCTGTCCACCTCCGCCGGCGCGCTGCTCGCGCCGACGGCGCTGTTCGCGAACAACGTGGTCAAGCCCTTCGTCGGCGAGATGAGCGATCACAAGCTGCTCACCCTGACGCGCATCTGCCTCGTCGTCTTCACGACCGCAGCGCTCGTGTTCGCGGTCAACTCCGAGCTCACGATGTACGAGATGATCCAGAACGCCTACAAGGTCACGCTCGCCGGCGCGTTCGTGCCGCTCGTCTTCGGGATCTACTGGAAGAAGACCACGAACGCCGGTGCGGCAGCCTCGATCTTCTTCGGGCTCCTCACCTGGGGGCTCGCCGAGTTCGCGGGCTCCGAGACCGTGCCGCCGCAGCTCTTCGGCCTCGTCGCCGCCATCATCGCGATGGTGGTCGTCTCGCTTGCGACGCAGTCCTCGCACGGCGGCAAGGGACACCACGGCGGTCATCACGGCACCCATCACGGGCGCTGAGGAGGCGGCACCCCGCCCTCACCCGGCCCTTCGGGCCATCCACGCTGCTTAAAAAGGGACGTCCGACCTAGAATAAAGAGGTGAGCGCCCATCGGCGCTCGCGACCCACGCTGGGGGTGCTTCGCGTCGAGCAATCGGGGCGAGGCTGAGATCACACCCCGGAACTTGAACAAGGTAATGCTTGCGCAGGGAAGCGTGGTCGGCCTCGCGTCTCCTGCCGCGCTTCGCGCTCGTCACCGGGGACCCAGGGCCGCCCTCCCCCTGCCATCGACAAGGAGTCCTTCGATGGCACGTCTCTCGCCCCTCCTCCGGTTCACGCCGCATCGCGTGGCGCTCGCCTGCACTCTGGCTGTAGCAACGCCCGGCAGTATCCTCGCCCAGACGGGCGAAATCCAACGCACCGACCCCGTGACCGTGGTCGGCAAGGCGGCCCCGGTGTTCGAACAGGAGAACGCTGACGTTGGCGGCTTCGTCGCGCCGCTCATGCGCACACCGCAGAGCGTGAGCGTGCTCGGCGCCGACCTGCTCGCGGCCGTGGGCGCGCGCACGCTCTCGGGCGTGAGCCGGCTCGAGGCCGGACTCGCCGACAGCTACAACGCGATCGGCTACCTCGAAAGCCTGACCGTGCGCGGCTTCGAACTGCGCGCGATTGGCAACTACCGTCGCCAGGGCCTTGCCTGGAACAACACCGCCCCACTGGCGGGTGAAGGCCTCGAACGCATCGAGGTGCTCAAAGGTGTGGCCGGGATGCTCGCCGGGGTCGCCGCCCCGGGCGGGCTCGTGAACCTCGTCGGCAAGCGGCCGCTCGCGCAGGCAGGCAGCGAGATCACCAGCGAGTTCACCGAACACGGCAACCGACGGCTCCACCTCGATGCGACACTGCGCTTTGCGGGCGAGCGTGGCCTGCGCGCGAACCTCGCGGTCGAAGCGCTCAGACCGCAGATCGAAGCCGAACGCGGCGAACGCGCCCTCGCGCACCTCGCGTGGAGCCAGCCGCTCGCGGGCGGGCGACTCGAAGTCGAGGCGGAAGCGACGCGGCAGCGCCAGCCCTCGGTGCCGGGCTTCGGGCTGCTCGACCGCGATGGTGACGGCGTGGGCGAGACCCTGCCCGGGCTCACGAACGCGCGCGGCAGCCGGCCCGGCGTGCTCTCGTCGTGGCTCAACCTCAATGCGCAGCCGTGGTCGCTGCCTGTCGTGAACACGAGCACGCATCTGGGCGCGGAGTGGCGTGGTGCTTTTGCGGAAGGCTGGAGCGCTCGCGTGGCCGCGCGGCATTGGCAGGGGCGGCTCGATGACCGCATCGCCTTTCCGGACGGCTGCAGCGCGGCCGCGGTCTATGTCTACCCCGGCTGGTGCGGCGATGGCACGGTCGATCTCTACGACTACCGGAGCGAGAACGAGCGCCGCCGCATGACGAGCGCGCTCGCCGAAGCAAGCGGCACCGTCGCGCGTGACGTGCTGCCGACCCGCGTCACACTCGCCGTCCAGCACTACGACGCGCGTGCCCGGCTCGAGCCCTTCCAGGCCTACAACTACGTCGGCACGATCGATGGCTTCCGTCCGACGCCGGTCGACCCGGCGCCCGAGAAGACCGACCGCAACACGAACAGCGACGAGCGGAGCACCGATGTCGCGTTCCGCGGCGAGACCCGGCTCGGCGCGATCCACACGCTCTACTGGGGCATGAATCTGGCCCGGCTCGAACGCGCAAGCGCAAGGAGCGACGGCAGCCGCGCGGTGCGACTCGGCCAGACGCTCGCCACCCCCTGGCTCGGGCTCACGCACGATTTATCGGCGCAGGTTCCGGGGCTCACGGGCTACATCTCCTGGGGGCAGGGTGTCGAGACCGAGGTTGTGCCCAACCGACCGTCGATCTATGTGAACGCGGGCAGTGTGCTCGCCGCGGCGAAGAGCCGCCAGTGGGAAGCCGGGTTCAAGTGGCAGCCGACGCCGCGGCTCACGGCTTCGCTTGCCGCCTTCGAGATCCGGCGACCGGGTGCAGAGGACATCCTCGCGCCCGACGACCGCCTGCTGAGGCTTGCGAACACCCGCACCGCACGGCACCGGGGCGTCGAGGCCACGCTCGCCGGACGTCTGGGCGCCGACACCTCGATCCACCTCTCCGCGGCCTGGCTCGATGCGCGCATCATCGCCTCGACCACACCCGGGCGCATCGGCGAGCGCGCTGCGAACGTCCCACGCACGAAGCTCGCCGTGTTCGTGAGTGAGCGCATCCCCGCCGTGCCGGGCTTGAGCGTCGATGCACTCGTCACGCATGAATCGGGCAAGCGGGTGGAAGCCCCCGGTGCCGTACGGCTGCCTGCTTTGACGCTGCTTGATCTCGGCGCAAGTTACGACTGGCGGCACGCCGCGGGCGTCACGCGCGTGCGGCTCGCGGTCGCGAACGTCACGAACAAGGCCGGATGGCGGGAAGCGCCGACCACCGCCTGGGGCGGGGTCTATCTCTTCCCGGTGGCCGCCCGGACGGCGCGGCTCTCCGTGACGCACACCTTCTGAGGTGGACATGCTCGCCACCGCCTTCACGCTCCACGGCACGCCGGTCACCTGGCTCGAGGCGATCGCCTTCGTGCTCGCGATCGCGAACATCGTCCTCAATGTGCGCGAGATCCACTGGGCGTGGCCGCTCACGATCATCGCGAGCCTGCTCTACGCGTGGCTCTTTCACGCGAGCCGGCTTTATGGCGAGATGGGGGTCAACCTCTTCTTCGCTGGGACCGCCCTCTGGGGCTGGTGGCAATGGCTCTACGGGCGCCGCAGCAGCGCGGACGGTACCGCCGCGGGGCCGCTGCGCGTCGCCCGACTCGACGAGACCCAACGCATCCATGCCGCACTCGCGTGGGTGCTCGTCTGGGGACTCATCGCGCTCGTGCTCGATCAGGCGACCGACTCGGACGTGCCCTTCGCCGATGCATTCGTCACGTCCGGAAGCGTGATCGGCACCGTGCTCCTCGCGCGCAAGTTCATCGAGAACTGGTGGCTGTGGCTCATCGTGAACGCAGCGAGTGTCGCGCTCTTCGTCTACAAGGCGCTCTGGCTCACGGCGATTCTCTACGCGATCTTCTTCGGCCTCGCGCTCTGGGGCCTCGCGCGGTGGCGCAGTCGGGTGGCGGCATGAGGCCGCGCGTCATCGGCCTCGTCGGCGCGGAATGCACGGGCAAGACCGATCTCGCCCAGGCGCTCGCCCAGGCGACCGACGGGCTCTGGGTGCCGGAATACCTCCGCGCCTTCTGCGACGATCGCGGTCGCACGCCACGCCGCGAGGAGCAGGCGCTCATCATGGAGACGCAGCACGCGCACATCACCGCGGCTCTCGCCCAGGCGCAGCTTGAAGGGCGGCCCTTCGTCTTCTGCGACACCACGCCGCTCATGACGGCGATCTACAGCCGATACGTGTTCTCGGATGCGAGCCTTGCGCCCCGCGCGCGGCTCCTGCATGGGCTCTGCGACCGCACGCTGCTTTGCGCGCCGGATCTGCCTTGGCAGGCCGACGGCATCCAGCGCGATGGCCCGGAGGCGCGCGCGACGGTTGACCGATTGCTCCGCGAAGAGCTCGCGTTCATGGGCATCGATCCGCAACTCGTCGCAGGCGTCGGAACGGACCGGCTCGAGTCGGCTCTCTCCGGCATCGCCTGACGTTTCCGTCGCGGTGCTCGCACCGCGGCATTGCAGAATCCTCTTCATGGAAGTCTGGTTCCACCAACTGCTCACTGCGCTCTCCCTGCCCCAGTACGGCCTGTCGACGCTCTTTCTGATTGCGTTCGTCTCGGCCACGCTCCTGCCGATGGGCAGCGAGTTCGCAGTGGTCGGTCTGCTCAAGCTCAACCCCGAACTCTTCTGGCCGGCCATGCTGGTTGCAACCGCAGGCAACGCGCTGGGCGGCGCCGTCAACTGGTGGATCGGCTACGGCGCCAAGCGCGCGCTCGAGCACGTCCGCCACAGGCCGATGGAAGCGCGGGCGCTTGCGTGGCTCGAACGGCTCGGGCCGAAAGCCTGCTTCTTCGCTTTCCTGCCGGCGGTCGGCGATCCACTGACCTCGGTTGCAGGCTGGCTCAAACTGCCGTTCTGGCCGTGCTTCTGGTGGGGCGCCGCAGGCAAGTTCGTCCGTTACGTCACGATGACGGCGGCGATCCTCTGGGTCTGGCCGGGACAGTTCGCGTTGTAAGCCGAACGGCCAAAGCCCTCAACCCAACCCTCTCCCGGGGGGAGAGGGGGCGAACGGGCCCCCTACAATCGGCAGCGTGAATCGCAAACCGCTCTCCGCGAGCCGCCTGCGCTCGGCGGGCTACGACGAGCGCGAGCGCGTGCTTGAGCTCGAATTCCGCGATGGGACGCTGCGGCACTATCTCGCGGTCTCGCCCGAGGTCTATCGTCGGCTGATGGCGGCACCCTCGCCGGATGCGTACTACGCCGACGAGATCGACGAGCGTTTCGCCGAACGTCGTGTGGGGCGCGAAGGCAAGTCGGCTGCGGCGGATGCGTTCGACGCGCTCTTCGGCAAGGATTCCAAGGATTGAACAACCGATGCCCTCCTTCGACACCGTCAGCGAACTCAACTGGGTTGAAATCCGCAACGCCATCGACCAGGCGAACAAGGAAATCGGCACCCGCTTCGACTTCAAGGGCTCGGACGCCCGCGTGGAATTGAAGGAGAAGGAAAAGCAGCTCGTCGTCTACGCCGACGATGAGTTCAAGCTCGGCCAGGTCGACGATGTGCTTCTTGCCAAGTTCGCCAAGCGCGGTGTGGACACCCGCTCGATCGAGAAAGGCAAGACCGAGAAGATCGGCGGCGACAAGGTCAAGCGCGTGGACACGCTGAAGGAAGGGCTCGACAGTGACCTCGCGAAGAAGGTGATCCGCCTGCTCAAGGACAGCAAGCTCAAGGTCACCGGGGCAATCCAGGGCACGACCGTGCGTGTCTCGGGCAACAAGAAGGACGACCTGCAGGCAGCGATCGCCCTCCTGCGGAAGGAAGTGACGGAGTTGCCTCTACAGTTCAACAACTTCCGCGACTGAGAAGGTGCGAATGAATCTACTGCGCAGCCCGATCACGTTGTTGGACGGTGCTCGCTCCTCGCCTATCGTCCCAGATATGTCTCGTCGCTGCGCGCCGTCCGCCTCGTGCTCGGCCCGCTCGCGACGATTCATTCACACCTTCTGAGCGGATGAACTCAACTCTTCTCCGCCAGCACATCCTCGCGATCGGAAGTGCGGCGCTCCTCGCTGGCTGCCAGCCGTCCAACCCGCCCCCGACGCCGCTACCCACCAAGGAAAAGACCATCGACCGCGTGAATGCCGAACTCGATCGCGCGGCCAAACAGGCCGAAGATCGGCTGAAGGCGGCCGATGAGAAGCCCGCTGGCAAGGACCCCATGAAAGAAGGCTACTGATGTCGCTCACACCCCACCGCACCCTTGGCGCCTGTCATGCCTTGGCCCTGTCCGTCGGGCTTGGCACGGCCGCGCCCGCGCTCGCCCAGAGTGTCCCCACCGGCACGCTGCCCGCCACGACCGCGGGCATGCCGCAACCCAAGTTCGACGGCGACAGCTGGTGGCGCGACGGCGACCGCCTGTTCGTCGGCTACTCGCTCTACACCTGGCACCGGACCAACAACCCCGAGCACGTCAGCCGCAACCATCTGGTCACGCTTGAGATCCACTCCGACTTCGATCGCGTCTGGGGCGCGGACAAGACGCTCTTCGGGGTGTCCACCTTCCGCAATTCCTTCGGCCAGCAGTCGGCCTACATCTACTGGGGCCAACGCTGGGACCTGAACGACTGGTTCTACGCCAAGGTCACCGCCGGCCCGCTCTGGGGTTATCGCGGCAAGTACCGCGACAAGATCCCGTTCAACAAATTCGGGGTCGCGCCCGCCATCATCCCATCGGTCGGCATCAAGCTCGGCCGCGAGGCCTCGGCCGAGGCCATCCTGCTCGGCTTCAACGCGATCATGTTCGCGGTCGGCTACCGGTTCTGACCCATGGCACTGCGCGCAGGCTTCTCGCTCGAGTCAATGCGTGACCGCGGAGTCGGGCGTCTGCCCGGGCTGATCGGGATCGAGCTCACGCACGTGGCCGAGGGCCGCATGGAAGCACGGCTCGCAATCCGGCCTGAACTGCTCGCGCCGAATGGCTTCCTGCATGCCGCAACCGTCATCGCGCTCGCGGACACGATGTGCGGCTACGGCACGATTGCACACCTGCCGGAGGGCGCGGAGAACTTCACGACGGTCGAACTCAAGTCGAACCACCTCGGCACCGCGCGCGAGGGCACGATCGCCGTCGTGGCGACACCGGCCCACCTCGGCCGCAGCACGCAGGTCTGGGATGCGGTGGTCACCCATGTCGAGACAGGCAAGACGATCGCGCTCTTTCGCTGCACGCAGATGGTGCTGTGGCCCAAGGCCTGAGTTCCCGTCTCGTCGCCGCGGCGCGCGCGCTGCGCGACGCGGTCGAGCCCCTGGCCTTCGGCCCGCCCATCACCCACGTGCTCAATCCACTCGATTACGCGTGGGCGCCACACGAGGCCTACCTGCGCCGCTTCGGCGACACCGAGAAGCGCGTGGTCTTTCTCGGCATGAATCCCGGGCCCTTCGGCATGGTGCAGGTGGGTGTGCCGTTCGGCGAGGTCGCCGCGGTGCGTGACTGGATGGGCATCGTCGCGCCGGTGGGCCAGCCACGTACCGCAAACCCGCACCGCCCGGTCGAAGGCTTCGACTGCGCGCGCTCGGAAGTCTCAGGTGCCCGGCTCTGGGCGCTCTTCC
>CAZSTF010000067.1:0-12337 GCA_964609555.1 uncultured Alcaligenaceae bacterium | reverse complement strand
CTAGGTGATACGGGGGAGGGCGTGGCCATGGCCGCAGCCCTCATCGGCGGGACGCTCGCCGCAGGCACGCACTTCGGCAAGGCGGGGGCGCGTGCGACGGTCAACACCTCCCCGGAGCCGTTCTCGAATGTCGCCTTGTCGGTCGCCGAGGACGCGGCGGTTGCTGGGGGGGTGGCGCTCGCGATCAACTACCCGCTCATCTTTGTCGGCCTGCTGCTTGTCTTCATCATCGTCCTTGTGCTTCTCCTGCGCTGGCTCTATCGGGGAGTGCGGGCCTTGCTTGGCGTGCTCACGAGGTCAGAACCGACGACAACGCGCGGATCGGACGGAGCAACGTCGATTCGCTAGACTCCACTATGCGCGCCTTCCGCAACCGCTGCACAGCGGTCACTGACGCGAGCCGCCGCATCCTCCGGCGCTGTGGACGATCCTCCCGTACGACTCGCCTGCCGCGCGACGCTCCCGTGCCTCCACCGTATAACCAGCCTGCCTCGCCCTCCAACATCCCGGCCTCCGATGGCGCGATTCCGCTGTGCGTCGACCTCGATGGCACCCTCATCACGGGCGACACGCTGCATGAAGCGTTTGCCACCTTGCTCGTCACGCGCCCGGTCGCGGCGATCCGCGCGCTCGGGGCGTTACGCAACGGACGTGCTGCATTCAAGGCGGCCGTCGCGGCAGATGCACCTCTCGACAATCACCGTTTCAACCTTCGACCCGAGGTCCTCGATCTGATCGATGCGGCGCGCGCTGACGTCCCGCCCCGCCCCATCGTGCTCGCGACCGCCGCGCATGTGAGGCATGCAAGGGCTGCTGCCGCCCAGCTGGACGGACGGATCGATGAGATCATCGCCACCGACGGCCAATCCAACCTGAAGGGCGAGACCAAGGCTCAGACCTTGATCCAACGCTACGGCTTGCGCGGGTTCGACTATGTCGGAGATGCCGCGGCCGATCTGCCCGTCTGGCGTTCGGCACGACGCGCCTACGCCGTGGGTGCCGATCGACCCACTCGCGATGCGCTGATGGACGCGGTGCCGGACGCGGTCCTTCTCGATGAGGAGCCGTCGGCGCACAGTGTGACGCCAAGCGGCCTGCGCACCCTGCTGAGAGCCCTTCGCCCGCGTCAATGGGCGAAGAATCTCCTGCTCCTTCTCGCGCCCCTCGGTGCCTTCGTCCTCGCAGATCCGGGGGTGCTGATCCGCCTCGTCTGGGCCTTCATCGCTTTCAGTGCGCTCGCGTCTGCGGTGTATCTCACGAACGACGTGGCGGACATCGCGAGTGACCGCTCACATCCGACCAAGCGTCGGCGCCCGATCGCCGCGGGCGAACTGCCGCCGCTCACGGCCTTGGCCGTCGCCGGGGTCCTCGCCTTGGCGGGCCTGTCGATCTTCGCGCTCCTCTCGCCGGCGCTCCTGCTCTTGGGGATGGGCTATCTGATGACCTGCCTCGTCTACAACGCGCGCCTCAAGCAGTTGCGCTGGTGGGATATCGGTGTGCTTGCGGTGCTCTACAACGCACGCGTCGTTGCCGGGGCCTGGGCGGCCGGGGTCGCCATTTCGGGTTGGTTGGTGGCCTTTGCGACGGCGAGTTTCTTGTCGCTTGCTGCCTTGAAGCGCGCGCTCGAGCTCGGTGTGCGGCGCATTCGCGAGGGCCAAAACGCAAAGGCCCGGAGTTATCGCCAAGCGGACCGGCGCACCATCGGCATCGTGGGGGCCGCGTGTGGACAGATTGCAGCGCTCATGCTCGCGGCTTACGCCGTCATGCATGCCCCAGACGCGGGATACCGCGCACCCCACTGGCTTTTCATGCTTGCGCTGGCAGCCTCCCTCGCGTTCACCCGGATCTGGAGGACGGCCGCGCCATCGCGGCATCCCGCGGACCAGGACGACCCCATCCGACACGTGGTTCAGGATCCATTCGTCTGGCTCTGCATCGGGCTTGGAGCGCTCGCGTTGATGCTTGCGCGCTGACAGCGGGGCGATCCTGTCAAAACTCGAGCGTCGCGTTCAACTGGGAGAACAGCTCGGTGCGGGGTGCGACCCGCAGGGACTCGCTGAAAACCACCTGACCGGAGTAGCCGGGCAACGCCGCACGCGGGGTCCGCTCGACACGAAAGGCCACCGGCAGCGTGCCGGTCGCTCCGTCACCGGTGTAGGCGCGCAACGTGTTGAGTGCGCGAGCAGCATCTTCCGCGCCCGAGGTTCCGTTCAGGTGGACAACCACACGCCGAGCGAACAGGGCTCGGGCCTGGTCAATGTCGTGAATCTGCTCGGCGATGAGACGGGTGTCGCCATCCCGGTTGGAGTTGATGCGAACCTCCATCACCACCGGAATATCCTCGCGCAACCAGTGCCGATGCGCTTCGAACAGATTCGCGGGGAGCATGACTTCGCGCACGTCGGTCCGATCATCGAGCGCGACGAAACACATGCGACCGCTGCGTGAATTGATCACCCGGACGGCATTCACGATCCCGGACACGCGGTGGCGCGCGTCAGACGGCTCCGCGCGAGCGAGTGTCAGGGTGGCCATCGGTGCGAGGTGATCACGCCACGCCTCGAAGGGGTGGCCACTCAAGTACAGGCCAAGCGCCGATTTTTCGTGCGCCAGGGCTTCGAGCATCGGCCACGGCCGGGCGTGGACGAGCGGCGGCTCACTCGCTTCCTCATCGCCAAACAGCGAGTTCTGGCCAGCGCTTGCAAGCGCCTGATCGGCTGCCGTAAGCGCCTGCGC
This sequence comes from uncultured Alcaligenaceae bacterium, assembly GCA_964609555.1. Lineage (GTDB taxonomy): Bacteria > Pseudomonadota > Gammaproteobacteria > Burkholderiales > Casimicrobiaceae > Casimicrobium. The sequence continues at coordinate 9,601 of CAZSTF010000067.1, read as the reverse complement.
CACCGACGCAAGCACGCTTGCCCGATTGTCGTGCAGGCGATCGAACGCCCCGGCCTTGACGAGTGCCTCGATCGAGCGGCGATTGACGATCTGCAGGTTCACGCGTCGGCAGAAGTCATAGAGGCTTGCAAAGGGACCCGACGCGCGGGCACGCAGGATCTCGTTGATCGCGCTTTCGCCCGTGCCCTTGACGCCCCCCAGACCGTAGCGGACGGTCGTGCGATCGACAGGGACGAACCGGTACTCCCCGGCGTTGATGTCCGGCGGCTCGAAGCGGATGCCGTAGGTCATCGCATCATCGAGCAGCACCCGCAGCTTGTCGGTATCGCTCATCACCGCGCACATGTTCGCCGCGAAAAATGCGGCCGTGTGATGACGCTTGAACCACGCGGTCTGATAAGCCAGAAGCGCGTAGGCGGCCGAGTGCGACTTGTTGAAGCCGTAGCCCGCGAACTTCTCCATGTCGTCGAACAGGCGCTTGGCCAAGGCCTCCGACACACCGTTCTTCAGTGCGCCCTCGACGAAGATCACACGATGCTTCGCCATCTCCTCGGGCTTCTTCTTGCCCATCGCACGGCGTAGCAGGTCGGCACCGCCGAGCGTGTACCCGCCGATGATCTGGGCAGCCTGCATGACCTGCTCCTGGTAGACCATCACGCCGAAGGTCTCCTCCAGCATCGGCTGGAGGCGCGGGTCGTAGTACTCCACCGGCTGCTTGCCATCGCGCCGCGCGGTGTAATCCGGAATCAGCTCCATCGGGCCTGGCCGATAGAGCGCGTTCAAGGCGATCAGATCCTCGAGGCGACTCGGTCGCGTCTTCTGGATGAGATCCTGCATGCCCGCGGATTCGAACTGGAAGATCGCCACTGGCGGCCGTTCGCGGATCAGCTGATAGACGCTCGCATCATCGAGCGGCAAATCTTCGAGCGCGAGATCGAACGCGGGGTCGAGTCGCTTGACGAAGCGCAGCGTCCAGTCGAGGATCGTGAGCGTGGTCAGGCCGAGGAAGTCGAACTTGACGAGGCCAATCGCCTCGATGTCGTCCTTGTCGAACTGGCTCACCATCCCCGACTCGGCGTCCTGGGCGTACAGCGGTGTGAAGTCGGTCAACTTGCCCGGCGCGATCAGCACGCCGCCGGCGTGCATCCCCACGTTTCTCGGCAGCCCTTCCACCTGTGCAGCCAACTCGAGCAGGGCGGCGACGTCCTCCTCCTCGTCGCGCCGCTTGGCGAGCAATGGCTCCGCGTCGAAGGCGTAGATCGTGTTCGCTTCGCGCGCCTTCGGATCGTCCGGCACGGGCGCGAGCGTCGTCCACTTGCCCGGCTGGAAAGGAATCATCTTCGCCACACCGTCGACGAAGCCATACGGAAGGTCGAGCACACGCCCGCAGTCACGCACGGCCGCCTTGGCGGCCATCGTGCCGAAGGTGGCGATTTGCCCCACGCTTTCGGCACCGTATTTCTGCCGGACATACTCGATCACCCGGTCACGACCGTCCTGACAGAAGTCGATGTCGAAGTCCGGCATCGATACCCGCTCGGGGTTCAGGAAGCGCTCGAACAGCAGGCCATAGTGCAGCGGATCGATATCGGTGATGCCCAGCGCGTAGGCCACCAGCGAGCCCGCGCCCGAGCCGCGCCCCGGGCCGACCGGCACGCCATTGGCCTTGGCCCAGCCGATGAAGTCGGCCACGATGAGAAAGTAGCCCGGGAAGCCCATCTTCACGATCGTCGCGATCTCGAAGGCAGCGCGCTCCTCGTAGCGGGGGCGGGCGGCTTCTCTCGCAGCAGCGTCGGGGAAGAGCTTCTGGAGCCGTATCGCCAGTCCCCGTGCGACCTCACTCCGAAGATGCTCCTCGATCGTCACCCCGGGCGGCAGCGGAAAGTCCGGCAGGTGACTCTTCCCGAGCGTGAGTTCGAGATTGCAGAGCTGCGCGATGGCCACCGTGTTGGCGAGTGCCTCAGGAACGTCGGCAAAGGCGGCTTCCATTTCGGCTTGCGTGCGGAAGCGCTGCTCCACGGTGAACCGCCGCGGTCGTCGCGGATCAGCCAGCGTGTAGCCCTCCGCGATGCAAACGCGCGCTTCATGCGCCTTCCAGTCCTCATCGCGCGCGAACTGGATGGGATGCGTCGCCACCACAGGCAGCCCGGCATTTGCAGCAAGCCGAAGGGTGCTGTCGTTCACCAACCGTTCGTTTTCGAAGCCTGCGCGGTGGATTTCGAGCGCGAAGCGGCCAGGGAAGCGGGCGGCCCACGCGCGCGCGGCCTCCTCAGCCGAAGGACGCTGCCCCACGCGCAGCAAGGCACCGACTTCCCCGAACCAGCCACCCGAGAGGCAGAAGAGATCGGCCGTGTTCTCGGGGGCGTCGAGCCACTCGGGCTTCAGGTAGGCGACCCCGCGCCGCTGGTTTTCGCGCCAGGCCCGCGTGAGCAGTCGGCAGAGGTTGAGATAACCGGCGCGAGACATCGCGAGCAGCAGGATGCGCACCGGTTCGACCAGGGCGCGCTCATCGATGCGATGGGTCTCGACAGCCACATCGACGCCGCAGATCGGCTTGATACCCGCGGCGCGCGCCGCCTTGTAGAACTTGACGAACCCGAACAGGTTGCCGAGATCGGTGATCGCGAGCGCACCTTGCTGGTCAGCGCTCGCGAGCTCGATCGCCTGCCCGATCCTGAGCGTCGAATCGACGATCGAATACTCGCTGTGCAGGCGAAGATGGACGAAGCGCGGCGCGGGCATGCACCGATTCTACGAACGGGGTTTGCCAGCACCTGTGGGCCGCGCCCGCTGGGCCGGACACCCAGGCGGCGCGGTGTCAGAGCCTTAGAAGCGCAGGCTGTACTGCATGCCAAATCCGTTCTGCCGCATGCCGATGCGGGTGCCGGTCGGGTTCACCTGGTTGGTCATGAAGTCCACGGCCACGCCGGTCACATCCTCGCGCTTGCCGTGCCAGAGCGCGAAGGTGAATTCCTGCCGGCGATCGGGGGCGTAGGTGGCTCCGACCGTGTAGTGCGTGCGGATGACGCCCGGCGCCAGGATGTTGAACATGGCATCCGCAGGGCCGACGGGGTTGTCACCGCGATTGAAGCCAGCGCGGAAGGTCCAGCGGTCATCCATGCGCCACTGGGCGCCGATCTTCACCACATCGACATCGCTCCAGCCGAACCCCGGACCCTGCGCGCCACCCAAGGGCTGGCCCGCGAAGAGTCGGGCAACGCTCGCGTTGCCGATCGAGGGGACCGCGCTGTAGCGGATGCGCACGAAATCGGCCGCGAAGGTCAGTCCCGGCGTCGCTTCGAAAGCGAGACCGATGCCGTAGTTCTCCGGGATGTCGAAGTCGCCAGCCCCTGCGAACAGGCCCTCGTATTTTTCGAAGCGGCTCATGCGTGTCTTGGGCGAGTACGACAGCCCGACGCTCAGCGCAGGCGTGAGGCGACCGAGATAGCCGAGCCGGACCCCGACGCCGCTCGAGGTGTCCTTGCCACGGTTGGAGACTGCGCCGGGTTGGGCCGAGAAGCCGGCGAAGGACTGGATGCCATAGGCCTCGAAGCGTTGTGCGACGACGAGCGGGGCGATGCCGAAGGCATGATCGGGCGCGGCTTTCCATGCCACGTGCGGCGCGATGATCAACTGCATCAGATCGACGCCGAGTTTGCCCGCGTTGGGCATGGGATTGAGCAGGTTGCTGCCGTTCGGGAACGTGCCGTAGCTCGTGTTCATGCCGCCGTTGCCGTAGACCGTGATGCCCCAGGAGAGCGCATCCGACCAGCGGGCGGTGTAGCCGAACTCGGGAATCGGAAACCAGTTCTTGCCGCTCTCGACACGCGGGGACAGCCCGACGAACTGTGCATCCCGCTTCGGGTTGAACAGCTCGAGTCCCACGTCCATGCGCGAGCCTGCGAAGGCCGTGGCCGCGGGGTTGTTCACGCCGCCAAAGGCGTCGTGGGTGAGCGCGATCGAGGCACCGCCCATGCCTTTGGCCTTGAGCCCGAAGCCGTGCGGAAAGTAGCCATTGGTCGCGTTGGCCGAGAAGCTCGCGGCCAGCGCGGCAGCGACGGCCGTGGCGGCGAGCGTGTGGCGAGTGGTACGTGTCACGCGGACACGCAAAGAAGCGTGAGTCATGGTTTCCTCCTCAGTAATGCGCGCAGCCGTCGCCGCATCCGGCGAGCGCTGCGTTCCGTTTCTTGGTTGATTTGGCTGGATGGTGACGGGACGCGGTCAGAACTCGCCTTTCGACGCCCGCTCCATCATCTCCCACATGGCCTGCCGCACGCTCCACGCTTCCTCCTTGAGCGGGGAGGGGAGCTTCCGGCCCATCTTGACCATCATGTCCATGTTGAGCGTGTAGAGCCACAGCCCATCGGGCCGCTCGACCAAGGCCACACGGCAGGGCATGTAAGCCGCCATGTGCGGGCTGAAGTCCGCCATGCGCCGGGCGATCGTCGGGCTGCAGAACTGATAGATCGTGAGGATGGGCTCCTTCTTGCCCGAGCGGACCTCGAGTTCCTTCGAAAGCGGCAGCGTGCCGACATCACGGATGTTGTGCTCGACCGAGACGATGCGCAGGATCTGCTCCACGTCCGCGGCCGTGAGCCCGGGCTTCACCTTGCGCTCCCAGGTCGTCGCGACTGCGATGTCGCCTTCGCCGTCGATCCAGCGCTGCCACATGTTCATCGCCTCGCCGCCGGCGCCCGACTCGAGCTTGCCGAGCGTGGATACCGTTGCGCATCCACCCGCAAGCGTGAGCGTCGCAAGCAGTGCCGCGAGACCGCTGGTGTGCATGATCCGGCGCAGCGTGCCGTCTGCTTTCATCGTCTTCCTCCCTGTGTGTTCATGTCGGTTCAGACCTGGATTGCGCGTGACTTGACGTGGAGCAATCCAGATCAGGCTCTGTCGATGTTACGCAGACGTCCGAGCCTCTGCAATACTACCCTACCCCCCAGGGTAATGATGCTGCGCCGCGGAACATGACGGAACGCCCGGCTGAGCGTTCTGGCAAACTCCGCGCAACATTCCGAGCCCTGCGGCGCAATAGATGAAGACTTCCGCATCGCGTGCCCGCCGCACGCCCCAGCTGCCCGAGGGCGCCACCCCACCCGGTAGGGATGCGCTTTCGGAGTACCGCCGTGCCCATGCCGCGGATGTCATCGGCCGATTGCGTCGCGTCGAGGGGCAGGTCAAGGGGCTCATCCAGATGATCGAGGCGGGACGCTCCTGCGAGGACATCGCGCAGCAGATGTCCGCCGTGCGCCGCGCGATGGACAAGGTGTTCCTCCGCATGATGACCTGCTCGGTGATGGAGTGCGTCGAGGGGGGCGACCGCTCGCAGAAGGAAGATCTCGAGCGCGTGGTGGCAATCCTCTCCAAATACGGCTGAGGCACGTTTGCAAAGGGTCGGGCCCGGGGCACCCGCGTGAAGCGCCTTCGCCGCACGTCACTCACGCTGCGTGGCCACCGCGCGAGCGTGCTCGAATGGGGCGCCGCAGATGGAGAGATCGTCATCCTGCTGCACGGCTGGATGGACGTGGCGGCCTCGTTCCAGTTCATCGCGGATCAACTCGATTCGCAATGGCGGCTCATCGCTCCCGATCAGCGCGGCTACGGCGACACCGAGTGGACACGCGAGCCCGCGGGCGGGTACTGGTTCCCCGAATACGTGGCCGACCTCGATGCGCTCGTCGATCATGTCTCGCCGGGGGCACCGGTGCATCTCGTCGGTCATAGCCTGGGCGGGAACGTGGCCTGCCTCTACGCCGGCGTCCGCCCCGATCGTGTGAAGTCGCTCGTCTCGCTCGACGGGTTCGGCTTGCCGAACAGTGATCCCGCAAACGCAGCCGAGCGCTATCGGCGCTGGCTCGATGCGAGCAAGGCTGGCGTCGACCTCAGGCCCTATCCGACGTTGGCGGCGGTCGCCGATCGGTTGCAGAAGACCAACCCGCGTCTGCCGCGGGATCGCGCCGAATGGATCGCAGAGCACTGGGCCACGGGCGACGATGCCAACGGGTGGCGGTTGCGCGCAGATCCAGCGCACAAGCTGCCGTTCCCCACGGGCTACCGGCTCGATGAGGCCATCGCCATCTGGCGCGAGGTTCTGGCCCCGACGCTCTGGATCGGGGCATCGCTCTCCGAGGCGACGCGCTGGGTGGGCTACGACGCGAGCACGCAGCTGCCCATGGACGATGTGCCGATCGCGCGAGGCTCATCCGCCGCGCGACTCGCGGCCTTTCGCCGGATGCACTTCGTCGTGCTCGACGGCGTGGGCCACATGCTGCATCACGAAGCCCCGGAGCGCGTGGCAGCGCTCCTCGAGGCGCACTGGCAGTCGGCCTGACGGTCGCCCTCCGACCCCCAGCGACGGAGATTCTCGGTCGTCGGTCCCTGGCCATCGGGGTGCCATCCCGGCGGGCCGAAGGTGTAGCCCAAGACTTCACGCAGACTGTGTGCGCGCATCACATCGCGCCACCAGTCCCGCCATGGTTTGAACACGATCACGAACGGGTTGTGGCTCGTGAGCGGCTCGACCCAGCCATAGACGGGCGGTTCCCTCGCATCTTCGGGCACGTACGTGCCAAACAGACGATCGAAGAGCAGGATCACACCGCCGTAGTTGGCGTCGAGGTAGCGCACGTTCGCGGCATGGTGCACGCGGTGGGCGGAGGGCGTGTTGAGGATGCCCTCGAGTGGCCCGAGACGCGGGATCCATTCCGCGTGTATCCAGAACTGGTAGAGCAGGTTGAGCGCGAGCGCCATCAGGATCAGCGTCGGGTGGAAGCCCAGCCATGCAAGCGGTACGAAGAACACGAGCGCGAGCGACACCCGTCCGGTCCAGCCGAGCCGGTAGGCCGCCGCGAGGGTGAACTCGTTCGGGGAGTGGTGGACGCTGTGGTTGAGCCAGAACCAGCGCACGCGGTGGCTCGCCCGGTGGAACCAGTAATAGGCGAACTCGAGCGCGAAGAAGAGCACGACCCAGGTGCCCCAATGCTCGTAGTCCCAGTCGATGAGCCGATGCTCGTGCAGCCAGAAGGCACCGGGCAGCGCGATCGTGATCGGGACGTATTCGGTGAGCCGCCGCCCGACGGCCACACCGAGAGAGGCGAAGTAGCTTGGCCAAGAGTACGGGCGGTGGAGGACGAAGGACAGGATCAAGCCCTCAGCCAGGGCAGCAGACAGGGCCACGAGCGCGGCCATCCCGTAGATCAGGCGAAAGTCGGCGATGTCGATCGGACCAGGCACGGTGCGGGCAGGGCTGACGGTCAATTCGGGGCGGGCCGCCCGGATGTCATGGCACAGGGTTGAGCTTCGTCTATCCCGGTGGCTGGATTTTCGCAGGGACTGCCATGGAACCCAATCACCGCGCCCGCCAGATCTGCCCCGCGATCGAAGAGATCAAGCTCGCCTTGCGGCAGGTCTATCCCAACATTCCCCTCGGCGACTACCGGGATGACGGCTCACGGCATACCGCGGGCCTCGCGCTCGACATCTCGCTTTGCAGCGTGAACGAGGTCGAGAAGCGCATCGCCGACAACATCATCGACGCCCTCATCGACGTGCATGCCGACGCCCGTTGGGGCAACATCCTGTTCACCGACTACGACGGCAACGCCGCGCGCTACTTCAGCGTGAATGGCAACATGCCCTACGGACCGCCCTACTGCCAACGGCGGGGCCGCACCTCGACCGAGTTGATCGCCATCCGGGACAGTTCGGCACGCGACCGGGAATCCACGAGCAATGCGCTCAAGCTGGGTCGGGCGCACCGCAATCACATTCATCTCGACGACTACGACTGGAACCTTCGGCTCCAGACCCGGATGGTCAACGGCGTCCGCGAGTATCGCTACAAGCCGAGCAATGAGAATCCGATCAACCCCGCGTGGGAGTGGGACCGGGAGATCGTGGCCGACTGGCCAAGACACGCCTTCCGGACCGGCTTTTCCAGCGTCCTCGTGGCTGCGCTTCGCCGCCGCGAAGGACGGGACGTGAACACACAGGGCTTTGTCGGCCTGGGTGGTTGCAGCAAGGAACTGCGCGCTGCCGCCGGCCGCGGCGTGGTGTTCTGATGGCTGCTCACCGCCGCTCGAGCGCGAGCTCGACGAGCCGCGCGACGAGCGCGGGGTAGCTCACGCCGGCTGCCGCCCAGAGTGCGGGGTACATCGAGGTCTTGGTGAAGCCGGGCATCGTGTTCAACTCATTCAGGAACAGTTCGCCAGTTTGCTCCACGTAGAAGAAGTCCACGCGCGCGAGCCCGGCGCAGTCGAGCGCGCGGAAGGCGGTGAGGGCGAGCGAGCGCACCTCTGCTGCGATCGACTCGGGCACCTGCGCCGGGATGTGCATCTCGGCGAGCCCTGGCGTGTATTTGGTCTCGTAGTCGTAGAACGCGCTCGCAAAGGTGAGCTCGCCCACGGGCGAGGCGTCCGGTGCGTCATTGCCAAGGATGCCCACTTCAAGCTCGCGCGGCTTGTGCCGGGTCGCCGCCTCGACGATCACCCGCCGGTCATGCTCGAAGGCGAGCCGGAGCGCGGCGCGGGCCTCGACTTCGTCCGAGGCGCGGGAGATGCCGACCGAGGAGCCCAAGTTTGCCGGCTTCACGAACACCGCATGGGCCGACGTGTCCGCGAGCGCGAGCACCCGTTCGAGCACCTGCTCGGGCGCGCGGGCGTATTCGCTTCGGGTGACGAGCGTCCAGGCGACCTGCGGGATGCCGTGCGCCGCGAGCACGGCCTTCATCATCACCTTGTCCATGCAGACGGCGCTGCCGAGCACACCGGAGCCGACGCAGGGGATGCCGGCGAGCTTCATCATGCCCTGCACGGTGCCATCCTCGCCATTGGGCCCGTGGAGGATCGGGAAGACCACATCGAAGCCCTCAGCGCTCGCGGCCTGCGAGAGCACGAGCCCGCCGCCCGAGGGGGCGGTGCCGTTGGCAAGCGCGCGCGCCGAATCGGGCGGTGGCAGCCAGCGCCCCTCGCGCGAAATCACGACGGCGGTGACGTCGAATCGGTCCTTGGGCAGGGCTTCGAGTACGTTGCGGGCGCTCTTGATGGAGACCTCGTGCTCTTCGGATTGGCCACCGGCAAGAACGAGAACGCGGGTTTTTTTCATGCGGGCATTTTGCCCCTTCTCCCCGCACTGAGGCGGCGATGGCGCGCCCTCACCCGGCCCGTGCGGGCCGGCCTCTCCCGAGGGGAGAGGCGGGGTCGGGGCTGTGCGATGCTTTTCTCCCTCTCCCGCAGTGAGAGGCGGGGTGGAGGCTGTGCGATGCTTTTCTCCCTCTCCCTCTGGGAGAGGGTTGGGGTGAGGGTAGAGGGGTCACCACACCACGCGCTCATCGACCGCGTAAAGGCGGCAGCGCAGTGACCCGCCGCAGCGTTCGAGCGCGCGTTCGTTCGCCTGCGCGTCATTTCCAGCCCAACCCCAGCGGCGGCCGTCCGCCGAGACAGCGAAGGCGCGCGGCAGGCTCGCATCGAGAAACGCGCGATAGTCCCGCCGAGCGGCCGCCGACGCTGCGGGCAGCCGCTCGACGGCGCGCAGCGTGGCGTGGCCGCTTGCCGGATGGGCGCGCTCGCGCGCTTTGAAGGGCAGCGTGGCTGCATCGACG
>CAZSTF010000066.1:9419-12840 GCA_964609555.1 uncultured Alcaligenaceae bacterium | reverse complement strand
GCGCTGCCGCCCTCGCTCCTCGCCGATGCGATCGCCAAGCGCGGCACGCAGGCGCTTGCGGGGAGCTACTTCGGCGTCTGGGCCTTTGTCACCAAGGTGAACCTTGCGCTTGCCGCCGGACTTGCGCTCCCGGCGGTCGCCTGGTTCGGCTACCGCGAAGGGGATGCGGCGTCCAACCTGGGCGCGCTCACCGTCGCCTACACGCTCTTTCCGTGCGGGCTCAAGCTCTTTGCGCTCGCGATCCTCCTGCGCTTCAGGAACCGACTCTCGGAGACTCCGGCATGAAACGTCTGCTCACGCTCTTTACCGCCGCATTCGCGCTTTTCCTCGCGGGCTGCGCGTCGGTGCAGGTCACCGACTATGCCGCCGAGCGGCCCAAGTTCGACATGCGCACCTACTTCGACGGCAAGCTGGTCGCGCACGGCATCATCCAGGATCGCTCGGGCAAGGTCATCCGCCGCATGCGCGTGGACATGACGGCCACCTGGAACGGCAACACGCTCACGCTGGATGAGGACTTCACCTACTCGGACGGCGCAAAGGAGAAGCGCGTCTGGACCATCGTCAAGGACGGCGATCGCTACACCGGCACCGCGGCCGATGTGGTTGGCCAAGCCACGGGCCTTGCTGCCGGCAACGCGCTCAACTGGCGCTACGTGCTTCGGCTGCCCGAGGCCCAGGGTGGTTGGACGCTCGACTTTGATGACTGGATGTGGCAGCTCGACGAGCGGGTGATGATCAACCGTGCGGTGTTCTCGAAGTTCGGCATCCGCTTCGGTGAGGTGCTCATCACGTTCTACAAGCAATGAGCCTGAACCCCCCGATCCGGGACTGGGCGCGCCAGCGCGTCTGGGTGATCGGTGCTTCCACCGGCATCGGTCTCGCCCTCGCACAGGCGCTGCTCGCGCGCGGCGCGCGGGTGGCCGTCTCCGCGCGGCGCGCCGAACGGCTCGAAGCCGAGTTCGCCTCGGCCCCGAATGCGCTCCGATTGCCGCTCGACATCACAGACCCCGAAGCGCTCGAGCGCGCGCTCGGTGCGATCGTCGCCGCCTGGGACGGCCTCGATCTCGGCGTCGTCATGGCCGGAACGTATCAGCCGCTTCGCGCCTGGGAACTCACGCCCGAGGCGATCCGCGGCACGATGGAGACCAACGTCTACGGGGCGATGAACGCGAGCGCAGTGCTCGCCCGCCGGTTTCTCGCACAGGGTGCGGGGCATGTCTCGATCGTCTCGTCGGTGGCCGGCTATCGTGGTCTGCCGAAGGCCGCGGTCTACGGGCCCTCGAAGGCCGCGATGATCAATTTCGCCGAGACGCTCTGGCTCGATCTCGCGGACAAGGGCATCGGCGTGTCGGTCGTGAATCCCGGCTTTGTCAAGACACCGCTCACGGCGGGCAACGACTTCAAGATGCCCCACCTGATGGAACCTGAGGACGCCGCCCGCGCGATGATCGCGGGGTACGAGGCGGGCGAGTTCGAGATCCATTTCCCGAAGGCGTTTTCGCGCCAGTTGAAGATGCTCCGGCACTTGCCCTACGGGCTTTACTTTCGCGCCATCAAGCGCGCCACGGGGCTATGAAAGACCAAGGAAAAGCGCGCTGCGCAGCCCGATTGCTTTGTCGCGTGCTTGCTTCCTCCTCGCCTATCTTCGAGATATGTCTCGTCGGTCGCTGCGCGGCTTCGCGCACTCGGGCATGCTCGCGACCGCTTTTCCTTGTCTTTCCGGGTAACGCCTCATGAATGATCGGTCCACGCTCCGACCGGCCGCTCTCGTTCCGGTGATCGACTTCTACGAGTCGCTCACCGAAACCTCGCTTGGGCAGATCGGCACGATCTACCGCGAGGATGCGCGCTTCAAGGACCCGTTCAACGAGGTCGCCGGGGCGACCGCGATCGAGGCGATCTTCCGCCACATGTACGCGACGACGCACGCGCCGCGCTTCGTGGTCGCCAGCGCCGCCCTCTCTCCCGATGGGCGGGAAGGCTTTCTCACCTGGACCTTTCACTTTCGTCTGAAGAGCGATCGGCCCGAGGTCGAACGCGTGATCCGTGGGGCCACGCACGTCATGCTCGCAGAGGACGGCCGCATCGCCGAGCACCGCGACTACTGGGACGCGGCCGAGGAGCTCTACGAGAAGTTGCCCGTGATCGGCGCACTCATGCGCTGGCTGCGGCGACGCATGGGCGGGGCGTGAGCCGGGCCGTCGGCAGCGACGTTCAGAAGAGCAGGGCGGCGACGAAGACGCCGATCATCGTGAAGACCAGCACCACCTTCACGACCGTGCCGACGAGCAGCCCGATCCACGTGGCGAGCCCCACCTTCACCGCCTGCGGGGCGCGGCGGCGCGCGATCAGCTCACCCGCCACCGCGCCGACGAAGGGCATGAAGAGGACACCCACGAGTCCCATGAAGAGGCCAACCACCGTCCCCACCGCCGCGCCGACGAGCGCGAGCGTGCTCGCACCGGCCCGTTTGGCACCGAGGACGGTGGCCAGATAGTCGGTGACCCAGGCGACGATCGCAAGCACCGTGCAGAGGACGACCACCCAGACCGGGACGCGCGCAAAGTCGTCGATCCACGCGCCGAGCACGATCCCGGCCAGCACGAACGCCACACCCGGCAGCGCGGGCAGCACGGTGCCGGCGAGGCCCACGAGGATCAGGATGACGGCGAGAAGCCAGAGCAGGGTGGATGTGTCCATGGCTTTCTTTTAGCAGCTGCCCTCGCCCTTTGATGTTGCAACCAGTCGTCGGGCTAGCCACAATTTGCGTGACGCGCACACGGACGGAGGCGGACATGACGTTTGGGCTGAGACGTGTTGTTGGCGCAACCCTCGCGCTCGGACTCGCCACGACCGCGCTGGCACAGACCTGCGGCTTGGCCGCTGGACAGCCGCGACTGACGCCCCCCGTGTCGATGCAAGATCTCTGCTCCGTGGGTGCGCCGACGTTGGTGACGGGCACCGGTCCGTTCAGCTGGGGCTGCATCAGTTCTCCTGCAATCAGGAGCTGCTCCACCCGCGCCAACTGTCTTGATCTTGACGGCAACCAGAAGATCGAGACGATGCGCGACGGGCTTCTGGCTGTGCGCATGATGCTGGGCCTGACCGGTACCGCGGTGACCGCAAACGCGGTCGCGCCGGGCGCACCTCGCGATACACATGCGCTCATCAAGTCGTACATCGATACGCATTGCTCCGATACGCGCATCGTTTCGTCCTGCGTTCCGAACTCGGAGGTCGCCTACTTCGGCACGGCGGCCAGCCTCACTGCCTGCGTCAACAAGGCATTGCCCCTTGAGGGTAGTGTGTGTTGCGCCGGGACCTTTTCCGTCATCATCTATGACAGCCCAGTCGGCAGCGGCAGCTGCTCCGCCACCTGCGGCCCGCGCATCGCCGGAGCGGGACCGGAGACGAGCAC
>CAZSTF010000066.1:0-9319 GCA_964609555.1 uncultured Alcaligenaceae bacterium | reverse complement strand
CGGCTCACTTCCTCCGCCTCGATCACGCGGGCCGGATCGGCCACGTCGTCATCCGCAGCGAGGTAGGCGATCGGCGCGACGCCTTCGCTGTCGGCGTCCTCGGGCGTGCCATCCATCGCCACGTCGCGGCCGGCCAGACGCATGTTCATCTCGAACACGTCCTCGGGCTTGACGTTGAGCTCCCTGGCGATCCGCTTGGCCTCCGCCTGGGTGAGCGCGTGCTCGCCCGAGCGCATTGCGCGCAGGTTGAAGAAGAGCTTGCGCTGAGCCTTCGTGGTGGCGACCTTGACCAGCCGCCAGTTGCGCAGGATGTACTCGTGAATCTCGGCGCGGATCCAATGCAGGGCGAACGAGACGAGGCGCACGCCGCGCTCGGGGTCGAAGCGGCGCACCGCTTTCATGAGGCCCACGTTGCCCTCCTGGATCAGGTCGCCCTGGGGCAGGCCGTAGCCGAGGTAGTTGCGGCTCACGCTGACCACGAGCCGCAGATGGCTCATCACGAGCTGGCGTGCGGCTTCAACGTCCTGCATGTACTTCCAGCGCAGGCCGAGCTCGTGCTCCTGCTCGGCGGTCAGGAGCGGGTAGCGGTTGACCGCGGTGACGTACTGGTCGATGGTGCCGAGCGCACTCGGAACCGGGAAATTGAGCGTTGCGGTGGGATGAGACATTCGTGTTCCCCCTTCAGGAAACGATCCGTCGGGCTGCGGACGGCACGCCGTGGGCAACCGTGAGTACGCGCTCACTGCTGCTGGGCCCCTTTTCATATGAGCCCCTCCCCCACGAGGGGGCGGGTCGGACAGGCTCGGTTGCCTCTCTCCCGCCGGAGACCCGCTGGCGATTCCGCCGACGGGTCGAGCGCGTCAGGCGCCTGAGTCCAACGCCGTTTTAGCACTCTCGCCTATTGAGTGCTAATTGTAGGAAAAAGTTCCTGACAAAAACACTCGGGTATCCGTCAGTCATCCCACGACCACCGCAATTCATCGGTGGACCGGCGCCGGATGACCCAATTTCGGAGCGCTTCCGCCCTTCGATGCATCTGCGGCTCGTGCTGCCGCCTGCACTGTGGAGAGCGCCCATGAGGACACCGATCACAACCCTTGTTCAGACCCTGCGTACGCTGCGGCGTTCCGCTATTCCCACTCTGACCCTCGCAACCGCGGGCGTTCTGCCCGCGCCCGCGGCAGCCCAGGTGCCGCCGCTTCTGGGCGGTGGAACGAACTACGCCTGCACACTCTCGGCCCCCAACGGCACGGTGCAATGCTGGGGGGATGCGGCCATCGTGGCCTCGATGTTCGGCAGCGCCCGCACCTCACCGGCCACCGTGCCCGGCCTCGCGAACGTGGTTGCATTCACCGGCGGTTGGGTGCATGCCTGTGCGCTCCGGGGCGACGGCGCCGTCCTCTGCTGGGGCGACAACACCTACGGTGTGGTCGGCGATCCGAACACCTCGATCCGTTCGATCACCACGCCGCGCCCGCTCACAAGCCTCGTTGTCCCGGCGATCGACGTCTGGGCAGCGAACTACGGCTCGTTCTCGTGCGCGCATACGGCGGCCTTCGACGTGCGCTGCTGGGGTCGCAACAACTCGGGCCAGTTGGGCGGCGGCACGATCGGCGGCGAGTCGGCCACGCCCGTGGTTGTCACCGGTCTGCGTGACGTCTACACGTTGGCGCTCGGCAGCGAGCATGCCTGTGCCCTGATCGAGGACGGATCGATCCGCTGCTGGGGCCGAAACCGCGAAGGTCAGCTCGGCAACGGCGGCACGACCAACAGCGCCACGGCCGTCACCGTGCAAGGGCTCGGCGGGCGGGCGATCGCCATCGCGGCGGGCTTCTACCACACCTGTGCGGTGCTCGAATCAGGCAGCGTGCGCTGCTGGGGAAACAACGAGTACGGAGAGCTCGGCAACGGCACGACGACCGCCTTCGGTGTCGCCAACCCGACGCCGGTCGGCGTTTCGGGCATCACGGACGCCATCGCGATCACCGCCGGGCGCTATTTCACCTGCGCGCTGTCGGCCAATGGCACCGTCCGCTGCTGGGGCGATGCCCGGGACGGCCAGCTCGCCAACGGCGCGACCGCCGGCCGCGTCACCACCCCGGTCACCGTTGCCGGACTGCCCGCGCCCGCGATCGCGGTCGAGGCAAACGCCCAGAACCCCTGCGCCGTGCTTGCGAACGGCAGCGTCTACTGCTGGGGGCGAATGTTCAACACCAGCCGCACGACACCGGTCGCCGTTGCAGGCCACACGATCGAGACGCGGCTCGACATGGCCGAGTATCGGCATGTGTCGCTCGACTACTTCTTCATGACCTCGCGCCACGGCGAGAAGATCCTGCTCAACAACCTCGGAACGATCTTCGCGCCCACGACCAACCCGAGCTTCAAGGTGCACGCGAGCCCGCTCGCTGCAGCCAACCTGAAGCCGATCACCCGCTACTACTTCGACCAGATCGCCCGGGGCAACTCACGCGGCTCGCACTTCTACACCTTGCTCGACGCCGAGAACGCCGCCCTGCGCGCGCTCAATCCCGGCAACGCGAATGTGCCTCGGCTGCCCCAGGACGAGGGCGTGGACAGCTTCGCCTTCCTGCCGGTGACCGAAGGCGTGGGCGGCTCTTGTGCAGCGGCTCAGCGACCGGTCTACCGCGCTTTCCGCGGGCAGACCCGCTTCCCCGACGACCCGAACCACCGCTTCACCACCGACCTCGCGCTCTACACAAGCCTCGTGAATGCCGGCTGGGACGGTGAGGGCGTGCGCTTCTGCGCGCCGCAGTAGCGTGCTTAACGCCCACGTTCGAGCGCGACCCGCGTTGGCGTTGTTCAATCGGGCGGACGGCGGATGGGCGAACCCATCTTTCGTCTGCCCGCCGATTTCGACGCAATGGCGAGCAAACGCGAGCTGCCACGCGCGCGGCGCAGCGACGGAAGCCCCATCTTCCACGGTCGCATTCGAGTTCGAAACCCACGCAAAGAAGCGTGCCGCCTCAGCAAAAGACGGAGAGCGGCATGTCTTCGAAGCGACGGAACGGTTGGAGGCGCGTGCGTCCGACCATGTCGTCACGGCAGCTGCATCCCGCAGTAGCGGGCGAGGAAGGTCCGAAGCGTCGGCCACGTTCCGCGCGTGGCATGCGGTGCGAGCGGAAGACCCGCCAGCACGGCATCGCCGCTCATGCCCATGAGCACGCGGGTCAGGATCTGGGTGTCGGTCGCGCTTGCGATCACCCCGTCACCATCGAGGTCGAGGCCACACTGCGGTGCGCCGTGGGGGCCGCCTCGGAGCTGGAACACGCGCCCGGTGCCGCCCCAGGTCGCGGCGACCAGGATTGCGCCATTGCTGCGAACGATCACTGTGGTTGGGCTCTGAGAAAACCCGGGATCGAAGAGAAAGCGGTTGCGACCACTCCGCGCGCTGCCAAAGGTCGCGTCGAACGCGCCGTTCTGCTTGAGCCGCAACGCGCAGATGTCGTAGGTCGTTGCGCCGCTGTCTCGGCAGGTTGCCATCATGACGGACCGCCCATCGGGCTGAAGCGCAAGCACCCCCCACGAATGATCACCGCTGGTCACCCCCTGAACGACGAGCCCGGTTCCAAGAGTGCCGAGAAATGTGCCCTCAGGGCTGACGCGGGACAGGCAGGGGCGACGTTCGCTTGGGTTCACTCGGCAGACTCCGGCCAGGAGGATCGAGCCGTCCGCCTCGAGTGCCAGCGCCTGTCCGGTGCTCTCGTCGATCGAAGGCATGAGCGCGCGACCGCCGTTGCCGAACCACGTGGCAAGCTGACCGTTCGAGTTCACCGTGACTAGGCAGGCCCGAAAGCCACCGGCTGGGGGCTCGCACGTTGCCGACACGTGAAGTGTGCCGTTCAACGACTCGGCAATGCCGGTCGGTTTGAAGAAATCAGTGCCGGAGGAAAGTACCGCCGTTCCGTTCGTGCCGAAGCTCGTGTCCGGCGTGCCGTCAGCTTGAAGACGAAGCAGGCAGATCGCGAAGCCGCACTCGGTGAGGAAAACGCGACGCCCCTCCCGGTCGCGCAGCACCTTGAGACCAAAGGACTCACCGGCCGCGAATTCCTGTTGTCCCGTGTCCACAAGCCCGCCCGAGGCACTGAATCGCGCGTAGCAGAGTCTTGCACCCGCGGTTCCACCGCAATAGCCCGTGACCGTGATTCGCCCGTCGCGTTCGACCGTCATGCCCAGGCCGTGGCCCCAGAGCACGCTGCTCGTGCTGGGCAGCGCCGTTGCGAATCCGCCTGTGCCGAATGTGGGGTCAATGGTCCCGTTGGCTGTCAGTCGGGTGAGACAAAGCCGCTGGTTCGGAAATGAGCCACAAGTGCCTGCGAGCTGGATGCGCCCATCGGGCAACTCACGTGCGCTCATCCACGTGGTTTGCATCGATCCGCTCGGCGACGGCATGTAGATCGTCACCACGCCACCGGTCCCGAACGTCGGATCCAGCGTCCCGGGATCGGCACGCGACGGCGACAAAAGTAGGCCGCCCACGACGACACCCAGCGCGCACGCTGCACCGCGGACAAAGTACGAGAAAAGAGCTGACATGGAAGACACTCCCGGCAGACTCAGCGCATGTCCACGCCGCAGTGGAGAATGGCGGCAGCACGGATGCGCGAGTAGAGAAGGCTGGCGCCCGGCCCGAACACCCCCAGCGGACGGAGCACATCCGGACTGTCGCGCACGATGCGCATGAGCAAGATCGCATCCCGCGTTGCGGTCAGCGCTCCGTCCTGATCAATGTCCAGCGAACAGCGGCGAGCCGCGAAGGGGCCGCCTTCATACCGCGCGAGGCAGAACGCCGTGTTGGCCGGGTCACCCGACTGGGCACACTGGCCCGCGAGCGCAATCTTGCCGTCGTTCGGCTGGAACACCATGGCGTAGGCGAAGTCGCCGGCATCGACCACATTCGTGCGCACGATGCCGTTCACGCCGAAGGCGGTGTCGACCAGGCCGTCCTCGTCCAGCCGCGTCAGGCAGAAATCCGCAGTCGTCGTGAAGCAGGTGCCCGCAACGAGGATGCGTCCGCCCGGCTCGAGCGCGAGCGCGGCAGCGCTCGAGAACGCGCTCGCCATCGCCAGCCGAACCGTGCCGTCCGAGCCGCCGAACGTCGGATCGGCAACGCCCGCCTCGCTGAAGCGACCCAGGCAGAAGGCCGTTCCGGCGGGGAGGTTGCACTCCCCCGCGATGACGATCTTGCCGTCCGCCTGTTCGAGCACAGCACGCGCATTGCCAAAGCCGCTGCCGTCGAACCCAGTCACCCCGGAACTGCCAAAGGCCGTGTCGAGCGTACCGTCGGCCGTCAGGCGGCGCACGCACAGCCGGGTCTCGCCCGCGCAGCTGCCGGCGATCAGTACGCGGTTGTTCGCGTCGAGCCGGAGCGCGTTGCCATACTCCGGGCTCGCCACCGGGATGAGCCGCCGCCCGCCGAGCCCGAAGCTCGGGTCAAGCGCGCCGTTGGGCAGAAAGCGTGCAGCGCACATCACGTAGCGGCTGCCATCCCAGCAGGAGCCCCCGACGACCAGCTTGCCGTCGTAGGTACGGGCAAGACCGGTCACGATCGCATCGCCGGCGCCGACGATCGTGCGTTGGATGCCGGCTGTGCCGAAGCTCGCATCCGGCACACCGGCGTCGGAGTAACGCGCGAGACAGAACTCGCGCACCGAGAACGTACCCATGCAGGTGCCGGCGATCACGAAGCGGCCATCCGGCAGAAGCAGGAGCGCGCTCACCTCGTCATGGCCCGAGGCGGTCGCCGAGAGATGGGTCACCACCTGCCCGCCGCTGCCGAAACTAGGGTCTGCGGTGCCGTTGGCGTTCCGGCGCACGATGCAGGCGTCCTGCGCTGCCGCGGGGCCGCAGTGCCCGGCGATCAGGTAGCGCCCGTCCTGCAGCCGCACCATCGCGCGCGCCGTGTCCCCCGAAGGGGTCACGTCGATGTAATGGCGGCCGAAACTGCCGAAGGACGGCACATCCAGATCGCCCGGCGCGGCCCCTGCAGGAAGACTGCTCGCCAGCGTCAGGGCCAGGGCCGCCCACCAACCGCTGTGTGGGGCGCGATCGCTGGCGCGGCAGTTCGTCGGGTCGGGGCGCGAGGGGGTGTCCATGCAGCCGAAGGCGCAAGGGCGCCGAAATCGGCTCATGCCGCGGCGCATCATGGCGTTGCGCGGAACCTGTCACACTTTTTCCGCGAACCGCGTCTGTCAGTCCGATTGACAGTGCACGCACCTCATAAGCGCAAGCGACCGACAATCGCCGCCGACGCGTGAGTGAGCCGCGATGAAGGGAATCCACGCATGAAGCCTGACCTCACCCGCCCCGCCTTGAGACGCATCGTGCTCACGGGCATCGTGAGCTTCGCCGTCCCTTTGCTCGCGTCGCATGCCTCGGGCCACGGTGCCGAAACCCCGCCGACGGTCGAAAAGGTCCAACGTCGGCTTGCGGCCCAGGCCTTGCCTTGGGTGCCCAACGCGGGCCAGTGGGATGCACAGGCCGCCTGGCGGGCGCAGAGCTTTGCCGGCACCGTGTGGGTCACCCAGGACGGCATCCTCCTCCATCAGTTCAACGGTCCGCGCTCCCCGGACTGCGACGAGGCGCTGCGAAATCGGTCAACGGTTCAACCGGAGCATGCCCCCCGCCGTGCATGCCCGCGCTCGGGCGGTTGGGTGCTGGCCGAACGCTTCGTGGGGGGGCGTGTCGGGGCTGTCGTGGGCAAAGAACCGCTCGAGGGGCGCGTCAGCTATTTCGTCGGGGAGGCAGCGCGCCATGCGGCTGACCTGCCCACCCATGCCGCGCTCGATCTCGGCGAGGTCTTTCCCGGCGTGACTGTCGAACTGCGCGCGACCCAAGCCAATGTGGAAAAGCTTTTCACGGTCGCGCCCGGGCGCGATGCGCGTGCGATCCGCATGCGGCTCGAGGGCAGTCCGAGCGTCAGGGTCACGGGCGACGGCGCACTGGAAGCCCAAACGGATCACGGCCCCCTCCGTTTCACCGCGCCTGTAGCCTTTCAGTTCGACGCACGCAACGAGCGCCGCGAAGTACCCGTTCGCTACGTGCTCGCGCGGAGTGTCTGTGGGCCGTACTGCCACGAGTATGGATTTGCGGTCGGGCCCTACGATCGCAACCGGCCGCTGACGATTGATCCTCTCCTGCAGTCGACCTTTCTTGGCGGTGGGGGCGATGATCGTGCGGCTGCCGTGGCAATCCATCCCTTGAGTGGTGAGGTTTACGTCACCGGGCATGCCCAGTCCAATCCCTTTCCGGGCACGACCGGCGGTGCGCAACCTGGCTTCGGCGGCGGTGGCAACGACGCGTTCATCGCCCGGTTCAACGCAGCGCTCACGTCCAGACTGCAAACGACCTACCAGGGCGGCACGGACTTTGACGAAGCCCAAGTGATCGCGATTCACCCGGTGACCGGCGAGGTCTACATTGCAGGCCGCACCCTGTCCAGCAACTTCCCGGGCACCGCGGGCGGCGCTCAGCCCAGCGGCGTGGGCATGGGCGACGGGTTCGTTGCCCGCTTCAATGCGGCCTTGACCTCCCGGCTGCAGGCGACCTATGTGGCTAGCGCATTGACCGACGAGGTGTGGGCTCTTGCCGTGCACCCGCTGAGCCAGGAGATTTATGTTGCGGGCTTCACAGCGTCCGCATCGTTTCCCGGCGTTCCGGGGGGCGCACAGGCAACCTTCGGCGGTGGCGCCTACGATGCATTCGTCTCCCGCTTCAACGCTGCGCTCACCGTGCGGCATCAATCCACCTACGTGGGTGGTTCAGTTAGCGAATATGGTTTGTCGCTTGCCATCCATCCCGACACAGGCGAGGTCTACGTCGGAGGCGCGACCGATTCAAATGCCTTGCCGGGCGTCGCGGGCGGCGCCCAATCCGCCTACGGCGGGTCCGGGGACGGGTTCGTCACAAGGCTCAACGCCGCCTTGACCGAGCGCCTCCAGTCCACCTATCTCGGCGGATCGGGCTTCGATGAAGTCCGATACCTTGCTGTTCATCCCGCGAGCGGGAACGTCTATGCGGCGGGAAACACGAGCTCGACTGCATTTCCGGGAGCCATTGGCGGCGCCCAATCGAGCTACGGCGGAGGAGGCTACGACACATTCGTCACCCGTCTCAATGCCGAACTCAGCACCCGGCTTCAGCTGACGTACGTCGGCGGGAGCGGGACCGACATGAACGGTGGACTCGTGATCCATCCGGTGAGTGGGGAGATTTACGTGTCGGGTCGCACCGACTCGACCAACCTCCCCGGTACGACCGGAGGGGCGCAGGCGAGCTACGGTGGTGGCCTGGCCGACGCGTTCGTCGCACGGTTCAATGCCGCCTTGACCGCTCGCCTGCAGGCGACGTATTTCGGGGACACACAGTTCGATGCCGGCATGGCGCTGGCCGCTCATCCTGCAACGGGCGAAATCTATGTCGCAGGCTACACCACCTCCACCGTGCTTCCAGGCACAACCGGCGGAGCGCAACCCGCCTTCGGCGGTGGAGTCGCCGATGCCTTCGTCAGTCGTCTCAGCCTGGATCTCCGGGCGGCTGACGTCGTGCCCGACCCTTTCGTGCTGCCGGCACAGCTCGGCGTGCTCCCGGCCAATCTGCGTACCGTAGGCCCGGTGCGCATCACTGGACTCGCGGCGCTGGCAACAATCAGCGTCGATGGAGCACTCGGCAGTGAGGTGTGTGTCTCGACCGCCAATGCGTGCAGTTGCAATGCCTCGCCGGGCGGTGTGTTCGGGCCGACCGGAAGCATCGCCGACAATCAGTATTTGTGCGTTCGGCACGTCAGCGCGCCGACGGTCGACACCTGGGCGGAGTCCCGGGTGGTGGTCGGCGGCTACGCCACGAAATTCCGCACGTTGACCGGGAGCCTGCCCGCGTGTGATCTCGACATGGACGGCGATGGTCAAGTGACCGCGCCAAAAGAGGGGCTGGTGATTGCTCGCGCGCTTCTGGGCTTCACGCCGGCCAACGCGGTGGTCGGTACCGGCATCTCACTCGCGCAATGGAACGCCAAGCGGGCAGCCCTTGCGGCCTGCGGCTTGAACTTCTGATCCCGGCGGCGGCCTTTTGCCGCAGGCATCGCTGGGCGCGTCTCAATCCACCGGAAACGTCTCGACCAGCCCGCGGCAGGCGGCCATGGCTTCGCGGATCTTCGCAAGCTCCGGGGCGAGGGGTCGCTTGTAGAACGCCTCCCAGCGGGGCTGCAGGCTCTTGACCGTGCGGTAGTGCGCAACCGCCTCCTCGCACCAGAGCGCGCGCTGACGGCGGATCGCCGTGGGCGGGGCGCTGCCCGCGGTGG
>CAZSTF010000065.1:0-12849 GCA_964609555.1 uncultured Alcaligenaceae bacterium | reverse complement strand
CCCTCCTCGCCGAACCGCCGAGCCTCGATGCGGGCGAGCTGACCGACAAGGGCTCGATCAACCAGCGCGCCGTGCTCGGCCGCCGCGCAGCGCTCGTCGATGCGCTCCACGGCGGAACGCTCGCGGAGGCAATCGTCCTCCCACCTGCTGCGAACGAGGCCAGCCCCCGAAAGCCGATGCCATGAAGACGACCCGTTACGAAGTGCGCGTGATGTTCGCCGACTGCGATCCGGCTGGCATCGTGTTCTTCGCCAACTTCAACAAGTGGATGGACGCTGCCTCGCTCGACTTCTTCCGGCAGTGCGGCATTCCGCCCTGGCGCGAGCTCGAACGCACGCGCGGCATCATCGGCACGCCGCTTCTCGAGATCCACACGCGCTTCCTGCGCCCGGCCACCTACAGCGAAACGCTTGTCATCACGACACAGGTGGCCGAATGGCGCGACAAGGTCTTCGTCCACGCGCACGAGGTGCGCCGGGGCGAGACACTGCTCGCGAGCGGCACCGAGACGCGCGCCTTCTGCACCCGCGACCCAGCCGAACCTTCGCGCCTCCGCGCGATTCCGATCCCGGAGGACATCCGCGCGGCGTGCAGCTGAGGCCGCAAAATCAGCTCAACCTTGAACGTAGGTCCAGAGACTTTCTGCGGCAGGCGCAAGACCGCTCGGCTGACGATAGAGCCGAATCTCGAGCGGCACTGACCAATGCGCAGGGCCGCAGGCACAGAGTCGGCCGCTCTGCAACTCATCATGGACTGCAGTTTCGGGCAGCCAGGCGACACCCCGACCCGTGAGCGCCATCTGACGCAGGAGAATCGCATGAGGTGCCTCGAAAACACGATCCAGCTCGCCCACTTCCGGCACGAGCGCTGCCAGCCGTCGCTCGAGCACACCGGATAGTCTGGACGCATCGCCATAGCCCAGCAGCGGTGTGCGGCCGCCCGGTGCGGGACGGTAGCGAGGGCGTCCTTCGGGATCCGGTGCGCTGACGGGAACCAGCCGATCAGACCCGAGACGAACGCACGGGTAACCACCGCTGTCCAGCGGACCCGGTTCGGCGGCATCTGCATAGCAAAGAACGAACTGGACGCGACGCTGCTTCATGAGCTCCACGCAGCTGCGGAAGCTGTCGCTCATGGTCACCACACGCCCGACGCGCAATTCGCGCTCGATCCGCCCCAGCCATTGGGGAAAGAAGTTCAACGCGAGCACGTGGGTAATCGCAATGCGCAGGCTGGCCGCGTCATCATCGGCGGCCGCCCGGGCCTTGATTCGCGCGGCTTCGAGCCCGGCGATCGCCTCTTCGACCAGCGGCAGCAGTCGTCGGCCGGCAGCAGTGAGTTCGACGGGATGACTGCTCCGGTCGACCAGATCGACCCCAACCCACTCCTCCAGCGCACGGATGTGCCTGCTGAACGCTGGCTGCGCGATGTGGCGTGCCTCGGCCGCACGCGAGAAATTGCCCGTCTTGGCGAGGGTGACGAAGTCCTCGAGCCAGTCGAGGTCGAGCGGTCGATTCTGCGGCCCCATCGATAGCGAATGCATAGTTGCATGCGAATCGGGTATTGGACACACCAGACTGCAACCTCCGATCATGCCGTCACCAATTGACGCACCGGAGTTTCGACTCACATGCCAGGAATTTTCGATTATGGCGGCATCATCCCCGCCATTGCCTGCCCGTTCACCGAAGACGGAGGCATCGACGCGCCCGCGCTCACGCGACTCGCGCAGTGGCTCGCCGGACATGCGGGTGTGGTTGCCGTGATGACCAATGGCCACACGGGTGAAGTGTTCTCCCTGACCCCATCCGAACGCGCTGAAGTGACACGGATCGTGGCCGACGCGGTCCGTGGCCGGCTGCCGGTCATCTCATCGGTCGTCTGCGAGGGCATCGCCGAGGCACAGGCCCACACCCGGGCCGCCGCCGAGGCGGGTGCCGTTGCGATCGACGTCATGCCGCCACACCATTGGCTTCGCTTCGGCTTCAAGCCGAGTCATGCCATCGCCTACTTCGAAGCCATCCACGCGGCCGCCCCCGATCTTGATTTGGTCTGTCACGTCTACCCGGCCTGGACACGGGCCTCCTACAGCAGCGATCTCCTCGCCGAACTGGCCCGGCTGCCGTACCTGCGTGCCTTCAAGGTCGGGCAGCGCGAGATGAACAAGTATGCGCGTGACATCGCAGCCATCCGCGCGGCCGACGCGTCCAAGGCCATCCTGACCTGCCACGACGAGTATCTGCTCGCCTCCATGGTGCAAGGTGTGGACGGTGCCTTGGTCGGCTTCGCCACCTTCATCCCACAGCTGATCGCGGACCTCTGGTCTGCCGTGAAAGCGGGGGATCTGACTCGGGCCATCGACATCCAGGCCCGGATCACGCCGCTCAAGGATGCCGTCTACGGTGCCGGCGAGCCTACCGGAGAGGCGCACGGCCGCATGAAGTACGGCATGTATCTCGCGGGCATCCTCGACTCGCCGACCGTGAGGGCACCGACGGAACAGCCCTCTGCAGAAGAAATTGAAGCCTTGCGCGCCGCCCTGGCTCGCGTCGGTCAACTCAAACGCTGAAACAAGGAGACAACGCCATGAAACGTCGCCACGTCCTTCGTTCCCTGTTGGCGGGGCTTGCCACGGCCCTCACACTTGGATCCGCCGCGGCCCAACCCTGGCCTCAGAAGCAGGTGCGGATGGTCATCCCCTTTCCGCCCGGCGGAACGCTTGACGCGGTCGGGCGGATGCTTGCGCAGAAGCTGTCCGAGCAGACCGGGCAACAGTTCCTCGTCGACAACCGCGCGGGCGGCAATGGCATCATCGGCGCGGACAGCGTGGCCAAGGCACCGGCCGATGGTTACACGGTCCTGTTCAACGCCTCGACCTTCGTCACCGCCCCGATGACGATGAGGTCGGTTCCCTACGCCGTCGAACGTGACTTCATTCCGGTCGTGCTGGTCGCCAAGGCACCCTTGTCGGTGACCGTCAACAAGAACATCCCGGTCACCGATATCGCCTCGCTGATCCGCTACGCCCGGGAGCAGCAAGGGAAGGCAACCTTTGCCGTCGGCTCCATCGGGTCCGCCGGCCACCTGGCCACTGAACGGCTGCGCCGCGCAGGAGGCTTCGACTTCACGGTCGTCCCCTACAAAGGGACGGCACCGGCGATGCAGGACCTGCTCGGCGGACGCATCGACGGCTTCATCGATCCGATTCTCGGCTCGCTGCAGCATCACAAGAGCGGTGCACTGCGGGTGATTGCCGTGACCTCGGCGCAACGGGTGCCCACGCTGCCCGAGGTGCCGACGGTTGCGGACTCGATCCGTGGCTTCGAAGCCTATACCTGGTATGGCATCTGGGTGCCCGCCAGGACGCCCGCCGAGATCGTCCAGCGACTCAACGTCGAAGTCAACAAGGCACTTGCGGGTGAGATGCGCGAGCGGTTGACCGCGCAGGGCATCCTCGTCAGTGGCGGATCCCCGGAGGACTTCGCGCGCTTCCAGCGCGATGACATGGCGCAGTCGCAACGCATCATCACCGAGGCGAACATTCGTGTCGAGTGATCGGCGCACGGCCCTGGTCACGGGCAGTTCCAGCGGGATCGGCCGCGCGGTCGCTGTCGGCCTGATCGGAACGGGTTGGCGCGTCATCGGTGCGGATCGCGCCCCGCCGACCGTTTCGCACGACGCCTTCAGGCCAGTGACCGTCGACCTGCTCGATACGGATTCCCTCGCGTCGTTCACTCGCACCCTCCCGGAGATCGATGGCCTGGTTCATGCGGCCGGGGTGCTCGCGGCGGCGCCCTTGGGCGTGCTCGATCCGGCTGCGGGTGAGCGCATGTGGCGTCTGCATGTCGCTGCGGCCACATTGCTGGCGGATTGTCTCGTCCCGCGCATGGCCGAGCGTGGCTTCGGACGTGTGACCCTCATCGGCAGCCGGGTGGCCGATGGTCTGGCGGGCCGAAGCCAATACGCTGCAAGCAAGGCCGCGCTGGTGGCACTGGCCCGGAGTTGGGCCGCCGAAGTCGCATCGCACGGCGTCACCGTCAACGTGGTTGCGCCAGCCGCCACGCGAACCCGGATGCTCGACGACCCCGCGCGCGCGGCCTCTGCCCCCAGACTTCCGCCCATCGGTCGGCTGATCGAGCCCGACGAGGTCGCTGCGCTGGTCACCTTCCTGTTCTCGCCTGCTGCCGCCGCGATCACCGGGCAGTCGATTGCAATCTGTGGTGGTTCCTCCCTCCCGAAATGACAGTCTGCGTCACGCGCATTGCTCACACATGAAGATCACGAAGATTCTCGAATCCACACGACCGATCGCCTCGCCTATCCGCAACGCCTACATTGACTTCTCGAAGATGACGCTGAGCGTCGCGGCTGTCGTCACCGACGTGATTCGGGATGGGCGTCCCGTTGTGGGCTTCGGATTCAACTCCAACGGACGCTATGGTCAAGGCGCGCTCATTCGCGAGCGCTTCGCCCCCCGGATCCTGGAGGCGGACCCGGCGTCGCTCGTCGACCCATCGGGCGAAAACCTCGATCCCCATCGCATCTGGGCCTGCATGATGAAAAACGAGAAACCTGGAGGGCATGGCGAGCGCTCCGTTGCTGTGGGGACCATCGACATGGCGGTGTGGGATGCAGTGGCCAAGATTGCGGACAAGCCGCTGCATCAACTACTGGCCGAGCGCCATGGCACAGGTGAAGCCGACCCACGGGTGTTCGTCTATGCCGCGGGCGGCTACTACTACCCCGGCAAGGGGCTCGACGGTCTCCGGCGAGAGATGGAGAGCTACCTTGAGCGTGGCTATTCCGTGGTCAAGATGAAGATTGGCGGCGCTCCGCTTGCCGAGGACTGCGCACGCATCGAAGCGGTGCTTGAGATGCTCGGCCCGGGACAGAAGTTGGCCGTGGACGCCAATGGACGTTTCGATCTCGCGACGGCGCTCGACTATGCCCGCGCCCTGCGCGGCTATCCGCTCTTCTGGTACGAAGAGGCCGGTGACCCGCTCGATTACGACCTCAACGCCCGACTTGCCGCGGCCTACGACGCCCCGCTTGCGACAGGTGAGAACCTGTTCTCGATGCAGGATGCACGCAATCTCATCCGCTACGGCGGCATGCGACCGGACCGTGACTGGCTGCAGTTCGACTGTGCGTTGAGTTACGGGCTCGTCGAATACCTGCGGACGCTCGATATGCTCCGCGAGCATGGCTGGTCTCCGTCGCGGTGCATCCCCCATGGTGGGCATCAAATGTCGCTCGCCATCGCTGCCGGACTGGGCCTCGGCGGCAACGAGAGCTACCCAGACCTGTTCCAGCCTTACGGCGGCTTCCCGGACGGCGTGGCCGTGCAGAACGGTTACGTCACCCTGCCCTCACTGCCGGGCATAGGCTTCGAGGGCAAGTCCGACCTGCGCGACGCGCTGTTCACGCTGCTCGACTGAGCAAGAGGACGCGGCGCGGATCAGATCCTGAGCACGAACAGCGTGATCGCCGGGAAGGCGGCGAGGATCGTGATGCGGATGATGTCGCTCGCCACGAACGGCATCACGCCGCGGAAGGTCTCGCCGATCGGGATGTCGCGCGCGATCGAGTTGATGACGAAGAGATTCATGCCCACGGGCGGCGTGATCATGCCGACCTCGACTGCCATCAGGACGAGGATGCCGAACCAGATCGCGAGCTCCTCGGGCTTGAGGCCGAAGTCGAGCCCCATCACGATCGGAAAGAAGATCGGTACCGTGAGCAGGATCATTGAAAGCGAGTCCATCACGCAACCAAGGATCAGGTAGAGCACGAGGATGAGTGCGAGGACAAGCCAGGGCGAGAGCCCCATGCCGGCAACCGTCGCAGCAGCCGTCTGCGGGAGTTGCGAAAGCGCAAGAAACGTGTTGAACACGCCGGCGCCGAGCAGGATCAGGTAGATCATGCCCGAGGCGACCGCGGTGCCCTTGAGCGCCTCCTTGAGTTGCGTCCAGCGCAGGCTGCCATTCAGGAAGGCGACGAGCCCGGTGCCCGCGGCACCGACCGCCGCGCCCTCGGTCGGCGTGAAGATGCCGCCATAGATGCCACCGACGACCGCGAGGAAGATCACGACCACGGGCCAGACCGCTTTCGTGGTGGCGATCCGCTCCTCGCGCGAGGCCTTCGGCAGCGGCTGCGCCGAGCCGGGCGAGAGCCGCACGACGAGCGCCACCACGATCATGTAGCCGATCATCGCGAGGATGCCGGGGACGAAGGCGGCGAGGAAGAGCTTGGCGATGTTCTGCTCGGTGAGCACGGCGTAGATCACGAGAATGATCGACGGCGGGATGAGGATGCCGAGCGTACCGCCCGCGGCGAGCACCCCGGTGGCGAGTCCGCCCGAGTAGCCATTGCGGCGCAGTTCCGGCAACGCCACCTGCCCCATCGTCGCGGCGGTGGCGACCGAGGAGCCGCAGATCGCGCCAAAGCCCGCGCAGGCACCCACCGCCGAGAGCGCGACCCCGCCGCGGCGATGGCCGATCCACGCCTCTGCCGCCGTGAAGAGCGCCCGCGACAGCCCGCCGATCATCGCGAACTGCCCCATGAGCAGAAAGAGCGGCACGACCGACAGCGAGTGATTCGAAAACGTCGCGTAGGTGAACTGCTTCAGCTGGTTCAGGATCGGCGCGAGGTTGCCGTACATGAGCCATGCGCCACTGAGGCCGCAGACGAGCATCGCGAGCCCGATTGGCACACGCAGGAAGATGAGCCCGAGCAGCACCACGAAGGCCCAGAGCGCGAGCGCCACACCGGAGATGCCCAGAATCGTCATGCGTGGCCTCCGCCCGTGGTCATCACGACCGCGCCACCTCGCGTCTCATGGAGTGCCTTCGCGAGATAGATCAGGCAGCCCAGGACGGCTGCGGCAAAGCAGAGCGCGTAGGCCCACCACACCGGAAGCTGCAGGATGAACGTCGTCTCCCGGTCGCGGAACTTGTCGGCGAGGCCATACCAAAGCCGCCAGGTGAGCAGCAGCCACACCGCGAGCACGAGCCACTCGGACAGCAGGGCGAGCCGACGCTGCGCCATGACCGAGAAGCGCGTGTAGAGCAGATCCACCGCGGCGTGGCCCCCGCGCAGGTGGCACCAAGGCAGGAAGAAGAAGACAACGACCGCCACCCCCATCTCGACCAGCTCGAAGTCGCCCGGGATCGGCCCGAGCCCGGCCCAGACCAAGGCACGGCCGGTGACGCTCGCGACCGTCATGAGCGCAATCGCGCAAAGAATCAGCCCGCCTGCGATGGCAAGCCAGGCGGCTACTCGTTCGAAGAATCCGTACATGCTCCACGCGCCCGTCGGCGCCCCTCCGTTCTGGCTCCTCTCTGGGAGCGTGGACCGCATGTTAGAGAAAGCCCGCCTCGGGCCGCCCGGGTTCGACCCGCAGTCGATCGATAGCAGCTATGCCGGGCGCGCTCGGGTTCCCTCACCCCAGCCCTCTCCCGGGGGGAGAGGGAGTTTGGTGCGCAACCCTCTCCCACTGGTAGACGGAGTTTGGTGTGCAACCCTCTCCCATTGAGAGAGGGTGCGCCAAAGGCGCGGGTGAGGGTGCGCCGCAGCAGCCCTCGGTCAGAGGCGCATCTCGAGCCGCAAGGAGTAGCTCGTATCCGTGCGCCCGTTGCTCACAGTCGTCTGCCGGATCGCATCCTCGATCTGGGTCTGCGTCGTGATCGAATCGAGCGGGGCGATGTTCGACACCGAGAAGCGAAGCCGCGTGGTTGCGTTGAAGTTCCAGAGCGCGTAGGCATCGAAGACGCGCCTGGTCGACAGCCGCTGGCGCAGCGTCTCGGTCAACTGCGTCTCGTAGGCCGGCGTCCAGGCCACGGTGCCGCCCACGGCGAGCGGCGTGCCCGGAAAGCGGTAGTCGAGCCCGAGGTTGCCGGTGAACTTCGGCTGCTCGTTGATGCGGTTGTCCGGGCCGGGCACTCCGGCCACGCGCGAGGTGTAGAACGCGCCATTGGCCTTGACCGAAAGCCGACCGAGCGCACCCAATCCGTCGACGACCTCGGCGAGCTGGAACTTGGCGTCCAGTTCGATGCCGCGGGTGGTGGCCTTCGAGAAGTTCACCGGCCGGTTCACATACCGCGGCACGCTTGCCCAGCTCACGGTCTCGAGCGTGGTGACGTTGCGCACGAGGTCCTTGATGTCCCGCGCGAACAGGTTGACCGAGAACACGCCGCCCGAGCGCAGGTACTGCTCGTAGGCCAGATCGAGACCATTCGCGCGCTCGGGCTTCAGGTTCGGATTGCCTGCGCGGTCCGGCTGGTTGAAGAGGTTGGGCCCCGGCACCGGATAGTTGGCCGAGAGCTGCGGCCGCGTGGTGAGCTGCTGGATGTTGGGCGGGCGATAGCTCTGGGTAAGCGAGAGCCGCACCTGATCACGCCGCGGCGCCGAGAAGCGCCAGACCACGTGCCCGAGCGGCGTGAGCACACGGCTCACGTTGCGGAAGCGGTCCGCAGCATCGCTCGACTTGGTGACGATTTCCTCGTAGCGAAGCCCGAGGTTGGCCGACCAGTCGGGCGCGGGATCCCACTCGTCCTGCACGTAGAACGCGCTCCGGAGTGAGGAGACGTTGAACACGCTGCCCAACTCTTCGAGCTGCGGACGGCCGTTCAGGAGCGTGAGCGAGTTCTCGCGCCGCTTCACGCCCTCCACCTCCCAGCCGAAGGTCAGCGCGTGCGAGGGCTCCCCGGTCGTGTTGTAGACGAACTTGCCGGCAAAGCGGCCGCCGCGGTCGCGCACGCGGCCGTCCGTCGTCTGAAGCAGCCGCCGCGAGCCATCGGCGTTGAAGTTCTCGGCAATCGAGTGGGTCTCCGAGCCGAAGCCACCGACACCGCCCTGCAGCTCGTAGCGCAGCTGCGCGTCCCAGCGACGGTTCAGCATCAGGTTCAGGCGGCCGAAGTTGAACTCGCCATCGAACAGACCGCGGCGCGTCGCGTAGGGGGCGGGCTCGAAGCCGATCGGCTGGGTCAACACACCGGTCGAGCGGGTGTCGTTCAGGTTGTGGCCGCCGAGCAGCTGGATCGAGGCCATCTCGCCCGCGCCCAGGCGCCACTGGAGCCGCGTCTGCGCAAAGTAGTTCTGGTTCCGGTTCTCGCTCTGCCCGAACGAATGCTGCTCGAGCACGGTGCGGCCGTCGCGCGTGTCGCCGTAGGTCGTGTCAGTCTCGGTGTCGGTGAGCTGGTGCGGCCGCCGGGCCGAGGCAGTGATGTTGTAGGTGCCGTTCGCGCTGAAGGTGTCATTGCGCGTCCAGCCGAGATCAGGCGACACGCGGCCGCGCTCGACCGAGACGCCACCGCGCAGGTCGTTGTTCGTCTGCCGAAGTGGCTCGCGCAGGATGATGTTGATCGTGCCGGCAATCGCCCGGGCGCCCGTCTCGGCGGTCGGTGCGCGCAGGATCTCGATCCGCTCCACCTGCTCGGGCGAGAGTTGCTCGAGCGAAAAGCCCGGCGGAATGCGCTGGCCATCGATGAGGATCTGCGTGAAGCCGCCCCCCATGCCGCGCATCTGCGGCGGCCCGGGCCGCCCGGGGCGACCGCCGACGGTGACCCCCGGCAGTCGCCGCATCACGTCGCCGAGATTCGAGTCGCCGTACTGCTCGATGTCCTCGCGCGTGATCACGATCTTCGCGGCACTCGAATTGCGCCGCTCGTCGGTGCCCGTGTTGCGGCCGGTCACCTCGACCGGCGCCACGCGCTGCGCACCGTCGGCGGGGCGCCCGTCCTGCGGTCGCGTCGGTGCAGGGGCGGGGGTGGGCGCGGTCGGGGACGGGTTGGTTGTCGGCACCGGCTCAGCGGGGGTTTGTGCAACGCTCGGCGCGATCGGCACGGCGGCGCTCAGCACGGCAGCGATGGCAATGGCAAGGGCGGACGCGCGCGGGCGTCGGGGACGGACGGGCATGGGGAAAGGGCAAACCTCGGAATGACCCCTTATTGTCCGACAACCGCTCGAATGGTTCCGTGGCACGACGACGACGGAAACATTCGGTTGCACCCAGGCACAACACGCGCCCGCGTCACTCCCGTGCGCCTTGCCCCTGGACAGGGGCTGTCAATCCGGCGCGCCCAGCACGAAGGTCACCGTCACCGGCGAGGTCGTGAAGTCATACGCCCGCTGGATGACCTTCAGGAACACCGGCGGCTCGTCGAGCGTGACCCGCATCAGGTCACCGACCCCGGGCATGGTCATCCCGGCCGGCGCATCGGTCGAGAACTTGAACTCGGTCGCGCGTACGAGGCGCTGTGCCGTGGGGGTGAGGGTGATCTTGATCTCCATGCATGTCCTCGCTCAGCCGTTCCGCACCCAGGCCCAGGTCTCCTCGAGCGCGCGCTCGAAGCGCGCGAGCAGTTCGCGCAGTTCGGCCTCGGTGATGATGAGCGGCGGCGAGAAGGCGATGATGTCGCCCGCCATCACGCGCAGGATCAGGCCGTGCTCCTGCGCGCGGCGGACGAGATACGCGCCCACGCCGCGCCTGGGGTCGAAGGGCTTTCGCGCCGCCTTGTCCTCGGCCAGTTCGACCGCGCCGATCAGGCCGACGCCGCGGCTGTGGCCGACGAGCGGGTGCCCGGCGTAGCGGCGAAGCGCATCCTGCAGGACGGGCGCCACGCGCCGCACATGGCCCACGAGGTCGCGCTCGTCATAGATCGCGAGCGCTTCGAGCGCCACCGCGCAGGCGAGCGGATGCCCCGAGTAGGTGTAGCCGTGGCCGAACACACCGGCCTCGACGCTCGCATCGGCGCAGGCCTCGTAGATCGCCTCGCTCACGAAGAGGGCCGAGAGTGGCACGTAGGCCGACGTGACCATCTTGGCCGTGGTCATGAGATCGGGTTCGATGCCGAAGGTCTGGCTGCCGAAGCGCTCGCCGGTGCGACCAAAGCCGGTGATGACCTCGTCAGCGATGAAGAGGATCTCGTGCCGGCGAAGGATCGGCTGGATCTTCGCGAAGTAATCCGCCGGCGGCACGATCACGCCCCCCGCGCCCTGCACCGGCTCGGCGATGAAGGCGCCGATCGTGTCGGCCCCTTCCTTCTCGATCAGCGCTTCGAGTTCGGCGGCGAGCCGGTCGGTGAAGGCTGCGTCGCTCTCGCCTTCGAGCGCGTGGTGATACGGATGCGGGCACGTGACGCGGCGCACGAAGTCGAGCGGCAGGTCGAAGTGCCAGTGCATCATCGGGATGCCCGAGAGCGAGGCCGAGGCGAGCGTCACGCCGTGATAGGCGCGGCCGCGGGCGATGATCTTCTTCTTGTGCGGCCGGCCGCGGGCGTTCCAGTAGTAGCGCACGAGCTTGACCGCGGTGTCGTTCGCTTCCGAGCCGGAGTTGGCAAAGAGCACCCGGCCGCGGCGGAGCGCCTCGGTCGGGGCGAGCGCCGTGAGGCGGGCGGCCAGTTCGGCCACGGTGTTGTGCGCCTTGCCCGAAAAGGTGTGGTAGTAGGGCAAGGTCTCCATCTGCCGCCGCGCGGCCTCGGCGAGTCGCCGCTCGGAGAAGCCGAGTGCCGCGCACCAGAGCCCGGCCATGCCTTCGATGTAGCGCTTGCCGCGTTCGTCGATCACCTCGACGCCGTCGCCCGCGACGATGACGAGGGGCGGCTCCTTCTCGATTGCGCGCAGGTTGGTGTAGGGGTGGAAGTGGCTCGCCACGTCCTTGCGGGCGAGCGGGGAGAAGTCGACGGCAGCCATGGCGAAGGGCCCGTCGCGGCACCGGCACGAAAGCCCGGCGCAGACGCGGCGAGACGGTGAGTGGTCGGTCGATTGAGTGTAGTCGGAGGCCCATGCGGGTTTCCCTGTCGCGCGGACCGTCCGCGGACTGATCCAGGCCAAACCCGGGCGTCAGGCAGCGGGGACAATCAACGCAGATTCCGTCCACCGTGATCGCTCCCCTGCGATGACCGCTGCCCCGTTTGCCGAAATGGCGCTCCTGCTCGCGATCACCGCCTTGGTCGGTGCGGTCGCCACACGCCTGCGCCAGCCGGTGCTCATCGCCTACATCGCCGTGGGTATCGTGGCCGGGCCTGCCGTGCTCGGCCTCGTGCACGCGCACGACCAGATCGACCTGCTCGCCCAGATCGGGGTGGCCGTGCTGCTGTTCCTCGTGGGTCTGAAGCTCGACCTCCACCACGTGCGGCACATCGGCCCTGTCGCCCTGGCCACGGGCCTCGGCCAGCTCGCCTTCACGATCGTCATCGGCTTTGCGCTCATCCTCGCCTTGGGCAAAGGCTGGCTCGAAGCGCTCTATGTCGCCGTGGCGCTCACCTTCTCGAGCACGATCATCATCGTCAAGCTGCTCTCGGACAAGCGCGAGTTGGACAGCCTGCATGGCCGCATCGCCGTCGGCTTCCTGATCGTGCAGGACATCGCGGTCGTGGTGGCGATGATGGCGATGAGCGCGCTCCGCGACCGTGGCGAGGCAGCCACCACCGACACACTCTTCGCCCTCGGTGGCCGCATCGTGCTCGCCGCGGCGGCGCTTTACGTGCTCATGCGCTGGCTCCTGCCCGGTCTCGTGCGTGCGATGGCGCGTTCGCAGGAGCTGCTCCTCATCTTCGCGATCGCCTGGGGCACGGGGCTCGCGGCGCTCGGCGAGTGGGCGGGGTTCTCGAAGGAGGCCGGGGCCTTCCTCGCCGGCTTCTCGCTCGCCTCCACGCCTTATCGCGAGGCGATCGGCGCGCGGATGACCGGGCTTCGCGATTTCCTGCTGCTGTTCTTCTTCATCGATCTCGGCGCGAAGCTCGACTTCACGACCCTGGGCGGGGAACTGCTCCCCGCCGTGGTGCTGTCGCTCTTCGTGCTCGTCGGCAACCCGCTCATCGTGATGGCGATCATGGGCGCGATGGGCTA
>CAZSTF010000064.1:0-13124 GCA_964609555.1 uncultured Alcaligenaceae bacterium | reverse complement strand
GTGCATGAGCTGAAGACGACCTCCGAGGCGCTGCACGTGGCCAATCAGCGGCTGCTTGGGCACATGCACAACTCGCCGCTGGCCCTGGTGGAGTTCGACGGCGATCTGCGCCTCACCGCGTGGTCGCCGCGCGCGGTCGAGATGTTCGGCTACGAGCGAACCGCGCTGGCGGACGATCTGTTCCAGACGCTGTGTGCCGATGAGGACTGCGTTGCGCACCTGCGGATTGCGCTCGCGCAGCTCGAACGCGGCGAGGCCGTGAGCAACCGGGCCGAGGCGATTCATCGTCGCGCCGACGGCTCCCGCGTGCATTGCGAGTGGTTCAACTCCGCGCTCCGTGACACGCGTGGGCGGCTGCTTTCCATCATGTGCCTGGTGGAGGACGTTTCGGCACGGGTTCAGGCTCAGGAACAGCTGCGTTTCATCGCGGAGCACGACTCGTTGACCGGACTACCCAATCGCGCTGCGCTGCATGGACGGGTGGAGCGGGCGCTTGCCCGCGCGCGCCGCACGCAGGAGTGTGTCGCGTTGCTGTTCATCGATCTCGATGGCTTCAAGGCAGTCAACGACACCTGGGGCCATGGGGCGGGTGACGACGCGTTGCGGCAGACCGCGCGACGGCTGCTTCGCGCCGTGCGCGAAACGGATACGGTCGCCCGTCTGGGGGGTGACGAGTTCGTGGCACTGCTCGAAGGCAATGTCATGCCGGACACGCCGCTCGAGGTGAGCGAGCGCATCCTGGAGCTGATGTCGCCGTTGTTCCAGCTCGCGACCGATCACGGCGATCCGACGGTGCCGCGCATGGTCGAGGCACGCCTCGGTGCTTCGATCGGCATCGCAATCCACCCGCCGATCGAAAGCCACGTCGACAGCCTGTTCAAGCGCGCGGACGAGGCGATGTATGCCGCAAAGCGAGCAGGGAGGGGTTGCGTGCGGGTTGCGGCGATCGGCTAGACGGTCAAGGTTCTGCTGCGGCGGCGGGCACGATGCTCTGCGCGTAGCGGAAGAAGTTCGCCGGGTCGTATGTGGCCTTCACCTGCTGCAGCCGCGGATAGGCCGCGCCGAAATAGGCCTGCGACCAGTTCGCGAGGTCGGCCTGGGGGTAGTTCTGGTAGACCTCGCCGTTGGCGAACGGCGCCACAAGCGCCATGAGGCCGTCGACCCAGGAGAGCATCCGGGCCTGCTCTGCAATGTCTCGCCAGAAGATGTCCACCACGAAGTCGAAGGCGGCGCTTCGGTGGATGAACGCGGAGTCGGCGACCGGGACGCGGTTGATCGCGCCGCCGTACGGCTCGGTGTAGGCGAGGCTCCATGCATTGGGTGAGGTGGCCATGTAGTCGACCACGCGCTGCCAATCGGACTGCCCCATCGGCGCCACGATGTAGCAGGAGCGCTTGCCCTCGGGCGTGCCCTCGGGCTGGTCCGGCAGCGGAAACGGGTTGTCCTCGAGATAGGCATCCATCGCCGGGTAGCTGCCGACCTGATCGACCAAGAGCTGTGCCGAGGGAATGGCGAGCAGCGAGGCGATCGCCGCCACGCCGGCATCGCGGGAGCCGGCATACATTCCTTGCGCCATGTATACCGGCTGGCCTTGGAAGAAGCCGATATTCATCATGTAGCCGAGCTCATCCGGGCAACCGCTCAGCATGAACTCCCCCTGCATCAGTGCCAGCGCCTGAGCCGCATGGGCTGCATCCCAGGAGATGGCCCACGCCCAGACCGAAGGCAGCTGCACTGCACGGTAGACCACCTGCGTCACCACGCCGAAGTTGCCCCCGGTGCCGCCACGCAGCGCCCAGAACAGATCGGGGTTGACCTCGGCCGAGGCGATGGCCACGGTCCCGAGGGGATGCCCTGGCGCCAGCGCGACGCGGAACGACTCGACGCAGTCGCTCTGGATGCCGTACTTCCGCGACGTGTAGCCGTAGCCGCCGCCCTGCACGAAGCCGGCCACGCAACGCTGCCGCAGGCTCCCGTTGGCACATGCCAGCCCGAACTGCCGAGCGTGCCATTGAACTTGTCCCAGTTCGCACCTGCACTCGCGATGATGCGCGCGTTTGGCGCGTCGATCACCACGTCGTTCATCAGCGAGATGTCGATCACAAGGCCGTTGCAGACCGAATAGCCCGCGGTGCTGTGTCCGCCCGAGCGTACGGCGAACGGGATCCGCGTCTCGGCCGCGAAGGCGAGGCTCGTCACGACATCGTCTTCACTGGCGCAGTAGATGATGGCGATCGGCCAGTAGTGGAACGCCGGATTCGCCTCCTGGCGATCGGCGTCGTAGGCGGGATCGCCCGGAAGCACGACATGGCCGGAGAGTTGAGCTTCGAGCCGGGCCCACACTGCGCCCGACGGTGCGGGCGGTCCGTCGCGCTGCTGCGCCGCAGAGGGTGCAGTCAGGCTCTCGAGGTGCGCAATCCGTCTCGCCTTGGCCATGCGTGCAGCGCTCTTGCGGTGTGCCATGAAAGTCAACTCCGAGGGTAATTCCCGATCGCAGTGTGCCACGGCAGGGTGTGTCCAAGCATGCGTCGATCCGAAGAAAGCGCTAAAGTCAGGCCGTCGAACAACTGCCTGAGCGCGCGAGGTGGCAACGTGGCCGATCGGGTGTCTTTCGGGAAGCGTGCACGCACCGGATGGGCCGTGCTTCACGCGCGAGTCCGTCGGGCCTTGGCCGCCCGGCCGGCGCTTCGCTCGGCGATCTTCGGTGCGCTCGGGGCGCTCGCCGTGCTCGTGCCTGTCCACCTTTGGCAACACGCGGGGACCGCGCCCGCGCAGCGCCTCACGCAGGAGGACATCGATGCGGCAGTCGAACATGCGTTGAAAAGCGTCACGCTGCCGTCCCCCGCAGCGAAGGCCTACGAGACGATCGAGCGGTCGGTCGTGCGCGTGGATGGCTTCGTGGTCGATCCGAAGAGCGGGGAGGAGAAGGAGAACGGTGTCGGCAGCGGCGTCGTGATCCTCGAGAACGGCACGATCCTCACGAACCTGCACGTGGTCGCGGGCTCCGACCGGATCAAGGTGACTTTCTTCGACGGCACTGCGAGCGACGCACTGCTCATGGGCACGCGGCCCGAGCACGACCTCGCGGTCATCCGGCCAAAGACCATTCCCGATGATCTCGTTCCCGCGGCGATGGCGTCGACCGCCGGGCTTGCGCAGGGCGACCATGTCTTCGCCGTGGGCTTTCCGTTCGGCATCGGGCCCTCGCTTTCGGCCGGGGTCGTCTCGGGCAAAGGCCGCAATTTCCGCTCGCCCGAAGGGAACCAGGTGATGACCAACCTGATCCAGTTCGATGCGGCAGCGAATCCGGGCAACTCGGGCGGGCCGCTGATCAATGCCGATGGTGAAGTGATCGGCATCGTCACGGCCATCCTCAATCCGAACGAGGGCGACCGCACCTTCGTCGGCATCGGTTTCGCGGTGCCGATCGAGAACGCTGCGAGCGCGGTGGGGATCCCGCCGTTCTGAACCTTGTCTCCGTTGTCCTGTCCTCGCCCCTTGATGCGTCCCATCCACAGGTCTCAAGCATGAACAGCCTCTCCAGCTCCGATCCCGCGGCCTACAGCGCTTCGCTCTGCGAACGGGTGCTTTACGAAGTCAAGCGCGTCGTCGTCGGGCAGGATGCCTTTCTCGAGCGCGTGCTGATCGCCCTCATCGCACAAGGCCATCTGCTCGTCGAGGGTGTGCCGGGCCTCGCCAAGACGCTGACCGTGAAGACGCTGGCCGAGGCGATCGGCGGGGCGTTCCGGCGTATCCAGTTCACGCCGGATCTCGTGCCGGCCGATCTCGTCGGCACGCGCATGTACAACCAGAAGACCGGGGATTTCTCGACCACGCTCGGGCCGGTGTTCACGAACCTGCTGCTTGCCGACGAGATCAACCGCGCACCGGCCAAGGTGCAGAGCGCGCTGCTCGAGGTCATGCAGGAGCGGCAGGTGACGATCGCAGGCGAGACGCACCGCGTGCCGCGCCCGTTCGTCGTCATGGCGACCCAGAACCCGATCGAGACCGAGGGCACCTACGCGCTACCCGAGGCGCAGGTCGACCGCTTCATGATGAAGGTGCTGGTGGGCTACCCAAGCGCAGATGAGGAATTCGTGATCGTGCAGCGCGTCACCGGCGCGGCCGAGGCGATCGCGCAGGCCGCCACGCTCGCCGAACTGATCGAACTGCAGCGCGAATGTCGCGCGGTGTATGTCGACCCCGCCCTCGTGCGCTACGCGGTGAAGCTCGTGGCCGCAACGCGCGAGCCCGCGAGCGTCGGCCTGCCGGAGCTGCGCAAGTACATCACGCTCGGCGCCTCGCCGCGCGGGTCGATCTCGCTCATCGAAGGCGCGCGGGCGCTTGCCCTGATGCGCGGTCGCCGCTACGTGCTCGGCGAGGATGTCGCAGCGCTTGTCAACGATGTGCTCCGCCATCGGCTCACGCTCTCGTATGAGGCGATGAGCGAGGGGCTCACCGCGGATGCGCTGCTCGCGAAGCTCACGGGCCGACTCAGCCTGCCGCGCGAAGCCCTGAAGTCGGCGGAGGAAGAGGCAGCCCGCGATGGCACGCGCGAAGGCAACCTCGTGCAAGCCGCGTAAAGGTGGATTGAGACGACCCGACGCAATGTGCGGCAGCCCGACACGGAGAGCACGGACAGCACCATGAAGAGGACGCTCTCACGCTGGTTCGGAGGATCACGCAAGCGTGCCGCGCCCCTGGCGCTCGTGCCGGGCAGCGAGGAGGGGCACGACCTCGACGGCGACGCCCATGCACTCGCCGAAGCCATGCCGCACGCAGGGGAGGCCGAGCGGCTGCTCCGAAGGCTCGAATGGACGGCGCTCCGTCGTCTCGACGGTCTGCTTCAGGGCGATTTCCGCACGCTCTTTCGCGGGGCAGGCATCGACCTCGTCGATCTGCGCGAATACCAGATGCATGACGATGTCCGTCACATCGACTGGAACGTCACGGCACGGCTGCAGGTTCCCCATGTGCGCCAGTACGCCGAGGACCGGGAAATGTCGGCCTGGCTTCTCACGGATCTTTCGCCGTCCACGGCGTTCGGCTCGGGGCCGCGCAACAAGCGCGACATCACGATCGAGTTCGCCGTGCTCATGGCCCGGCTCATCGCATCGCGGGGCAACCGGGTCGGGGCGATGATCTACGGCGGCGCGGTGGATACGGTCATCCCGGCGCGGAGCGGTCGCCGCCACGTGCTCGAGATCGCGCATCGGTTGCTTGGTCGGCCGACGCTCGCCCCGGTGGGCGCGACCGACCTCGCCCGGCTCTTCGAGCGTGCGGCGGCGACGATCCGGCGGCGCTCGACCGTCTTCGTGCTCACCGACTTCATCTCCCAGCCGGGCTGGGGGATTCCGCTCGGGCGGCTCGCCGAGCGTCATGACGTGCTCGCGGTCAAACTGACCGATCCGCTCGAGAGCGTCCTGCCGGACGTCGGTCTCATGACCTTCGAAGACCCGGAGACCGGCGAGCAGATGTTCATCGACTCGAGCGATCCGGCGCTGCGCGCGCGTTTCGACCGGCTCGCCGCGGCCCAGCGGGAGTCAATCGACGCGGCACTCGCCCGGGTCGGCGTGCCGCTGCTGACACTCACGACCGACCGAAGCGTGCTCGACAACGTGCTTGCCTATCTTGCCGAGCGGCGGCACCGCCAGCGTAGAGCGAGCAATGCCTCTGCGCTTGTTTCATCCGGCCGCCGCACCGACGCGGCTGCCGCCCCCCGTTCTGCCCAAGGAGTGGTGGCATGACGCTCCCGATTTTTCTCTGGCCTACGTTCCTCTGGCTGCTCGTGCTGCCGCCGCTTCTGGTGTTCGTCTATGTCTGGCTGCTGCGGCGGCGGAAGAAGGCCGTGGTCAATTACGGCAATTTCGCGCTCATCAAGCAGGCGGTCCAGCGCGGACCGGCCTGGCGCCGTCACATTCCGCCGATCCTGCTCTTGCTTGCGCTGACGCTCATGCTGCTCGCGGCTGCGCGGCCGGTCACCACGCTCACGCTACCGCTCAACAAGCAGACCATCATCCTTGCGATGGATGTCTCCGGTTCGATGCGCGCGAAGGACGTTGAGCCGAACCGCCTCGTGGCCGCGCAGAACGCGGCCAAGGCGTTTCTCACCGACCTGCCGCGTGATGTGCGGGTGGGCATCGTCGCCTTCGCGGGTGCGGCGCAGGTGGCGCAGCTGCCGACGCTGTCGCGCGAGGATCTGGTGGCCGCAATCGATGCCTTCCAGCTTCAGCGCGGGACGGCCACGGGCAACGCGATCGCGGTTTCGCTTGCCACACTCTTTCCGGACGACGGCATCGATGTAAGCCAGATGCAGTGGGGGCAGCCCTCCCGTGCGCGTCCGCTCGGCGAGCCGGCGCAGGACAAGCCGAAGAAGGACCGCGAGCCCGTGGCCCCGGGCAGCTATACGAGTGCGGCCATCATCATGCTGACCGACGGGCAGCGCACGACCGGCATCGATCCGCTCGAGGCAGCCAAGATGGCGGCGGATCGCGGGGTGCGTATCTACACGGTCGGCGTGGGCACGGTCGCCGGCGAGACCATTGGATTCGAGGGCTGGAGCATGCGCGTGCGGCTCGACGAGGACACCCTGAAGCAGATCGCCAACCGCACGGCAGGCGAGTACTACTACGCGGGCACAGCGGCGGATCTGAAGAAGGTCTACGAAAAGCTGTCGAGCCGCATGGCTGTGGAGAAGCGCGAAACCGAAGTTTCGGCGCTGTTTGCGCTCGCGGCGGCGCTGTTTGCGACCCTGGGTGCGGCCCTCTCGGTCGCGTGGTTCGGGCGCATCGCATAATCGCATCGGTTTTCGTTACCGATCGAACGGTCAGTGAATCCGACGCGTCTGCTCGTGCTGGCGGCCTTGGTTGTGCTTGTCGCCGCATCGCTGCTCTACTTCCGCGACCGTGCCGGCGGTTCGGCGACGTCCTTGGCCGCGGACAGCGCGACACAGGCCGCGCGCGCAAGCAGCCCGACCTCCGGGCCCGGCCCGGCATCCGCAGCGGAGTCACGCATCGTCGCGGTGGACGCGGCCCATGCGCCGGGCAGTGTGCAAGGCGGGCCCGCGGCAGCACCCGCTTCGGGAAGGCCCGCGCGGCCGACACTCGGCGACCCGCGCAAGCAGTTGCTCGCCGATCTGCAGACGCGACCGACCGCACTCGAAGCGCTGCGGGACGCCGCGGCATCGAATGAACCCCTGGCCAAGGCCTTCATCGGCGAGATCGTCACCTTCTGCACGCTCTACACGTCTCGCGAAGCGCAGACGATGCTCGCCGACGAGCGCTTTCAGCCGGTGCGCCTGCGCACCTCCAAGGCGCCGTTCAAGACGCCGCTCTTCCCGGCTGCCGAGGACGAGGCCCGCTTCCGCGACAATCAGCGTGCGATCCGGCAGTATTGCGAGGGCTTCGATGCCAAGGCGGGCGCGGCGGCCGAAATGGCCGCGATCGAGAAGCTCAATGCGCTGGGCTCGCCCTATCAGGCGCTGGGCAAGCTCTTCCAGGGCCAGGTGAACTTCACCGGTCTCTCTAAGGCGCAGTACGAGGCGATCGAGAAGACCCTCGACGGGGGCGACATCGGCACGCTCGCGCTGCTCGGCTTTCAGGCCCAGCCGCTGCTCAACAACTACGTGCATGCGGCGAACGCACAACTCGACGGCGCGCGGGTCTTCGGCCAGAGCACGGGGCTCATCGCATGGCAGCTTGCGCTCTGCCAGATGGGGGCCTACTGCGGCGGGGACAGCCTCTGGGCACGCGATGCCTGCTTCCGCTATGGCGCCTGTGGCGCCGACTTCGCCTCCGGCCTGCGCCACGCACTGGCTCGCGACGGGATCGATCCCGCCGCCCTCGACAAGATCGCAGCCCAATGGGCGGCGGCAATCCAGTCGAAGGATCCGACGCGGCTCAATTTCCGCAAGGCGCCCTGAGGGCGCTCGCCCCGCGGTTCGACCGCGCGTCATCCCGTGAGTCCGCCTGTCGCACGTGGCCCCTGCTTTCTCGTCTTTCCGTCCGTCGCTCCATGCTCGAAGCGAAATGCTGAAGGATGTGCCATGCGTTGGACCCTGTTTCCCCTTGTCGGTCGCAGACCCGCCCCCGATACTGGCCGCTCCGGCGCACTGATCGTCCTCGCGGTTGCGGCGCTGATCGCGGGGTGCGAGTCGAACCCGCCGCGCAGTGCCGCGGAGTCGCCCAACACCCGGAGCGCACCCGCGGCTGATCCTCAGCGGGCCACGCTGGCCGAAGCCCAGCGTGCTTACGACGCTGGTCAGGACGCGCGTGCGCTGGAGCTTTACTTGCCGCTCGCGCGCGCAGGCGACGTCACCGCCCAATCGCGGCTCGCGCGCATCTATACGCGAAACCGCGGCGTCCCCGTCAACGAGACCGAGAGCTGCAACTGGTGGCAGGCGGCGGCCGAGCGCGGCGATGCAACCGCACAGGTGAACTTCGGGCTGTGCTTCGAG
Organism: uncultured Alcaligenaceae bacterium; assembly: GCA_964609555.1. Classification (GTDB taxonomy): domain Bacteria; phylum Pseudomonadota; class Gammaproteobacteria; order Burkholderiales; family Casimicrobiaceae; genus Casimicrobium. The sequence continues at coordinate 4,669 of CAZSTF010000064.1, read as the reverse complement.
ACGGGCAAAGGGCGGGCGCAGGACCACCGGATGGCCGCCGAGTGGTATCGACGCTCGGCGGAGCAGGGCAACGCGATTGCGATGTACAACCTCGGGCTCGCCCACGAATATGGCCGTGGCGTGGCACAGAGCTTCGAGCAGGCGCTCGACTGGTTGCAGCGCTCGCTCGACAGCGGGCGACTATCGACCGGGAACGCAAACGACGCCCGCCGGCACCTCGCGCGGGCAGAGCGCAATGTCCGGGCCTTGCGCGGCGATCCCGCGGCTGCGCTGGAACTGGCGCTTTACGTGCGTTCGGGTGACGGCGGCGAATCGCGCAACGAACGGCGAGGTCTCGAACTGCTTAAGCGCGCGGCCGAACTGCCGGGCGCGCTGCCCGAGGCGTGGTTCCACTACGGTTTGATGGTGTTCCACGGCCAGTACGCAGACCTCTCCGACCTGCGCCCGGGCCGTCCGCTGACGCAGGCCCAGATGCAGCGCATGGAGGCGCAGCAACGTGAGGGCGCCCGTTGGGTGAAGCGCGCCGTGGACGCTGGCGTCGGAGAGGCGATCGTGCACTACGCCACCTGGACCGCCTGTGGCTCCGGCGTGCGCAAGGATCCGGCCGCCGCCGAGCGGCTTCTCGCCTCGGCTGCCGATCGCGGGCATCGTCAGGCCGCTGAGGAACTGGCGGAATTTCTCACTTCGGGACGCTGCGGCATGCGGCGCGATGCCGCCGCCGCCGCCCAGTGGCGGGCAAAGGTGGCGACCGGGGCCAAGTGACGGCTCAGCGAAGCACGCTGTCGATGGCAAGCCCCACGGGCTGACTCGCGGGCAAGGTCACAGTCACGGGCTTCGACTCGAAATCGCCCGGCGCCGACGTGGGCTGCCCCGCACGCGACAGGCGCGCGCGGATGGTGACCTTGGCACCGGCACGCAGCCCCTCGCGCCCGATCATGGCGTCCGCGGCCGTCAAGGTGACGGGCTCGCCAATCTGGCCGATGGGGATGCGCTTGGCCGCAAGGGGCGGCCCGCTCTCGGTCTCGGCGCTGCGTACGACGACGAACACCACGGCCGTGCCTTTGCCCTGCGCGGCGGCCTGGGCTTCCGGTGATAGGACGAGGTTCACGCGGGCGAGCGGCGGGCCGGCGTCACCCTGCGCGGAGGCGCCGGCCTGTGCCGTGGGCTGGCCGGACGCGGCGGCGGGCGCTTTTCTGCGCTCGGCGATGTCCTTGAGTGCGTTTTCTGCGATCGAGGCGAACGCGGTTCCCGGTTCGGCAACCTGCTGGGCGAGTTTGAAGGTGCGCTCCGCCTCGTCGAGTTTCATCGACTGGATCTGCCACGTACCCAGGAGCAGCAGGCCCTTGGGATGCTTGGCGTCGAGCGCGAGCGCCTTGCGGATCATCGCGACCGGCTTGCCCTCCATGCGACCTTGCTGGGCGCCGGCGGCCGCATCCGCGTAGTCGGCCCAGAGATCGGGGTCCTTTGCGTCGAGCGCCACCGCACGCTCGAAGGCCGCCATCGCCCCCTCGAACTGCCCGACCGAGGACTTGGCGCGGGCAAGCAGCGTCCAGCCCTTGAGGTCGTTCGGCTCCTGCGCGAGCTTGGCCTCGGCGGTGCGGAAGAGCTCGTCCATCTGCGCCTTGGCGGCGGAGTCATCGGGGTTTCTCACCTCGGGGATGACCGCGAGCGGATACCCGATCAGCAGATACGCAAACACGGCGCCCACGGGCAGCGCGACCGCGAGCGCGACGGCGCTCTTCCGGTAGCGCGTGCCGGTCGCGCTCGCCGCGGGCGCAAGCGGCGCGGTCTCGGCGAGCACGCGCGCCTCGAGCTCGCGGCTCGCCTCCTCGGCGGCGTCTTCGGCGATCAGACCGAGCGCGCGGTCGCGCTTCAGCTCCTGCCACTCGATGCGCACGGCCTCGAGATTCGCGCGCTCGTCGGCGAGCGCCTTGGATTCACGCAAACCCCGCCAGAGCGGCCGCACGACGAGGAGCGCGACGACGATCGCAAGTGCCAGGGCGGCAAGGACGAAGCCGAGTGCGGGATTCATGCCTCGTCTCCTTCGAGCAGTCGCCGGGCCCGCGCGCGCACGGCGGCAGCATCGGAAGCACCCGATGCTGCCGCGTTTTGCTCCGCTGGTAGGGCGGGCGCGGCGAGCGCCCGCTGCGCCTCGAGCCGCCGCCAGAGCAGCCAGCCCGCGATCGCAAGCACGATGAACGGCCCGGCCCAGAGCAAGAGCGTCTCAGGTTTGAGGGGCGGACGGTAGAGCACGAAGTCGCCGAAGCGCTCCTGCATATGGCGCTTGACCTCGGCTTCGGTCTTGCCTTGGGCGAGGAGGGTGCGAACCTCCCGCCGCATGTCCTGCGCCACCGGCGCGTCGCTGTCGGCCACCGTCTGGTTCTGGCAGACGAGGCAGCGCAGTTCGCTCGCGAGCGCCTTCACCCGCGCCTCCAGGGCGGGATTGGGTGCCAGATCGGGCGGAGCATTGGTCGCAGACGCCGGTGCGCTCTGCGCGAACGCGGGCAGCCACCCGACAATCGCGAGCCAGGCGAGGATGCGGGCGGGCTGGAGGTTCATTCCGCGCCCGCCGTAGCCGAGGCGGATGTCGGCGCCGTCACGGCGCGGCGTGCGCGGCGGTAGCGTGGGTCGAGCGCCCCGAGCAGGCCACCAAAGGCCATGATGACGCAGCCAAGCCAGATCCAGTTGACGAACGGCTTGTAGTGGACGCGCACCGTCCACGCGCCGCCGCCCAGCTCTTCGCCGAGCGACACGTAGAGATCGCGGTCGAACTCGCGGTCGATCGAAGCTTCCGTCATCGGCATCGAGCGCTGGGAGGCATAGAACCGGCGCTGCGGCTTGAGGATGCGATCCACCTCGCCGCGCTTGTCGATGAGCGCGAAGCGGCCTTCCTTCGCGTTGTAGTTCGGGCCGACCACATCGACCACACCATCGAAACGCACCTGATAGCCCGCGATCGGTTTCACCTCGCCCGGGCGAAGCGCGACGTCATGCTCACGCTCGAAGGCCTTGACGGCCGTCACGCCGAAGACGAAGGCAGCGACCCCGATGTGGGCGAGCTGCATGCCGTGGTAGGCAATCGGAATCTGTCGCCAGCGGGCGAGCCCGCTCGCAAGCCCCGAGGCATGGCGAAGCCGGTCGAGATAGCCCACGATCACCCCGGCCGCAAGCCAGGCAGCGAAGGCCATGCCCACGCAGGCCAGAATCGAGAAGCGCTCGGGCAGAACCGCACAGAGCACGAAGGCGAGCGCCGCAGCCACGGCCGGAACGATCATGCGTGCACGGACGCTTGCTGCATCGTCATCCTTCCAGCGCGAGAGCGGGCCGACACCCATGAGGAGGATGAGCGGCAGCATGAGCGGCACGAAGACGATCTCGAAGTACGGGGGGCCCACGCTCACCTTGCCCAGGCCCAGCGCCTCGGAGGCGAGCGGGAAGAGCGTGCCCAGGAGCACCGCCGCGGTCGCGACGACGAGCAGGAGGTTGTTGCCGAGCAGGAACGACTCGCGCGAAAGCAGTCCGAAGCGCCCGCCGTCGTTGACCTTGGGCGCACGCAGCGCATAGAGCGTGAGCGAGCCGCCGATGATGACCACGAGGAAGCCGAGGATGAACACGCCGCGCTTCGGGTCGGTCGCGAACGCGTGCACGCTCGTAAGCACGCCCGAGCGCACGAGGAACGTGCCGAGCAGCGAGAGCGAGAACGCCGCGATCGCGAGGAGCACGGTCCAGGCCTTGAAGGCCCCCCGCTTCTCGGTCACCGCGAGCGAATGAATGAGTGCCGTGCCGACGAGCCAGGGCATGAAGGAGGCGTTCTCCACCGGGTCCCAGAACCACCAGCCGCCCCAGCCGAGCTCGTAATACGCCCAGAAGCTGCCGAGTGCGATGCCGAGCGTGAGAAAGATCCAGGCGACGATGGTCCACGGGCGACTCCAGCGCGCCCAGGTCGAATCGAGCCGTCCGCCCCAGAGTGCGGCGATCGCGAAGGCGAACACCACCGCAAAGCCCACGTAGCCCATGTAGAGGAGCGGCGGGTGGAAGATCATCCCCGGGTCCTGAAGGAGCGGGTTCAGGTCGCGGCCTTCCTGGGGCGCGGGCAGGATGCGCTCGAAGGGGTTCGAGGTCAGCACCGTGAAGGCGATGAACACGCTCGTGATGGCCGCGAGCACGACGAGCACGCGCGTGACGAGCACATCCGGCAGTTGCCGAGAGAAGATCGCCACCGCCGCCGACCAGCCGGTGAGCATGAGCACCCAGAGCACCATCGAGCCTTCGTGCGAGCCCCAGGTCGCGGTCACGCGGTAGTACCAGGGCAGAAGCGAGTTCGAGTTCTGCGCCACGTTCGACACACTGAAGTCGCCGTTGAGAAAGGCGTGCATCAGCGCAGCAAAGGCCAAGGCCACGAGTCCGAAGACCACGAGCGTGCCTTGACGCGTGAACTCCACGAGCGCGGCACCTCGACGCAGGTTCACACCCGCGCCAACCCCGGCTACCACGACCGTGACGAAAAACGCGAGGATCAGCGCGAAGTTGCCGAGTTCAGGAATCATGGGACGGCTTTCGGATGGAACGTTCAGGCGCGACGGGTGCGGCGGAGGGAACGACGCCGCCGAGGTGCCGCATCGACGCAGGGGGGCTGCGCGAAGTTCCGGGGATTTTAGGGAGCGCGCAA
>CAZSTF010000063.1:0-13135 GCA_964609555.1 uncultured Alcaligenaceae bacterium | reverse complement strand
CGGACGCGCCCGCGAGCCCGCGCCCGAGGCCTCGCGTGAGGCGGTGCTTGCGGCCCGCCCGCAGGCCATCCTCGTGGCGGATGCGGCCGCGCTCGAGGCGGTCACCCGGAGCTGGCGTGCGGCTGGCCTGCCCGCCGCAACTCCCATCGTGGCCGTGGACGGCGCACGCCTCCATCGACCGACGCTTGCGAGCTTCGCAGCGCTCGAAGGACTCTGCGCAACACTCGAGCGCCTTCGTGGCGCGCCCTGAATCCCGTCACCCGGTGCGGCGATACACTCGCCTCCCCGCTTTCCCGACAGTTTTCCCGGCAGTTCAAGACAGATGAGCAAAGCCTTCACCCGGGAGCCTCAGGCGAACGATCCGGCGGACGATCCGGCCGACGACGACGAGGTACGCCTGCCGCCCCTGCCGCCGGGAACCCGCAACTACATGACGCCCGGCGGTCACGCCCGCCTGAAAGCCGAACTCCATCACCTGCAGATGGTCGAGCGGCCGGAGGTCACGCGCGTGGTGGCGTGGGCCGCGGGCAACGGCGACCGGAGCGAGAACGGCGATTACCTCTACGGCAAGCGTCGGCTGCGCGAGATCGACCGCCGTATCCGCTATCTCATCAAGCGGCTCGATGCAGCCGAGGTCGTCGATCCCGAGACGCGCGACACCGATCAGGTGTTTTTTGGTGCGACGGTCGACTTCGCGGACGCCGACGGCCACACCCGCACGATCTCGATCGTGGGCATCGACGAAGTCGATCCCGCGCGGGGGTATGTGAGCTGGCTCTCGCCGATCGCGCGGGCGCTGACCAAGCATCGCGAGGGCGACATCGTGCGCGTGCCGACGCCGTCGGGCGTCGAGGAAGTCGAAATCCTCGCCGTGCGCTACGTGCGGCTCGCCACCGACACCCAAGCGACTGCGGAGGCGGTATAGTGCGGAGTGTGAACCCTGCCTTGGACGCTCTGGAAAAGTCGCTCGATGCGGCGCTCGACCGCCTCGGATGGCTCGCCGCCGAGAACGCGCGGCTCCGGGCCGAACTCGCCGACCGCGAGGAACGGATTGCGCTCGCGCGGGCGCGGCTCAAGGCGCTTGCCGATCGCCTGCCCCAGGAGTGAACGACAGCCGTGAGCACCCAGAACACCGTCTCCCTCACCTTGCTCGGTCGCCCCTTCCGTCTTGCCGCACCGGCCGGCGAAGAAGAGCGCCTCCGTCGGGCGGCAGAGATCGTCGAACGTCAATGCGATCAGGTGGCGGCGGGCATGCCCCGACCGGAACTCGAGCGCGTGCTGCTGCTCGCCGCACTCGAACTCGCGGCGAGCACCGTGCCCGGCGGGTCGGGCGCCTCACTCGATGCTGGTCGCCCCGATCCCGAACTCGAGACGAGGTTGACTGTCCTGCGCGAGCGTGTCGAGCGTGTGCTCGCCGATACCGCCACGATCTCGGCAGCTCGGTGATCGAGGCGTAGAATTCTGAGTGCTCCTGCGTCGTTCGTGGCGGTCATATAGTTCTTTGAACCAATGCGCATTGCGCAAGGATGCCTCGCTACGCGCGGTCCTGTGCGCGGCTCCTGTGGCGCGTCGAGCGTCCTTGCCAGCTGTACCTACGCTGCGTGTGCAGGCAACCACTCTTGAACCCCGGTTCAAGATGCCGGCCGTCACGGCGCTGCGGGGCACCCCGAATTCGTCGAAGGGAGCGCACGTGCTCCCTTTCTTTTTGCAAACGCTGATCAATTTGCTGTGCAGCCCGATTGCTTTGTCGCCTGCTCGCGCATCGCTCGCCTATCGCTCTGATATGTCTCGCGATGCGCTCCGCTGCTTCGCGCACTCGGGCTTGCTCGCGACAATCGCTCAGCGTTTGCATTTCGCTGTTTGGTTGCCGCTGCCGAAATCGCGATGTACTGGCTCATGAAATCCGAACCCGACGAGTATTCGATCGATGACCTCGAGCGAGACGGCCGCTCGAGCTGGTTCGGTGTGCGCAATTACCAGGCACGCAACTTCATGCGCGATCAGATGCGCGTCGGTGAGCTCGCCTTCTTCTATCACTCGTCCTGCCCCGAGCCCGGCATCGCCGGCATCTGCCGCATCGCGAGCGTTGCGAAACCCGATGCGTCCCAGTTCGATCCGAAGGGCGATTACTTCGAACCCAAGGCCACGCGCGAGCGCCCGATCTGGTTCTGCGTGGATGTGGAATTCGTCGAGCGTTTTCCCCTTATCCCGCTCGCCGCGCTGCGCGCGGCGCCGGAGCTCGCCGAGATGACCATCCTGAAGCGCGGCAACCGGCTCTCGATCACGCCGGTGACCGAAGCCGAGTGGCGTTTCGTCACCTCACATCTCGCCACACGGCCAGCCCCGCAGACCACCCCGCGGCCGCAGGCCCAGGCGCGAGGCTGACCGCGTGCTCGAGGCCTTTCTTACCCCCTGGTTCTTCGCCTATCTCGCGCTCGGTGTGCTGGTCGGCTTTCTGGCCGGCCTGCTCGGCATCGGCGGCGGCATGACGATGGTGCCGATCCTCGTCATGATCTTTCCGGCACAGGGCTTTCCATTCGAAACCAAGATGCAGGTGATCCTTGCCACCTCGATGGCCACGATCATCCTGACGTCCATCTCTTCGGTGCGTGCGCACCATGCCCGCGGCGCGGTCGACTGGAGCGCGGTCGCCCTCATGAGCCCGGGCATCCTCGCGGGCAGCTTCCTCGGCACACGGCTCGTGGCGAGCCTCTCCACCGTGTTCCTCGGCGTCTTCTTCACCGCGTTCCTGTTCTATACGGCGACCCAGATGCTCGCCAATTTCAAGCCGAAGCCCACGCGCACGCTGCCGGGGCCCTTTGGCCTGTTCATTGCCGGCGCCATCGTCGGCGTTCTCTCGGCCATGGTGGGCGCGGGCGGCGGCTTCTTCTCCGTGCCCTTCCTCACCTGGTCGAACGTGCCGATCCACAGCGCGGTCGGCACCTCGGCGGCGCTCGGCTTCCCGATTGCCGTGTTCACGACGCTTGGCAACATCTGGAACGGCTGGGGCGTGCCGAACGTCCCTCAGCCCGCCTTGGGCTTCATCTATCTGCCCGCGTTCGTCGGCATCTGCGCGACGAGCGTGCTCATCGCCCCGTTGGGCGCACGCCTCTCGCATCGGCTGCCTGTTTCCACGCTGAAACGGGTGTTCGCGATCCTGCTCTACCTGCTCGCATTCAAGATGCTGCACACGATGCTGACCGCCTGAGCTGGCGTGCAGGCCGGAACACCGCCCGGTCGTCATAGAGCGCGACATCCGCGCTGTCGGGAAACCATCCGGGAATGCCGATCACCGGCAAGGGCAGACGGCGTTCTCCGGCGTCGAGCACTGCTCCGGCGTGAATGGCGTCCGCGAGGGCGGCGTCGATCCCGGCAAGCGTCATGGCCGGATCCGCGTCGAGCCACAGCGCCTTCAGCGTGAGGTCGCGCTGGACGACGGGCGCGTCGTGTCGGGCGAAGCTCTTCGCCATCTGCTCGAGCGCACCATGGCCAAAGACGATCGGCCGGATCGTCGCATGCCAGCGCGCCCGGCCGGCGACGAAGAGCGCGTGCCAGTCGTGCCGCGCGTTCGCCGCGGCGAGCGCTTTGGCCTCGGGCGAGACGAGCAGGAGCCCCGCCTCGTCGAAGAGCGTGAGCACGTCGCGCCCGCGGGGCCGCCCATTGGGCGAGCTCGGGTCGTGACCGAGGGCGACGTGCCGCGCGCTGATCGCACGCTTTGCGGTCGGAAAGGTGCGCCATACGACCGCATTCAATGCGTCGTGCAAATCGGCGGGCCGCATGTGAAGTTCGTCGCGTTCGACAAGCGCCCGCTCGAAGGCGAGCGCCCCGGTGGCATCCCTGGGTGCGGGCACGAGGCGCGGCGAGCCGGTGGCTTCCGGCGGCCACGCGCTGCGATAGGGCGCGAAGATCGGATGGTCGAGAAAACGCGCGGGCAAGGTGACGGCGCAGGAAGAGAGCGCCGGCGTCATCTGCCCATCATGGCGAGCAGCACGAGCGCAAGCACGATGGCGCCGATGACCGCAAGGGTGATCTTCACCCAGCTCTTCGGATATTCACCGTCAATCTTGCCGGTCACTGCGTTGATGATGACCTGGAAGTCGCGTCCGTTGTAGACGTAGCTCATGAGCCAGACGGGCGCGAGGATGTGCTTGAAGGTCTGGCGGGAGAAGGTCGCCTCGACCTGAAGGTTGCGATGGGTGTCCCCCGGCACCTGCTGCGCGCAGAGGCCCCGGGTGTCCGCAAGCATGCGTTCACGCGAGAGTTTCGCCGCCTGGATCAAGTCGATCTGGTAGCGCTCGACGGTCCAGCCGCTCACGTAGGCCGGGTCATAGGGCCGGAGCGCGCCGACCCCGCGCTCGGTGGTGGGAAACGGCTCGATCGAGCGCAGGAGCGCCGCATGTACGCCCTTCGAGCCGCAGACGAGGGTGTCGTCGAAGAAGTGGTTCAGCTGTCCCTGCGCGTACTGCCAGCGGATGCGCTGCACGGGCCGGCTCTTCATCTGCCCGTTGTCCCAATAGGTCTCGGTCTCGGTGTAGTAATAACCGGCCTCGGCCTGCCAGCGCGCATTGACGAAGGCGTCGAAGGTCCAGTAGGGAAGATAGACCCCCTTGGCCGTGTCGGTGAGCGCGCGCTTCTTGAGTGCGTTGGGCGCCCACCAGAGCTTGCCGTACCAGGCGCGAATGATCTCGCGCGCACGGGGTTCGGCAATCTGGATCGGCAGCACGGCCTCGGGCCGGATCACGTCCTCGTCGCTGTCGTAGTCGACCACCGAGGCCGAGCCGCAGAAGTCACAACGCTGCGCTTGCTTCTCCGCCGAGAATACGCTGATCGCACGGCACTGCCGACACTGGATCATGCGCGAGGTGCGCGCCCAGCCGCGCTTCTCTCCCTGCATGTTGCGCAGCGCCGCCGCGAGATCGTGCTCGACGATGTCGGTCGACGCGAGCCCGGGCGGTGCCGCCTCGTGGAGCGGCATCGGTGCCTCGGTGCCGCAGAATGCGCAGACGAGTTTCTGCTTGCCGGGGTTCCAGATGGCCTCGCCTCCGCAGGCCACGCAGCTGTACTTGCTGCGCGCAGCCTTCTCGGGCGCGGTGGCGGCGTCGTGGGTGGCGCTGCCGGGCGTGCCAGGGGTGGGCATGGCGAGCGGCGGGAATCAGCCTTTCAGAAAGGCATCCACCGCTTCCCGCGTCACCCGCCACTGAGTGCCGATCTTGCGACCCTTCAAGTTGCCGGCCTCGAGCTCGGCGAGCACGTCGGCCTCACCCACGCCCAGCATCTGCGCCACCTGCGCGGGATTCATCAGGTCGACCGGCGCGGCAGCGGCTGCAGCGCCTCCGGCACCGGCGGCGGCAGACGCTGCGGCCGGTGCGGCCGCCGTTGCACCCATCGCGCCGGGCACCATGCCCTTCGGCGCCGCAGGATTCGCGCCCACGGCACCCCCAGGCTGGTTGATCATCTGCTGGCCGAGCGCCATGGCCGCCGCGAACTCGGCACCAAAGCCCATCGTGCCCGCCTTGCCCTCGCCCACGGCATTCGCCATGTTGTAGCGGATGTACTCGCCCATGTCGCCGATCGTGGTCATCGCGCCACGCTTGTCGATGGCCTGCTCGACCTCGGGCGGCAGGGAGACGTTCTCGATGTTGAACGAGGTGATCTCGATGCCATACTTGGACGTGGTGACCGGGTTGATGCCGGGCAGGAGCGCGTTGCCGATCTCGCTGTAGCGGCCCGCCACGTCGAGCACCGGCACCTTGGCGTTGGCGATCGCCTCGGTGAAGACAGTGACGATCTTCGAGCGCATGACATCGATGAACTCGTCCAAGCGGAAGTGATGATCGGTGCCGGCGACCTCCTTCAGGAAGAGCGGCGGGTTGACGATCTTGAAGTCATACTGCCCGTAGGCCCGGACTCGCACCACGCCGAAGTCCGGATCGCGCAGCATGATCGGATTGGCCGTGCCCCACTTGTTGCCCGGAAAGACGCGTGTGACGACGTAGTAGACATCCGCCTTGAACGGGGTTTCGAAGCCGTACTTCCAGCCAAGCAGCGTGGAGAGGATCGGGATGTTGTCGGTCTTGAGCGTGTGTTTGCCCGGACCGAGCGTGTCGGCGTACTGGCCGAGGTAGACGAACTGGGCGACCTGGCTTTCGCGCACGATCAGCTGCGCGTTGTTCTTGATCTGCTTGTCCTGATCCGGCCAGCGGTAGGCGAGCGTGTCGCGCGAGTCATCGGTCCACTCGATGATCTCGATCAGTTCCTTGCGGATGAAGTCCATCAGGGCCATGGCAGTCTCCTTTCGGGAATAGACGTGTCGCGCGACGGATTCACGCCGTCACTTCGTGGGGGCACCGGCAGGTTGCTGAACCTTGGCCTGGGCGGCGTTCAAGGCGGCTTCGATCCGGTCTTTCGGCAGCGCTCCGGCCACCATGCGGCCATCGGCCAGGAAGAAGGTCGGCGTGGCGCGCACGCCGAGCTTCTGGCCGAGTTCCACCGTGCGGTCGACCGGGTTGTCGCAATCAGCCTTCGCGTTCGCGTCGAACTTGCGGCGCAGGATCGCGTCCTGCCAGGCGGCGAGCGGATCCTTCGCGCACCAGATCGCCTTTTGCTTGTTGCGCGCCGCGGGGTGCAGGCTGTCGATCGGGAACATGAAGTTGTAGACCGTGATGTTGTCGATCTCCTGAAAGGTCTGCTCGAGGCGCGTGCAGAACGGGCAATCGACATCCGTGAACACGTAGACGACACGCTCGCCCTTGCCGCGGACGAACTTGATCGCATCCTTGAGCGGCAGCTGCTTGACGTCGATCGCCTTCAGCTCGGCCGCGCGCTCTTCGGTCAGGTTTTTCATCGTCGCCGCCTCGACGAGATTGCCGACGATGAAGTGATTGACCTTGGCGTCGAAGTAGATGAGATCGTCGCCAATCATCGCCTCATACACGCCGGGAAAGACCGAGGCCCGCAGACCCTTGACCGGTGCGCCGCGAAAACGCTCGGTCAGCACCTTCTCGATCGCGGCCAACTCCCCGGCCGGGGTCGGCGCAGCCGCCGAGGTCGTGGCGGGGCGCTGTGGCTGCGTGCGCGCGGGCTGCTGCGCATCGCAGGCCGTACTGGCCAGCATGACGGCTGCGGCAAAGGGCAGGAGAAAGTGAGCGGGGCGAAGCATGGACGAATTCCTCTTTGGGCGCGGAGACTACACAGCAATCTGGACAGCCGCGCCAGCCAGTTGATGACGAAATGCGGGCAGCGGCGACAGGGTGCGCATGAGGCGACCCGAAAGCTCCGCAAGCGGTGTTGGCGCACGATTGTAGAGACGCCATAGACCGTCGATCGTGGCCTGCATGGCAAGCACCGGGCCTTGCCGACGACGCCGGTAGCGCGACAGAAGCAAGGCGTGCCCAGCGTCACGTCCCACCGCGCCCGCTTCAGCGAGCACCGCCTGCCATACGCGTGCATCGGCCAGGCCGAGATTCACCCCCTGTCCAGCGAGCGGATGCACCGCGTGAGCGGCGTCGCCCGCGAGCAGGATGCGTTCACCGACCGGATCGGCCACGCGGGCGAGCGTAAGCGGGAACGCGACTGGCGATGAAATGCATTCGGTCAGGTCGATCGCGCCCCCCGCGACGGCGCGCACTGCCTCGGTGAGGTGGGGCGCGGCAAGAGCGAGCAGCGCTTCGCCCCGCCCCCGCGCACAGGACCAGACCATCGACACGCAGGGGTTGCCCGGTGCGCCCTCCTGCGTCGCTTGCGGATCAGCGAGCGGCAGAAGCGCGAGGATCGAGCCGTCGGGCAGAAACCACTGCCGCGCCGCGCCCCCGTCCCGGCGTCCGAGCCGGAAATGTGCGACCACACCCACCTGCCCATAGTCACGCTCGAGCCGCTCGAAGCCCGCGCGTTCGGCAAGCGCGCCGTGCCGACCATCGGCCAGCACCACGAGCCGCGCCGCCTCGAGTGCGCCCTCGGCCGTTTCCGCCCAGCGCAGCCCGTCGAGCATGGTCAGGCCCTCGACGCGCAACGCGTGCTGGATCACACCGAGCGCCTGAGCGCGACGTGCGATCGCCTCGGTGAGCGCATCATGCTCGATCGTGATCCCCAGCCGCTCGGCGGCCGCATCCGACGCATCGATCGTGAGCTGGGCGCGTCCGTCGGTCGCGAGCACCTCGATGCGCGAGACCTCGGCACTCCGAGTCGACGGCAGATGCACGCCGGAGGCTGCGAGCCAGCGAAGATGTCCTTCGGCGACGAGATAGACCCGAGCGCCCAAGGGGGCCTGATCAGCTGGTGCCTGCGGGCGCTGCGGGTCACAGACGATGATGCGCGCCTGCGAGCCGAGGGCGAGCCGGCTCGCGAGCGCAATGGCCCAGCCGACCGGGCCGCCACCGACGATAGCCACGTCCGCCGACCGGATCGGCCACGCCGGTGCGGCCGAGGCACGCCCCACGCTCACCAACTCAGCTCCTCGATCGTGTGCTGCTGATTCGTGTAGATGCAGATCTCGCCGGCCACCTTGAGCGCTTCGGCAACGATCTCCCGTGCGCTGAGCTCCGTGTGCGCGGCCAGCGCGCGCGCGGCCGCCTGCGCGAATCCGCCGCCGGAGCCGATGGCGACGATGCCGTGCTCCGGCTCAAGCACGTCGCCGTTGCCCGTGATCACGAGCGACGCCGTGGCATCGGCCACGGCGAGCATCGCCTCGAGCCGGCGCAGCATGCGATCCTGTCGCCAGTCCTTGGCAAGTTCCACCGCGGCCCGCGTGAGCTGGCCCTGATGCTTGTCGAGCTTCGCCTCGAAGCGTTCGAAGAGCGTGAAGGCATCCGCGGTGGCACCGGCAAAGCCGGCGAGCACGCGCCCCTCGTGCAGTCGTCGAACCTTGCGCGCGGTAGCCTTGATGATCTGGTTGCCGAGCGTGACCTGGCCATCACCGCCCAAGGCGACCGCGTTGCCGCGCCGCACCGCCACGATCGTGGTGCCGTGGAATTCGTTCATGGGGACGTCTGCAGAGAGGATGAGAAAAATTCGTCGCGAGCGCGGTCAAGACAAGGCGCGAGCGAGCGAAAGGCGAGACATACCTCGCTGGTAGGCGAGACCTTGAGCGACGGAGCAACGACGTATTGACAAGCGCAGCAGAATTTTTCTCACCCGCTCAGCGTTTGGGATTGACGCGCGTGAACAGATGCGCCGGTGTTCCCGTAAGTTGCAGAAGCGCCTGGATGATCGGCGAGACGTTGACGAGCTTCACGTCGATCGCCTGCGCCATCAATCGCCGCACCGCGTTGGCGAGCGCGCCGGCGCAGACGAAATCCACGCGCTGCACGCGCGACATCTCGATCATGACCGGATTGGTCGCGACCTTGCTCGGATCGAGCAGGCGCAGACTCACGTCATTCGCGCCGCGCAGCTCACCCTGGAGCCGGATCCATTCGTCACCGGATGCGGCATCCGCCGATGCATCCTCGGGGGCCTCCGGCGTGGTCGCGATGACCGCGCGCTGCGCCGCGGAGAGCACCTCCCACGACGGCGGCGAGAGACCGAAGGTCACGGCGAACTCGACGGCCAGGTCCTCGAAGGCCGATTGCCGATCGGCCCACTGCATGAGTTCGAGCGTCAGGTACCACACGCCGCGCGGGCACGTGGCCTTGTGCTCCTCCACATGCAGCGCGAGACGGTTGACCGCCGGATTGAGCCCCCGGAAGACGATGTGCACCCCCTTGCGACGCAAGGCGGCCAGCGCACCGGCCACGAGCGTGCCGCAGATGTCGCTTGCGGAGCGCAACTCGGCGATATCGAGGTCGAGGCGTTGCGGCAGGTCGGGCGGCTTTCGCCGGGATGTCTCGGTGAGTGTGGCGATCACCGGCGAGTGTGCATCGGTGAGGTCGCCGCGAAGCAGGATCCGGCCCTTGGGCGCATTGGCCGCTGCATGGGTCGCCGCCCGACCGGTGGCATCGGCCTCAGCCGCCCCGGGCCGGGCCATGTCGTCCCAGGCCGGCGCCGAGCGCTCGAATTCCACGACGTAGCGGAGCGCGAGGTCATCGAAGGTCGCCCGATCGCCCGCGCGGGCGAGCAGATCGAACAGGCACAGCCAGACGAACGCCTGCTTGCCTTCGGGCGACTCGATCGCATGGCGCAGGGCCGCGGTGGCGGCGCTCGCATTGCCATGCGCGAACATGAGCGCCGCGTTCTCGAGCGAAGGGCTGGAAAAGGATTCCTCGACGACTTCGATCACGTCGACCTGCGGGTTCCAGGTCTCGCTTTCGGCGAACGTCTTGGTGCTCGGCCCCTCGAGACCGACGGTGCGTGTGGTCGGGCCGCTCCTGCGCAGCGAACGGGTCGACGGGCCGTTTGCGTCGGCCGCGTCGGTCGTGTCGGCCGAAGCACGCCGGTCAGCCGGTTTGCTGTTCTTCCCGTCCTTCTGGAAAAGATTGAACGCCATCGTGCGTGCTGCCTGTCATCTGGCCGTCGTTCGGTGTCGACGTGACGTCACGCCGCTGCGTTACTGCCGCTCATTGCCGCTCACTGCCGAACCGTCTCGGCGTCGACCAACCGATAGTAAAGCCCGGCTGGGTCGTCCCGCAATATCTGGATGCGACCGGAGAGCGCGACCGCATCGATCGTGTAACGAATCGCATCCTTCGCACGGACTTCGATCATCGAATCCGGCCCGGCCGGCAAACAGAAGGAGCAATGCGGCGGCGCGGCGGTGAGCAGAAAGCGGCGCTGACGATCCCCGATGTCGAGCGGCATCATGAAGCCCTGCATGCGCACGGTCTTGCCGTCGAGCTGAATGATCTCGGGTGCGAACTGGGGCACCATGCGGTTGTTCTGGCGGGCGAGCGTGACATGGGAGAGCGTCTTCCACGACATGAAGCCCGGCCGCTCCGGCAGGAACTGGTAGGGCTGGAGCAGCGTGCCCGGTGCCGGCAGCGCACCGGAAGGCGGCACCTGGGTGACGGCCCATGCGCAGGCGGCAAGGCCCAGCGCGGTGAGGGTAGCGAAGGCTTGGATTCGAAGGGGAAAGCGCATGATGAGGATCAATGATCCGTGAGCCGTCGCGCCACATCCACCCGACCGGCCCGGATCACGGCCGGCAGCCCGGCCAGAAGCGCGACGATCGCGGTCACGGCGAAGACGAGAGCGAGCCAGCATACACCCGTCCAGACACGCCACGGAAGCGTCACGTCGACCCAGGCGGACACGAGGGCGGGCAGCGCAAGCACGATCGCGAGCGCGATGGCCGCAGCGGCGAGCACGACAACGGCCAGTTCGACCAGCAGCAGGAGCGCAAGTTGCACCGGCCGTGCGCCGATCGCCGAGAGCATCGCGAAGTCGGGCTCGCGCCGTGCCGCGGCCTGCATGAGCGCGCCGAACAGGCTTGCCAGCGCGGCCGCCACCATGGTCCAGGCGAACGCCTGCACGAGGGTGACCACCCAGCCGAAGACGGTGAGCAAGCGCGCCGACTCGAGCGCCGGGACGGCCGCCTGAAGCGCCGGCCGCGCGTTGAGCGCCCGCGGCAGGATGGCCATCGCGACAGGGCCTTTGACGGTGACGAGCGCGAAGGTCGCCTCGGGTTCGGTCGCGGCCGTGTGCCCTTCGTGCACGAGCCAGACGCTTTCGAGCGCCGTCACCACGAGTTGATCGATCACCCGGCCCGTGGGTGCGAGGATGCCGCTCACCGTGTAGGGGTGACTGTCGTGCGCATCGCCGCCCTCCGCCAGGCCGTGCGTCCCCACGAACCGGTCCCCCACGGCAAGCCCCGTGCGGCGCGCGACCTCGGCGCCGAGCAGCGCCTCCATCGGCGCGAGCGCCGCACTGCCGGTCTGCGCCTGCGCCCCGTAGAGCGTGAGGAACTCGGGCGTCGTGCCCACGATGCGGGCGCCAGCCACCGTGTCACCAAGCGCAATCGGCACCGCCCGCGCCACGTCGGGTCGCGCGGCGATCGCCTCGACCTCGGCGAGCGGAATGTTGCCGTTGGCGACATCGACGTGATAGACCGCCGCGAGCACATTCTGGAGCGCCGAGCCCTTGGCCCCGACCACGATGTCGATGCCCTCGGCCTGTCGCGCCGCATGCGCCTCGAGCGTGTCGCGCAGCCAGAGCACCGCCGTGGCCGACGCCATGCCGAGGGCGGCCAGCACGACCGCGAGCACGAAATGGCTCGGACGCTCGCGCAGAAACGCACCGATCAGGCGCAGGCGCAGCCCCAGCATGATCAGCCCCCGCCGGTGAGCTCGACCACCCGCGTCGCACCGGGCGCGGCGCGTTCGAGCACGGCCGCCCACGCCGCGTCGTGTGTGGCGATCACGGCGCCGCCCCCGGCCGCAAGGTGTTCGGCGATCACCTGGGCCACGCGCTCCGCACTTTCCCGATCGAGTGCGGCGGTCGGCTCGTCGGCCACGATCAGCGGCGGCCGGAGAAGGAGCGCCCGCGCAAGATTGACCCGCGCCGCCTGACCGACCGAGGCTTCGCCGCCGCGTTGGTGCATCGCCTGCGTGAGCCCGAGGCGATCAAGCATGCGGATGGCACGGGCGCGCAGATCGTCGGGCAGCGCAGTCGTGCTGAAGAGCGCCGGCAAGAGCAGGTTGTCGAGGAGCGTGAGCCCGGCCTGCAAGAGGGGGCGCTGCGGGACCCAGCCCACGCGGTCGGGGCGAAGCGCCTGGCGTTGCCGCGCGGACGCCTTGAGCAGGTCGGTCTCACCAACATGCAGTCGGGCTCCGGGTGCGCTGCCGGGCCCGGTGCGGGGCGCGAGCACTCCCGCGAGCAGGTTGAGCAGCGTCGACTTGCCGACACCGCTCGGTCCGTGCAAGAGCACCGCCTCCCCGCGCTTGAGCACGAGGTCCGGAAACGCAAGCGTGGCACCGCCGGGGAAGCGGTGTGTCAGCTCCACCGCTTCGAGGAGCGAGGTTTCAGACACGAATGGGCCTCATGACCGACACCGTGGACGCCCGGGCCACGCCGGGACAGGCGATCAGCCGGCCAAGTTTTTCTCGGCAAAGTCCCAGTTCATCAGCTTGTCGATCAGAGTCTCGACGTACTTGAGGCGCAGGTTCTGATAGTCGAGGTAGTAGGCATGCTCCCAGACGTCGATCGTCAGGAGCGCCTTCTTGCCCTGCGTCATGGGCAGTTCGGCATTGCCCGTCTTGGCCACGGC
>CAZSTF010000062.1:0-13165 GCA_964609555.1 uncultured Alcaligenaceae bacterium | reverse complement strand
GTTCAGCGCCCGAACACGGGTGAGGCGAACTCCGCGGGCAGCATCGGCAGATCGGTCACGCCCGGATCGACGCCACACTGCATGAGCAGTGTGGTCACCTGGCCGCGGTGGTGCGTCTGGTGGTTGAACATCTGCATCAGGCAGAGCGCGGTTGGCAGCGTCATCTCACCGCCCCCGCCGGAGAGGCGACGGAAGTGGAGCTGGCCTTCGATGCGCTCGGCCGTGAGTGCCGCCACCAGCCGATCGATGCGGTCGTCCGTGAAGCCACGCTGCCGCCGAAGTTCGTCGAAGTCGCTGTAGAGCTCCTGATCGAGCGCGGTGACGCCCGACGGCTCGCCGTCGAAGCGCGCGAGCCACAGCCGGTCGCCGACGAGCAGGTGATTCAGGGTGCCGTGAATCGACTTGAAGAACGCCCCCATGTTCCGCTTGCGCGTCCCGTCGGGCAACGCCGCTGCGGCGGCATACAGACGTTCGTTCTGCCAGCGGTTGTAGCGGGCGAAGTAGCGGCAGTAGTCCGTCGTGATCATGCCCAGACGACTTTCGCGTTGCTCGCGTACCAGCGATCGACCTGCGCCTCGAGCGACTGCTCGATCTTTGCGCGCTTGATCTTCATCGTTGGCGTGAGCAGGCCGTTCTCCATCGTCCACGGCTCGCGCGCGATGACGATCATCTTGAGCTTCTCGTAGTCGGGCAGCGTGGCGTTCACTTCGGCCAGATGCTTCGCAAGCGTCTGCTCGACCTCGGCGCGCACGGCGGGGTCGTTGACCTTCGGTCGAATCGTCTCGGAGAGCAGAACGATCGCGCACGGGGCTTCCCGACCGACGCCCGAGACGAGCGAGAGCTCGACCACCGGGCAGGTGTTGATCTTGTTCTCGATCGGTGCCGGGGTGACGTACTTGCCCTTGCCGGTCTTGAAGAGCTCCTTCTTGCGGCCGGTGATCCTGACCAGGCCGTCGGCGCGGATCTCCCCGAGATCGCCGGTCTTGAAGAAGCCGTCCTCGGTGAAGGATTCGGCGGTGACGTCCGGCTGCTTGTAGTAACCGACGAACTGCCCCGGCGACTTGATGAGAATCTCGCCCTCATCGGAGATCTTGAGTTCGACCCCGGGCATCGCCACACCCACATACCCTGGAGCCTTCTTGTCGTTGCGCGAGGTGCAGGAGTAGGCGAAGTCCTCGGTCATGCCGTAGCCCTCGATCAGATTGAGGCCCAGGCGCTGGTACCACTCGATGAGTGCGGCCGGAATGGGCGCCGAACCCG
The DNA here is from genome assembly GCA_964609555.1 of uncultured Alcaligenaceae bacterium. Lineage (GTDB taxonomy): Bacteria > Pseudomonadota > Gammaproteobacteria > Burkholderiales > Casimicrobiaceae > Casimicrobium. Next base: position 11,905 of record CAZSTF010000062.1, on the reverse strand, counting down.
AGGCGGCATGCTTGACCGAGTCGAGCCCCAGGCCGCGAAGGATCTTCTTGCGAATGAGGCCCGATACGATCGGGATGGACAGGAGCGTGTTCAGCTTCTTCTCCGGCACCTTGGCCAGCACGCCCTGCTGGAATTTGAGCCAGAGCCGCGGCACCGAGATGAACAGGGTCGGGCGCGCCCGCTGAAGATCAGCGACGAACGTGTCGAGCGATTCGGCGAAGAAGATGCGGCTCTTGCCCTCGCGGAAGCCGATCGCGCACTCGAGCCACGCCCTTTCGAAGACATGCGCGAGCGGCAGGTATGAGAGCACGCGGATCTCCTCGTGGGCCCCGATCGAATCCCGCACATAGTCGAGCATGCCATGCGTGCAGGCGGTGATGCGGTCGAACCGGTGCATGACGCCCTTGGGCGTTCCCGTGGAGCCGGAGGTGTACATCATCATCGCGATGTCCTCGCCGCGCCGCCCGGGCTTGCCGGCGATCGGCGTGGCTGCGCGCACCACCTCGTCCCAGCCCGGACAGGCCTTTTTCGCCGAGTCCGGCGCAAGCGGGAAGGCGATCGACGCCATGCCCGCGGGGACGGCCGCGGCCTGCTGCTCCCACGTGTCCAGCTTGCCCACGAAGAGGAGCTTGGGCTCGCTGTGCCCGAGCACGTAGCGGATCGTGTCGGCCGTCTCGGTCGGGAAGATCGCCACCGTCGTGCCCCCAGCCATCCAGATGGCGAGTTCCGCCATGATGAAGTGCGCGCAGTTCTTCGACAGGATCGCGACCCGATCTCCATGCGTCACGCCCTGCGACTGGAGATGGCTCGCCATGCGGCGCGCCTGGTCCATGACCTCACGCCAGGTGTAGGTCGTCACGGCCCCGCCGCCGGTGGGCTGGGTGAGCCAGACGTGATTCGCGAGGTTGGACTCGTGGTCGTAGATGGTGTCGAGGATGAGCTTGTCATTCGCCATGGAGGGCCTCCTTTGATTCGCTTTCTTTGTTCTGTCGCCGACCCGGCGCGGCAGCCGGCCGGGCTTCACGGGCAATGCCACGTCATTTCCGCGTGATTTGAGCACTTTTGCCCGACCGCGGACACGGGGCGGCTGCTCATGGCAGGGGGCGGCGTGGCGCGGTGGATTTCAAACGCGGCGCTTTTCAGCCTGCCGAAGATGGTGCAGACTCTGCCGCATGAACACATCCACCGGCCCCGCCATTCACGAGGCGCCCATACACGTGGCGCTTGCGACCGCGGCACGCGACCACCTCATCCGCCGTCTGCCCAAGGCGGAGCTGCATGTGCATCTCGAAGGCACGCTCGAGCCGGAGATGCTCGTTGCCAAGGCGTTCCATCATGGCATTCAGCTGCCCTGGGCCGGCATCGAGGCGCTGCGTGCCGCGTACCGCTTCGAGAACCTGCAATCCTTTCTCGATCTCTACTACGCCGGCTGTGATGTGCTGCGCACGGCCGAGGACTTCCACGACCTGACCTGGGCCTATCTGCAACGCGCCCACGCAGATGGCGTGGTGCATGTGGAAGCCTTCTTCGATCCGCAGGCGCACACCGCGCGGGGCGTGCCGCTCGAGGCGGTCATGACGGGCATCCTCGATGCGCTCAACGACGGGCATGCCGAACTCGGCATCACCTACCGGCTGATCCCCAACTTTCTGCGTCACCTGAGCGAGGAGGACGCCGAGGCCACGCTCGACGCGCTCTCGCCTTGGTATACCGCGATCCACGGCTTCGGGCTCGACTCCTCCGAGGTCGGGCATCCGCCATCGAAGTTCCGGCACGTCTTCGCGCGCGTCCGGGCGCTCGGCTTCCCGGTCGTCGCGCACGCGGGTGAGGAGGGGCCGCCCGCCTATGTGACCGAGGCGCTCGACGTGCTCGGTGCCGTGCGCATCGACCACGGCATCCGCGCCATCGAGGATGCGGCGCTCGTCGGGCGACTGGCGCGGGCGCAGATCCCGCTGACCGTATGTCCGCTCTCGAACGTGCGCCTCTGCGCGGTGCCCGACCTCGCGCGCCACCCGCTGCGGGCACTCTTCGACGCCGGCTGCCTGGTCACGATCAACTCGGACGACCCGGCTTACTTTGGCGGCTATGTCGCGGACAACTACCGCGCTGCCGCCGAGGCGCTCGGCTTCACGGAGGCTGACCTCAAGCGCCTGGCCGCGAATTCAATTCGCGCGAGCTGGCTCCACGGGGCCGTGAAGGCGCGGCATCTCGCGGCGATCGATGCCATCTGACGGCGGGTGAAAGGTCTCAGAAGCGCTTCAACCAGTCGAAAAACTCGCGATACCAGAGCCGCGAGTTCTGCGGCTTGAGAATCCAGTGGTTCTCGTCGGGGAAGACGACGAGGCGCGCCGGCACGCCCTTCGCGCGGAGCGTGTTGTAGTACTCGAGCCCTTCGTAGTAGGGCACGCGGTAGTCGAGCTCGCCGTGGATCACGAGCGTGGGCGTCTTGAAGTTCGCCGCGAAGCTGTGCGCGGATTGCCGGTGCCAGCGCGCGGGGTCTTCCCAGGGCCAGGTTCCGAGTTCGTGATGGAGCCAGAGGTAGCCGTCGTCGCCGAACTGGCTCACCCAGTTGTAGACCCCTGCGTGGCAGACGGTGGCGCGGTAGCGGTCGGTGTGCCCGTTGATCCAGGCGACCATGTAGCCGCCGTAGCTGCCGCCGGCGGCGTAGAGGCGCTTTGGGTCGGCCACGCCTTCTTCGATGAGCGCGTCGGTCACCGCTTCGATGTCGGCGAACTCACGATGACCGAGATCACCATCGATCGAGCCCAGGAAGGGCTCGTCGAAGCCTGAGGACCCGTGGTAGTTGACCGCGGCCACGACATAGCCCTGCGCCGCGAACACGTGCATGTTCCAGCGGTAATGCCAGGTGTCCAGATGGGCCGCGTGCGGGCCGCCGTGGATGTCCTGCAGGAGCGGGTATTTCTTGCCCTTGCGATAGCCCGGCGGGTAGCAGATGAAGGCCTGCACGGGCTCGCCGTTCCAGCCCGTGAAGGTGCGGCTCTCCCAAGGGCCGAGCGCGATCTTGTCGAGAAAGCCGTTGGTGCGGTCGAGGCGACGCGGCTCGGCGTCCGCGCCCAAGGCGAGCGTCATGAGCCGTGCCGGGTGGTCGATCGAGGCGCGGGTGAAGGCGAGCCGCGTGCCATCCGCGCTTTGCGAGAACGCGGCGATCTGCCCGCCGTCGGCCACGACCTCCGGCGCGTCGGCATCGAGGGCGAGGCGATAGAGGGGCTGGACGCCGGCGTCTTCGGCGGCAAAGAGGATCGCCTGCCCATCCGGCGTGAAGGCCGGGTTGGCGCTGCCATAGGTGCCCACCGATCTCGGCCATGCGGGGGCGAGTCGGCGCGCGCCTCCGCGCTTCACGTCGATGAGCATGAGCCGCGTGTGCTGCGACGGTGCGCTGGCCGGTGTGGCGAGCACCGCGAGCGAACCGCCGTCGGGCGCATAGGTCGGCGAGCCGAGCCACATCCCGGGCAATGCTTCGGTTGCGAGCGGGCGCGCCTTGCCGCTCGCGAGGTCGAGCCGCATGAGGCGATCCGGCGAGATGAGGCGGGTCACCTCGGTCGGCTGCACCCAGACGATCTCGCGCCCGTCGGGCGAGATCGCGTAGCTCGTCGCCCCGGGGTCTCCGAGGCCCAGGCTCCAGTCGGTGTGTCCCTCGAAGAGATCGCGCACCTTGCCGGTGGCTAGCGTGATCTCGATCAGGCGCGGGCGCGAGCCGTCGCAGATCCAGTGATCCCAGTAGCGGTAGTTGTCGGTCTCGATGACCTTGGCCTGGACCTTCGACTCCTTGATCTCCTTGCGGCGTGCGGCCTGCGCGCGCTCGCCGCGCAGCTCGGGCCAGCGCCAGGCGATCGCGGCGATGCGCTTGCCATCGGGGAACCAACGGATGCCCGACACGCCTCCGGCCACCGTGGCCACGCGCCGCGCCTCGCCGCCTTCGGGCGAGATCACGTAGAGCTGGGGGGCATCGTCCGCGTCCTTGCCTTCGCCGCGCTTCGCGCAAAAGGCGATCGAGCGGCCGTCGGGCGACCACACCGGGGCGGTGTTCTTCTTACCGGCCTGGGTGAGCTGGCGCCTCCCCGCGCGACCGTCGGTTGCATAGAGCCAGAGTTGGGTCTCCGATTCATTGCGCTCTATCGAGTAGGTCGTCTGATCGATCACGACCCACCGGCCGTCCGGCGAGACCGCAGGCGTGCCCAGGCGCTCGCACTGCCAGAGGTGTTCGACGGTCAGGTGCTCCATCTTCTTGCTCATCCGATCAGTCCTTCAAACATCTGCACATCCACGATCGTGCCGGGCTCCACGTTGCCGGTGTCGGTCGGAAGCACGATGAAGCAGTTCGCCTCGGTCATCGAGGAGAGGATCCCCGAGCCTTGATCCCCGGTCGTGCGCACTTCGTAGCCATGCGGGCCTGCGCTGAGCACGCCGCGCTGGAACTCGGTGCGTCCCGGCAGCTTCTTCACGCGGTTCGTGAGCGTGGCCTTGAGCGTGGGCGGGAAGGCGAAGTCGGTGCGTCCCTGCAGGGTCGCAAGCGCGGCACGCACGAACTGGTAGAAGGTCACGACCACCGCGACCGGGTTGCCGGGCAGGCCGAAGAAATGTGCGTTGCCGACCTTGCCGTAGGCGAGCGGACGGCCGGGCTTCATCGCGATCTTCCAGAAGAGCACCTCGCCGAGTTCATCCAGGATCTGCTTGATGAAGTCCGCCTCGCCCACGCTCACGCCGCCCGAGGTGATGATGACGTCCGCGCAGGCGGCAGCGCGTTCGAACGCCTCGCGGATCGCCTCGGGCGTGTCCACGAAGTTGCCCAGGTCGATCGGCTCGCAGCCCGCACGTGTGATGAGCCCCCAGAGCGTGTAGCGGTTCGAGTCGTAGATTTCGCCGGGCCCGAGCGGGCTGCCGATCGTCTTCAATTCATCGCCGGTCGAGAAAAAGGCTACGCGGAGTTTGCGGTAGACCTCGACTTCGCCGATGCCAAGGCTTGCGATCAGGCCGAGCGCCGAGGGCGTGACGAGCTTGCCCGCCGCGAGCGCGATCTGCCCGGCCTTCAAGTCCTCGCCCGCGAATCGCCGGTTCTGCCCCGGCTTGTAGTCGGGACCGATCTCGATGCCGGCCTCGGTTTCGCGCACCTTCTCCTGCGGCGCCACGGTGTCGCAGCCAGGCGGCATGACCGCACCGGTAAAGATGCGTACGCATTCGCCCGCGCCAACCGGGCCGAGGTAGGGTTTGCCGGCATAGCTCGTGCCGACGCGGCGGAAGGCACGTGTCGTGCCGAGGTCGGCATGGCGGAAGGCCCAGCCATCCATCGCGCTGTTGTCATGGCCGGGCACATTGAACGGTGCAGCGATGTCGCGGGCGAGGACGCGGCCCAGGGCCGAGCGCACCGCCACGCGCTCGGTGTCGGATATCGGCGAGAGGATGCGCCCGATGAATTCGCGCGCACGGTCGACTGGCATCGAGTTCGGGTCGTAATCGTCGGCGCAGGAAATCGCGTGCAGTGCGGATGCAGGCGTGGTCATGGGGTAGGGTAGCGGTCGGACAGAACGGGGTTCGACGAGTGTACGTCCCAGCCAATCGCTACGATGTGTGCACGGCACTGCTTCCGTGTGCCGATGAGGAAGACGACATGATTCTCGAAGTTGCGGACATCCGGATCACCCCCGGCCGGCAGGCTGAGTTCGACCGCGCGATCCTTCACGGTCTCGACACGGTTGTGAGCCGGGCGCGCGGCTTTCGCGGCTACAAGGTCAATAAGGGCGTGGAGTCGCCCGAGCGCTACCTGCTCATGATCTTCTGGAACACACTCGAGGATCACACGGTGGGCTTTCGCCAGGGGCCGCTCTTTGCCGAGTGGCGGGCGATCGTCGGGCCGTTTTTCGCCGCGCCGCCGGTGGTCGAGCATTTCACACTCGTGGGCAAGTCGCCCGCCCGGTAAACACAAACTGCATGCTTCAGGCAGGCAGGAACGGCGGCGCCGCCTGCCGCGCGATGCGCCGCATGAGCGCGCCCCACCGGGCGTCATCATGCACCGGGGCGAACAGCGGATCGATCGGCAGCATGAGCAGGTTCGAGCACTGGTCATCCACCGCCCGCGTGATCTCGCTGAAGAAGTCGTCGCGCTGCCCGCCGCAGACGGCCACCGCCGCCCGCAGGTACCCGCGATGGCAGTTGTTGGCCCGATCGAGCAGGGGGAAGATGCGCTCCCGCGCCTCGTCGTAGCGACCGAGGCCCGCCAGGGCCTGACCGACCCGCAGGGCGAACGCGGGCATCTGCGGTTCACGGCGGAGCAAGGCTTCGCCATCCGCCAGTGCGGCGTCCCATTCGCGCCGAAGCACCTTTCCGGCGAGGTCGGCGTTGTCGAAGATCGCGAGCGGACCGAGTCGGTTCCTGCCCTGCCCAAGCCAGCGATCGGTCGCCCGCGCGTCGCCGCGCATCATCGCGATCAGGATCAGGCAATAGTGACCGAGTGGCGAGAACGGATCGATCTCGAGCGAGACGAGAAAACCGCGCTCGGCGGCGTCCATGGCGCCGAACGTCATCTCGAGCGAGGCGAGTCGCTGGATCAGGATCACCGAGCTCGGCGCGAGCGCGACAGCACGCCGACACAGGGCCAGCGCTTCATGCCAGCGATGGTCGTGAACCGCGAGGTCGTAGCCCTTGAGCGAGAGCGAGGCCGGATGCTCCGGATCGATCTCGAGTGCACGGGCGAGCGGCGCGCGGATGCGCTCGAGCGGCACGTCGTAGTCGGTAAGCCAGGACAGGCGCTGCGAGAACATGAGCCCGGCCAGCGTGCCGTGGCACTCCGCATGCTCGGGGGCGATCTCGCAGGCCTGCTCGAGATAGCGCTCGGCGAGCTTGTAGCCATCGATGGTCTGCGCCGCGGAGACGGCCCGGGCCCGGTCGATCAGGGAAGCGGCGAGCGCGGGCAGCGGCTTCTGCGCGAGAGCGGTGACCACCCGGTCGGCCGCTTGCTGCTGCCCGACGCTTCGGGTCATCACGTCGATCAGTGCCGCCTGCAGTGCGCGTCGCTCATCCGGGTTCGCTTCGAAAGCGTGACTCCAGAGGTGCGTGCCATCGCGTCCGAGGATGAGCTGCGCGGTCACGCGGAGCCGCTCGCCGACGAGCTGGACGCTGCCTTCGAGCAGGGCATCGACGCCCAGTTCGCGCGCGATGTCACGGATGTCCTGCGTCGAGCGCTTGTAGCGGAAGCTCGACGTGCGGGCGATGACCCGGACGGTCGGCACCCGGGTGAGGGCATCGATCAGGTCTTCCGACAGGCCGTCACAGAGCGCATCCAGATGCGGGTCGTTCGTGAAGTTGGACAGCGGCAGGACGGCCACGAGCGGCGCCTGCGGGAGGTGCAGGCCTGCGCGACGACGCACGATCGGCGTGTAGACGCCGCGCGGAATCTCGAAGCGGAGGGGGGCGTCATGGCCTTCTTCCGCGTAATGCCGGTCGAGCACCTCGCGCAGGCGCGTCATCGACACGCGCACGATGCCGTCGGTGGCCGAGTCATACTCGCCCGGCCCGCGCCCGAACACGTCGATCGCGATCGTGAGCTCCTTGATCCGGTGGGCCGCCCCGTCGAGGTGCTGCCGGATCAGATAGGCGAGCAGATCACGCGAGCGCCCCGAGCGTGCGAAGGCCCGGGAGGCGAGCACGCGTTCGAGCTCGGCTTCGATCTCCGCACGATCAGGGGTCATGGCGTCCGGTCATTGGTGGTTCCTGCGCGCCCGACGCGAGCCGCAGCACATCGTCTCCGCGATGCTCCGCCATTGTCCTCCATGCCGAAGACGGGCGAAAGGCCGGGGCCAGGGCGCTACCAGCCCAGGTAGACCTCGCGCTCGCGCACCCAGCCCGACGATGAGTCCACATCGAGGCGAATGATCGTGAGCGCGGTGAGCAGGTCGCGGTAGGACGCCCGCACGACCGGCATCGCGCGTTGCGACAGATCGTCGAACTCGCGTGCATCCTGTGCCCGGCCCAGCGTGATGTGCGGGTCGTACTCGAACTCGGTCTTCAGGAACTCGGCCAGCGGCCCACCGTAGAGCCGGTCGTGCATTTCGATCAAGGCATCCCGACCCACGCGCGTGGCGAGGCCGACCCACTCGCTTTGGGCGCTCCAGGGCCCGGACATTTCCACCGGAAAGCAGGGCCAGGCGCGCACGACCTTCTGCACATGAGAGGCCAACTGGTCGAGCGTGAGCCGGGAGTGGAACGGGAAGACCAGGGTCAGGTGCGGCGGCATCGTGTTGCCGAGCGGATCGTGACTGCTCCGGAAGCGGTCGATCGGCGCCGCGTTCCGGAACGTCGGCAGCCAGACGATCGCACGCCGGGGCAGCGCGGGCCGAAGCACGTAGGTCAGTTTGCGGCGTGTCACGGCGCGGGCGATGTCTGCTCGAACCCTTCAGCGTCGAATGGCGGGATCCGCGAGCGATTCGTGCTCGGCCAGTTCTTCGGGCGTGTTGATGTTGGCGAAGGCCGACTCGTCGGGAAACTCGACCTCGATGGCACGCTGTTCTCCGAACCAGCGGTCGATCTTGCGGCCGCCTTCGTGCAGGAACGCGGAGAGTGCGCCTTCCAGATGACGGGCGACGAGAGCAAACACCGGATGCGGCTGCGCGCCGGTACGCACGGTGGCGATGTCGGCATCGGTGTGTTCGATCGCCTCCGCGAGCCGGGCGACGAGGTCGTGCGGCAGAAACGGCGTATCGCACGGCACCGTCACGACCCAGGGCGTTTCCGCAGCGACGAGCCCCGCGTGCAGGCCGGCCAGCGGCCCGGCGAAGCCCTCGATGCGATCCGGCACGACCGGGTTGCCGAAGGCCGCATACGCGTTCGCGTTCCGGTTGGCGTTGATGATGAGTGCATCCACCTGCGGCCGGAGGCGGTCGATGACATGCGCCACCATCGGTCGGCCGCGGAAGCGGACGAGTCCTTTGTCGCGCGCCTCCATGCGCCGCCCCATGCCCCCCGCGAGAACGAGCCCGGTGACCGCGAGGCTCATTGGCCCTCCGGCGCGGACGCGGCAGGCGCTGCGCTGGGCACGATCGAGACGTCGTAGACGAAACGCCCCGGGTCGTTGAGGATGAGAAACCGGCGGTTCACCGCGCGGCCGATCAGGGTCATGCCGACTTGGCGTGCGATCTGAAGCCCCATCTGCGTCAGGCCCGAGCGGGAGACCAGACAGCTGATGCGCATCTGCGCTGCCTTGATAACCATCTCGCTCGTCAGGCGACCGGTCGTGTAGAAGATCTTGTCGCTGCCCTCCACGCCGTCGAGCCACATCATGCCGGCGATCGCGTCCACCGCATTGTGCCGGCCGACGTCCTCCACGAAGTAGAGCAGTTCGGCATCGGGCGCGAAGAGAGCGCAGCCATGCACCGCTCCGGCCTGCTTGTAGATCGTCTCGTGATGCCTGACCCGCTCGCCCAGCGCGTAGAGGGTGCTCTGGCGGAGCTCGCCCTCGGGCGGCAGGCGGATCGCATCGATGTCGGCCATCAGGTCGCCGAACACCGTTCCACTGCCGCAACCGGTGGTTTTCGTGCGGTGGGCCAGGCGTTGGTCAAGGTCGACGAGCCCCGAGCGCGTGACCACGCTCGCGGCGTCGACGTCCCAATCGACCTGGATGGAGACGACGTCCTCGATGCGTTCCACCAACCGCTGGTTGCGCAGGTAGCCCAGCACCAGCGCCTCCGGCGCGGCGCCGAGGGTCATCAGCGTGAGCACCTCGCGGCGGTCGACGTAGACCGTCAGCGGGTGCTCACCCGCCACGGCCTGAACGACCGTTTCGCCGGATTCATCGCGGCAGATGACATCCGTGGTCGATGGACGTGCCGCCGCCGTCATCATGGGGCGCGCGTGGAGAGGCGGCGGGGCAGGCACCATGGCTGACATCTTATGCCGGATGCGGGTGGGCACGGCCGAGGCGCGACCCGGCCCGGGGTGGAACGCCTTGTCGCCAATGTGTGACAATCGGTCCAACTTTGCAGTATTCGAGTGGCGTATGTTGGACAAAGACGGCTTCCGGCCGAACGTCGCCATTGTGATCGCCAATCAGCGCAATCAGGTCTTCTGGGGAAAGCGCATCCGCGAGCATTCGTGGCAGTTTCCGCAGGGCGGCATCAACCCCGGTGAAAGTCCGGAAGCCGCCATGTATCGCGAGCTTCAGGAAGAGGTGGGATTGAAGCCGGAGCATGTGGTGATCCTCGGGCGCACGCGGGACTGGCTGCGCTACGAGGTGCCCTCGGCGTGGGTGAAGCGTGAATGGCGCGGGTCCTACCGTGGGCAGAAGCAGATCTGGTTTCTGCTGCGTCTGGTCGGGCGGGACAGCGATCTCAATCTTCGCGCCGACGCCAAACCGGAGTTCGATGCCTGGCGCTGGACCAACTACTGGGTCGATCTTGAAGGCGTGATCGAGTTCAAGCGCGATGTCTACCGTCGTGCACTGACCGAACTCGAGCGCTATCTGCATCACGGCCGCGGGCAGACCCGGCGAGACCGACTGTTCCGACCCCCTCCCGCAGAGCCACCGTCAGCCTATCTGGTTGAACCGCGCGCGGATTGACCGGACCGTTCGCCGTCCGGGTCAGTGGGCCCCATCCCCGCCGGTGACGGCGATCAGGTCGTGCTCGGTGGCCTCGACCACGCGAACGGTGACGACATCGCCCGGCGAGAGCGCCTCGCCATCCTGGATGTGAACCAAGCCGTCGATTTCCGGCGCATCGGCCCAGGACCGGGCGACGGCGATGTTGTCCTGCACGTCGTCGACGATCACCTCGATGCTTCGGCCGATTTTGGCGCGCAGACGCGATTCGCTGATCTGCGCCTGCACCTCCATGAAGCGGGCCCGTCGCTCTTCCTTCACCTCATCGGGCAGAGCGCCGGGCAGGTCGTTGGCGGTCGCCCCCGCGACCGGCGAGTAGGCGAAGCAGCCCACGCGGTCGAGCTGCGCCTCGACCAGGAAGTCGAGCAGTTCCTCGAACTCGGCCTCGGTCTCGCCGGGGAAACCGACGATGAAGGTCGAACGGATCGTGAGCTCCGGGCAGACTGCACGCCAGGCCCGGATGCGCTCGATGTTCTTCTCGCCCGAGGCCGGACGTTTCATGAGCTTCAGGATGCGTGGGCTTGCATGCTGGAAGGGCACATCGAGGTACGGCAGCACGCGTCGCTTCGAGGCAAGCGCGGTCTGCGCCATCAGCGGCAGCACCTCGTCGACCGACGGATACGGATACACGTAGTGCAGGCGGACCCAGGCGCCGAGTTCACCCAGGGCCTGGGCCAGTTCGGTCATGCGGGTGCGCGTCGGTCGGCCGCCGACGAAGTCGGTGCGGTATTTGAGGTCGACGCCGTAGGCCGAGGTGTCCTGAGAGATCACGAGCAGTTCCCGCACGCCGGACTTCACGAGCGACTCGGCCTCGCGCACGACTTCGCCGATCGGCCGGGAGACGAGGTCGCCCCGCATCGACGGAATGATGCAGAAGCTGCACCGGTGGTTGCAGCCCTCGGAAATCTTCAGGTAGGCGTAATGCTTCGGCGTCAGTTTGACGCCATGATCCGGAACCAGATCGACGAAGGGTTGATGCGCTCGTGGCAGATGGGCGTGGACCGCGTCCATGACCTCGTTGGGTGCATGGGGGCCGGTGACGGCGAGCACCTTCGGGTGGCGGGTGCGGATGAACGCTCCGTCCTCCCGCGCGCCCAGGCAGCCGGTGACGATGACGCGTCCGTTCTCGGCCAAGGCTTCGCCGATGGCGTCCAGCGATTCGTTCACCGCATCGTCGATGAAGCCGCAGGTGTTGACGATCACGAGGTCTGCGTCTCCGTAGTCGCCGACCGTCGCGTAGCCTTCGGCCTTGAGGCGCGTGAGCACTTGCTCGCTGTCGACCAGCGCCTTGGGGCAGCC
>CAZSTF010000061.1:2720-13607 GCA_964609555.1 uncultured Alcaligenaceae bacterium | reverse complement strand
ACGCGGATGCGGCGCAGGTGGTAGAGGAGCCGATCCTGGCTCTTCCGCACATGCAGCGAGACCGGCAGGTCGAAGCGCCGCGCGAGCTTCAGCTGCTCGACGAAGAACCACTCCTGCGCCTCCCGGTCGGGCGCGTCGATGAAATAGTCGAGCCCGATCTCGCCCACGAGCTCGGGCCGCTCGCGCTCGAGCCAGTCGGCGAGCACGGCGATGTCCTCGCGCCGTGAATGGCCCGAGGGACCGGCAACCCACATCGGATGGATGCCGTAGCCGGTCAGGCAGCCATGGCGTTGACGGCTCGCTCGGGCCGCCTCGAAGTGATCGACATGGCCCGGCAGGTTGACGATGGCGGAAACCCCCGCCGCACGGGCGCGGGCGACCACGTCATCGCGGTCGCCGTCGAACTCCGGCGCATCGAGGTGGCAGTGGCTGTCGATCCACATGACGCGATGTTGCCGCTGAATTGCAGAAGAGCCAATTCACCGTCACCTACGGGAGACGCTGAACGATCGTCGCGAGCAAGCCCGAGTGCGCGGAGCCGCGCAGCGAATCGCGAGACATACCTTGTGGGTAGGCGAGCGATGAGCGAGCACGCGACAACGCAATCGGGCTGCGCAGCAGATCGTTCAGCGTCTCCCTACATGCTGCGGCGGTATTGCCCTCCAACTTCGAATAATGCGTCGGTAATCTGCCCGAGCGAACACACCCGCACCGCATTCATGAGCTCGGCAAACACGTTGCCGCCCGAGAAGGCGACTTCCTTGAGCCGCGCGAGTGCGGCCGGGGCCTCGGCGCGGTGGCGGGCGTGGAAGTCGGCAAGCCGCCTGAGCTGGCTTTGCTTTTCTTCCTCGGTCGAGCGGGCGAGCTCGATCGTCTCGGGCACCGGGTCGCCGTGGGGGTTTCGGAAGGTGTTGACGCCGATGATCGGGTAGCTGCCGTCGTGCTTCATGTGCTCGTAATGAAGCGACTCTTCCTGGATCTTGCCCCGCTGGTAGCCGGTCTCCATCGCCCCAAGCACGCCGCCGCGCTCGCTGATCGCCTCGAATTCGCGGAGCACCGCCTCTTCCACGAGATCGGTCAGCTCCTCGATGATGAAGGCGCCCTGATTCGGGTTCTCGTTTTTCGCAAGGCCCCACTCGCGATTGATGATGAGCTGGATCGCCATCGTGCGACGGACGCTTTCCTCGGTGGGCGTGGTGATCGCCTCGTCGTAGGCGTTCGTGTGCAGGCTGTTGCAGTTGTCGTAGATCGCAATCAGCGCCTGGAGCGTGGTGCGGATGTCGTTGAACGCAATTTCCTGCGCATGGAGACTCCGGCCCGAGGTCTGGATGTGGTATTTGAGCTTCTGGCTCCGCTCGTTCGCGCCGTATTTCTCGCGCATCGCCACGGCCCAGATGCGGCGCGCCACGCGCCCGAGCACGGTGTATTCCGGGTCCATCCCGTTCGAGAAGAAGAACGAGAGGTTCGGCGCGAAATCGTCGATGTGCATCCCGCGGGCCAGATACGCCTCGACGAAAGTGAAGCCATTGGCGAGCGTGAAGGCGAGCTGCGAGATCGGGTTTGCGCCCGCCTCGGCGATGTGGTAGCCCGAGATCGACACCGAGTAGAAATTGCGCACCCGGTGGTGGACGAAATACTCCTGGATGTCGCCCATCACCTTGAGCGAGAACTCGGTTGAGAAGATGCAGGTGTTCTGGCCCTGGTCTTCCTTGAGGATGTCGGCCTGCACCGTGCCGCGCACGTTCTCGAGCGTCCAGGCGCGGATCTTCGCGATCTCGTCATCGGTCGGCTCGCGGCCGTTCTCGGCGCGGAACTTGTCGATCTGCTGGTCGATCGCGGTGTTCATGAACATCGCAAGGATCGTGGGCGCCGGGCCGTTGATCGTCATCGACACCGAGGTGTTGGGTGCGCACAGGTCGAAGCCCGAGTAGAGCACCTTCATGTCGTCGAGCGTGGCGATCGAGACGCCCGAGTTGCCCACCTTGCCGTAGATGTCGGGCCGCTCGGCCGGATCGTGGCCGTAGAGCGTCACCGAATCGAATGCGGTCGACAGCCGCTTCGCCGGCATCCCCTCGCTCACCTTCTTGAAACGCCGGTTCGTGCGGAAGGCGTCGCCCTCGCCGGCGAACATCCGGGTGGGGTCCTCGTTCTCGCGCTTGAAGGCGAACACGCCGGCCGTGAACGGAAAGCTGCCGGGGACGTTCTCGAGCAGAAGCCAGCGCAAGAGATCGCCCTCGTCCGAGTAGCGGGGCAGCACGACCTTGCGGATCCGCGTGCCCGAGAGTGTCGTGTGTGTGAGCTGGGTACGGATCTCGCGGTCGCGGATCTTCACCGCGTACTCATCACCGGCGTAGGCGCGCACCGTGTCCGGCCACATCCCGAGCAGCTTGGCCGAACGCGCATCGAGCGCCTGCGTGCGGTCTGTCTCCAGTGCCTCGAGGGCCTCGAGCGAGGCACGCGCCGCGTCCTGGCCCCCCGAGCCCTGCGCTGCCGTGAGCAGCGCGCGGGCGCCCCGCAGATGCTGCCGCTCGCGGGCGATCTGCGCCTGCCGCTCAGCCCAGCGCCGATAGCCGCGCACCGTGTCGGCAATCTCGGCGAGATAGCGCGTGCGGGAGGCGGGCACGATCGGCTGCGTGGCGGAGGAGGCGCGGACCGCGACCGGCGAGAGCGCTCCGGGGGAGACGGCGTTGGCAAGGCGCGGCGCGATCGCGGCGAAGATCGCCTGATAGAGCGCGGTGACGCCGTCGTCGGCAAAACGGCTCGCCATCGTGCCAAAGACGGGAAGCTGCTCGAGCGGCGTCTGCCAGAGTTCGCGGTTCCGCTGCACCTGCTTGCGCACGTCGCGCAGCGCATCCATCGCCCCCTTGCGATCGAACTTGTTGATCGCCACGATGTCGGCGAAGTCGAGCATGTCGATCTTCTCCAACTGGCTCGCCGCGCCGAACTCGGGCGTCATCACGTAAAGAGAGTGATCGACGAGCGGCACGATCGCCGCATCCCCCTGGCCGATGCCCGAGGTCTCGACGAGGATCAGATCGAACCCGGCGCACTTACAGGCGGCAATCGCCGGGCCGAGCGCGGCCGAGATCTCCGAACCGCCGGCATCCCGCGTGGCGAGCGAGCGCATCATGATGTTCGGGTGATCGATCGCGTTCATGCGGATGCGGTCGCCGAGCAGCGCGCCGCCGGATTTCCGGCGCGACGGGTCGACCGAGAGGATCGCGATCCGGAGCCGGTCGCCCTGATCGATGCGAAAGCGCCGCACGAGCTCATCGGTGAGCGAGGATTTGCCCGCCCCACCGGTGCCCGTGATGCCAAGCACCGGGGTTGTGGTCGCCTTCGCCGCCTCGGTGAGCTGCGTGAGCTCGGCCCCGGAGACGACGCCGGATTCGAGCATCGTGATCCAGCGTGCGAGCGCGCGCCGGTCGCCGGCCGCGAGGGCGTCGAAACTCGCCCGCTCGGCGGCGAGATCGAAGTCGCAGGCCTCGACCATGTGGTTGATCATGCCCTGCAGCCCCATGCGCGCGCCGTCTTCGGGAGAGAAGATGCGCGCCACGCCATAGGCATGCAGCTCGGCGATTTCGGCGGGCACGATGACGCCGCCGCCGCCGCCGAAGACCTTGATGTGCCCGGCACCGGCCTCGCGCAGCAGGTCGATCATGTACTTGAAATACTCGACGTGACCGCCCTGGTAGCTCGAGATCGCGATGCCGTGGACGTCTTCCTGCAGCGCGGCTTCGACGACCTCGCGCACGCTCCGGTTGTGGCCCAGGTGGATGACCTCGCAGCCGGTCGACTGCAGGATGCGGCGCATGATGTTGATCGCGGCATCGTGGCCGTCGAAGAGGCTGGCGGCGGTGACGAAGCGAACGCGGTGGCGGGACCGATACGGGGCGACGTTCATGGGCGGCAATGCGAGCGTCCTGTGAGGTGCGGATTGTCGCAAGATTCGGCGCGCAAAGTTGACGTAAACGTCAATAGCCGACCCCGTGTGTGTGCTGCGCAAGATCAAGACAAGCGCGCCCATCCGGATTCAAAATGCGCCATCCCACATCACCACGGAGGTGGTCATGTTCAAGCGCATTCTCGTGCCAGTCGACGGCTCCGAACTCTCGACCCGGGCTGCACGGCTCGCGGTCCGGCTCGCGCGCGAGCAGGGCGCCGAGATCGTCGTGCTCCACGCCGAACAACCGACCGCGCCCGCGTTCATCGATGTGGTGCACCTCGATCAGGAAGTGCGCGACGCCCTGGAGCGCGCGGGTCATGCGGCCACGAAGAAGATCCTGGGCGACGTGGTGGCGCTGGCCGAGGCCGAAGCGGTGACCGCGACCACCGCCGCCGGCGTGACCAACCAGCCCGACGTGCTGATCACCCAGACTGCGCGCGACCGCGGCTGCGACCTGATCGTGATCGCGACCCACGGCCGAGGCTCGCTGGGCCGCCTGCTCATGGGCAGCGTGACCGTGCGGGTGCTGGAGACGAGTGAGGTACCCGTTCTCGTCGTTCGCTAGCACCCTCTCCCCTTGGGAGAGGGCCGGGGTGAGGGTGTCCGTACCCAGGCCCCCGCTCGCGACGCCAAGCACCGACGCGTCGTTACAAACCGTTACCGAGCGTCACCGCCCGTTCAACGCCGTGCGCGATCAGCGCAGGATAGTTCTGCCATGCGTCAACGCTGAAGCGGATCGCCGCCACCGCGGGATCCGCGCAAGGGAGAACCATCATGCTGCACACCACGGATCACGTCGTCGAAAACGTCCTTCGCGCATCAGGTGATGCGCCATCGCACGCCGGGGCGATCGAGCAGATCGCCAAGGTGGGGCGCGCGCGGCTCCTGACCGCGGGGACCACCGTCCACCGCGCGGGTGAGCTGTTCCGCTCGGTCTTCCTGCTCCGCTCGGGCGCGACCAAGCGCCTCCTGATCCAGGAGGACGGTCGCGAGCAGATTCTCGGCTTCCAGATGCCGGGCGACCTGATCGGGCTCGAGTCGATCCACGCCCGCACCCACAGCACCACGGTCGTGGCCATGGATCTGTGCTCGGTGATCGAGATCCCCTACG
Organism: uncultured Alcaligenaceae bacterium; assembly: GCA_964609555.1. Lineage (GTDB taxonomy): Bacteria > Pseudomonadota > Gammaproteobacteria > Burkholderiales > Casimicrobiaceae > Casimicrobium. The sequence goes on along the minus strand of CAZSTF010000061.1, from coordinate 8,550 downwards.
ACGCGCTGGAGGCGCTCGCGCTCGAGAACGCCGAGGTTCGTAAGCTGCTCTTCCAGCGGCTGGGCATGGCGCTGCGCGAAGAGCACGGCTGGATGGCCGCCCTCGGGCAGATGAGCGCCGAGGAGCGCGTGGCCGCCTTCCTGCTCGACCTCTCGCGCCGCTTCGCCGCGCGGGGCTTCTCGCCGCGGCGCTTCATGCTGCGCATGACCCGTGCCGAGATCGGCTGCTTCCTCGGGCTCACGCTCGAGACGGTGAGCCGCGTCTTCTCGCGTTTCCAGCGGAGCGGGCTCATTCGTACCGACCGGCGAGAGATCGAACTGCTTGACCTGAACGCGCTCGCGCGGCTGGCGCTCGCGACTTCGACTGCACCGCTCAACTGAGTCCGCGCCCCGCCGGGGCGGCGGCCTTCGCCTCGCGCCGCCTCTGCGTGGCCTGCGTGAGCGCCTGCACGAGGTCGCCCACGGTCCAGGGTTTGCGCAGGAATCCGTCCGCGTCGGCATCATCCAGGCTGAGCGGCAACGCATCGCGTGCATAGCCCGAGGTGTAGATCACCGGCAGGTCGGACCGCCTCCTGCGCAATGCACGCATGACGGCGGGTCCGGTCTCGCCGCGCTCGAGCACCACGTCCGAAATCACCACGTCGATATCCGGCATCTGTCGGAGCCGGGCCAGGGCTTGCCGCCGGTTTGCAGCCACGAGCGGTTGGCAGCCGAGCGCACGCAGCTGGTGCGCGGTCACGGCGCGAACGTCCGGATCGTCTTCGATCACGAGCACGTTGAGCGCGCGCTCCGTGGTCGCCTCGGCGGGGGCGCCAGCCACGGCGGGCTGTGGCCGGGAGGCGACGCGCGGCAGATACATGGTGACCAGGGTGCCCTGCCCCGGCGTGCTCTCGAGCGTGATGTGTCCTGCCGACTGCCGGACGAAGCCGTAGACCATCGACAGGCCGAGGCCGCTGCCCTTGCCGGGCGCCTTGGTGGTGAAGAACGGTTCGAACGCGTGATTGAGTGTTGCGGCACTCATGCCCTCGCCGTTGTCGCGCACGCGGACCCGGACGCAGGTGCCATCCGATCCGCCCGCGGCCAGCAGAAGCGAGCCGACCTCGGGCGGCGGCGGCGCGCGATCCACCGAGAGCGTGAGCCGCCCGCCGCGGGGCATCGCGTCACGCGCATTCACCGCGAGATTGAGGAGCGCGGTCTCCAGTTGGCCGGCATCGACCAGGGCGACCGGTGGGCTGTCGGCCGCGTCGGGCGTCTCGACCACGATCTCGATCGCGCCGCCCAGCGTCCGGTCGAGCAGTTGCACGAAGCCCCTGAGGAGTTGCGCCACGTCGACCGCGCGGGGTTGCAGCGTCTGCCGACGGGAGAAGGCGAGCAGCTTGCCGGTGAGCTCGGCACCCCGCCGCGCCGCCCGCTGGCCGGCCGCGATCGCGCGGCGGGCGAAATCGTCGCTGCCGAGTTGATCTTCGAGGATCTGCAGATTGCCCGAGATCACCGTGAGCAGATTGTTGAAATCGTGTGCCACCCCCCCCGTGAGCTGGCCGATCGATTCGAGCCGCTGCGACTGCTGGAGCTGCGCCTCGGTCCGCGCGCGCAGAAGCGCGGAGGCCAGGATGTTGGCTGCCGCTTCGACGAAGGCTAGGTCATCGGACGAGAGGGAGTGCGGCTGCCGATTGGCGACCACGAGCACGCCCTCGACGCCCTCCTCCGCCACCACGGGGGCGGCGGCCAGGCAGGCCAACCCTTGCGCGCGCATCAGCTGGCAGACCGGCGTCGTCGAGAGGGACGTGTCCCCGACCAGGAGCGGCACCCCGGTCGCGAGCACCTGGGCGGCAACCTGCGCGGCATCGAGCGATACGCGCTCCCCTGCAAGCCCGGCCGCTTGGTCGCCATCGGCATCGCTGCAGAGAAGCGCGTCCGCTTCGGCACGCACGAAGCGTACGGCCAGATCCGCCACGAGCGCGCTCCGGAGCGCTTGCAGCACGTCGCGGCTCCGCTCGGCGGCGGTGCCCTGACGCAGGCATTGCAGGCTGATTTGGGCCAGCGCCTGGGCGCGGCGCAGTTCCCGCTCGGTGCGCCGGGCGACGACGCGCTCGGTCACATCCCGCACGATGCAGATGATGTCGCGGCTCCCGCCGCCGCTCGGCGCGAGCGACACCTCGACCGGGAACTCCCGCCCCTTGAGGGTGGCGGCGCGCAATTGCATGCCCAGACCCATCGGTCGGGGCGACGGCGCTGCCCCGTAGCGCTCGCGCAGTGCGCGGTGTTCGGGCCGAAGGCTGGGAGGAATGAGATCTTCGATGGTGCGTCCGGCGAGACCCACCGGGCCAGCCTCGAACAGGCGGTCGGCCGCCGGGTTCGACAGACGAATCCGTCCGTCCGGTGCCACGATGAGAATGCCGTCGGGCGCCGCAGCGAAGATGCCCTCGAAGACCGTTGCAGCAGACGCAGGAGCCGCGGTGGCGCGTGCGTCGGCGTCGTTCGTGCGATGGGTGCGACTCATCGCACGGCCTCGGTCGCGTCGCTTGCGGCGACGAGCAGATAGCCCCCGCCGCGCACCGTCTTGATGATGCGTGAAGCCCCCGCGGCGTCGCCCAGCTTGCGGCGCAGGCGTCCGATCATCACGTCGATCGTGCGGTCGAAGGGCCCGGCCTCGCGGCCATGGGTGAGCGAGAGCAGTTCGTCACGCGAGAGCACGCGTCCCGCGTGCCGCGCCAGCACGCAAAGCAGATCGAACTCACCCGTGGTGAGCGGGATCTCGCATCCGTCGGCACCGGTGAGCGTCCGGGTCTCCTCATCCAGCCGAAAGCCCCCGAACCGATGCTGCCGCGTGCTTTGCGGGGGCGGCGCGGTCGCTGCCGGAGCGCCTTGGGTGACTGCGCTCTCGTCACGGCGGACGCGTCGGGCGAGGCTGCGGATGCGGGCGAGCAGTTCGCGCAGTTCGAACGGCTTGGCGACGTAGTCATCGGCGCCGACTTCCAGACCGACCACGCGGTCGACCAGGTCGCCGCGGCCGGTGATGATGATGAGTCCACCCTGCCACCACGTCCTGAGCGTGCGCGCCACGTCGAGCCCGTTCTCCGCCCCCAGATTGAGGTCGAGCAGCACGATGTCGATTGGCGCGGCCCGCAGTGCGCGGATGGCCTCCTCTCCGCTCGCGCAGGCGGACGCCGCACAGCCATTGGCTTCGAGATAGCCGACCACGAGGTCCCGGATGTCGGGGTCGTCGTCCACGACGAGCACTTGCAGAGTTGTCGCGCTCACAGACAAGGCACACGCATGGGGGTGATGCGCAATGTAACCAACGCAGCCCGTACGCCGGTCCCCTCGCGTGCTCTCGCGTTCGTGCGCGAGCGGTCTCGTTCGCAGTGGTCAGGTGCGTCCGGACTCCGAGCGCGACTGGCAGGCGAGGCAGCGCATCGCGGTCGGGTGCGCGAGCAGGCGCTCGAAGCCGATGGGCTCGCCGCAGTTCATGCAGATGCCGTAGCTGCCTGCCTCGATGCGCTCCAAGGCCTGCGCCACGGCGACCTGCTCCGCCGTCTCGCGTTCGATCTCCGTGAGCGCGAACTCGGTCTCCGCCGCGCGGGTCGATTCATCCGAATCCATCACGGCGGCAGGCACACCCAGCGTACCTTCGATATGCAGATGCGCGTCGATGACGGCGGCCAGGCTCCGCTGGCGCTCTTCGAGCAGGTGCTTGAGCGTCAGCGTCTGCTCGTGATCGAGGAGGGTGGGGGTCGCTGTGGGCATGGAAAGGCCTCCGAAAAGGGAGCGCCGCCGAAAGCACGGCGTCGGGCAGTGCGGCGCGATTGGGCAGCGAGTGTCCAACAAACACGCCCGCTGCAGTGATGACGCAGGTCAATCGAGCGCAGGGCGAGGACCCGCTTGACGGGCGTCAGCCGTGCGCGAGGCCCGCGCCGCGTAGCATCTTCGTTCATGAGCGACAGCGCCACTTCGGCCCCCCCCGTCGCGGCCATCTCGGTGGAGGTGGCCGATATGGTCTGCGCCACCTGCGCGCTGGTGCTGGAGCGCACGGCGGCCGGAATCGACGGGGTGCGGAGCGCACGCTTTCACTTTGCCACCCAGCGCGGGCGCGTCGAGTTCGATCCGGCGCGCACCGATGCAGCTGACGTGCTGGCACGGCTCCAGCAGGCGGGCTATGCCTGCTGGCAGGCGGGCCGCGTCACGCCGATGGAACGCATTCGCAGGCACCGGCGCCAGCACATCCTACGTGCCGGCCTCGCCCTGCTCTTGGCCATGCAGGTCATGATGCTGACCCTGCCGCGCTACCTGGGCGGCACCGAAGTCGAGCCCGAGTTCGTGCGCCTGCTGGACGGAGCGGCGTGGGCGCTCACCTTGCCGGTGCTCACTTGGTGCGCATTGCCGTTCTACCGTGGCGCGCTGCGCGAACTGCGCATCCGCCGACCGGGGATGGACAGCGCGGTGAGTCTCGGGCTCGTGCTCGCAACCGTCGGCTCGGCGGCGCAGTCGCTTTCGGGGCTCTCGGCCCACTATCTCGATTCAATTTCGATGACTGTGGCGCTCTTGCTCACCGCGCGCTGGTTCGACTGGGAGCAGCGGCAGGGGACGCAGGCTGCGCTCGAGGCAGCCCGCGCGGCCATTCCGGAACCGTGGGTCGAACGGATCACGCCGGTCGCGGGGGCCACGACGCCTGTCACAGACGCGCACACCGTTCCGGGGCCCGACGCGCCCACGGAGCGGGTGCTTGCGAGCGCGCTTGCTCCCGGGGAGCTGATCCGGATCCTGCCGGGTCAGGCATTGCCGGTCGACGCGACACTCGTTGCCGCCTCGGCGTTCTTCGATGAGTCGCTGCGCACGGGGGAAGCCGAACCCGTCGAGCGACGCCGAGAGGACGAGATCCCCGCCGGCGCGGTGCTGATCGGCCGCCCGGCCGTGCTCCGCGTGCTGCGACGGCACGAGGACAGCGCCGAGCAGGCGCTCTGGAGCCAATCGAACGAAGTGGCCCGCCCGGATGCGGCGGCACTGACCGACCGCGTGGCGCGCGTCCTCATGAGCGCCGTCATCGCGCTCGCGGCGGCCACCTTCGCGATGCTGGCGTCGACCGGCGAGGTTTCGGTCGCGATCGAGCGGACCGTCGCGCTGCTCGTGGTGACCTGCCCCTGCGCGCTGGCGCTCGCGGCACCCCTTGCCCGAGCGCGGGCGTTCGCGGCGGCCCTCCGGGAGGGCGCGCTCCTGCGCCGCGCGGATGCCCTCGCCCGCCTCGCCCGGGTGACGGATTTCGTGTTCGACAAGACGGGCACGCTGACGGAGCCGGCACGTCCAGTGCTGCGTGTGCTGGACCCCGCGTTCAGCGAGGGCGCGCTGATCCATCTGATCGCGCGCATCGAACGGGTCGCCAACCATCCGTTGGCCGAGACCTTCCGGGCCCTCGCAGAGACGTCTCCGCTGCCGCCCCACGAAGCCCAGGAGCCGCTGCGGGTGGACAGCGCCGAGTGGCTGCCCGGCGAAGGGGTCGAGGCCCGCATCTCGGGAGCGATCTGGCGCTTCGGTCGGCCGCGCTTCGCGTTCGCGGGGGAGCCCACGCGGATCGGCGCGGCGTCGGACCTCGTGCTCGCACGCGAGGGGCAGCCGATCGCGGTCGTGAGCTACGTCGACCGCCCCTTGCCGGAGGCCGCATCGACCCTCGAAGCCCTCGGACGCTGGGCGCCCTCCCACCTGCTGTCCGGCGACCATGCCGAGCGGGTCGAGCGCCTGCGGCAGGCGCTTTCGCTCGTAAGTGCCGCCGGCGGCCTCACGGCCGAGGACAAGGCGCAGACGATTGCCCGCATGCAGGCCCAAGGGGCGCGCATCGC
>CAZSTF010000061.1:0-2620 GCA_964609555.1 uncultured Alcaligenaceae bacterium | reverse complement strand
GAACCCGAGGACCGGACCTCTCTCGCCAGCCTGATGGAAGCGCTCTACATCCTCATCCCGCTCTCGCTCGTCCTGGTGGTCGTGATCGCCGCCGTCTTCTGGTGGTCGGCCTCGAGCGGTCAGTTCGAGGACCTCGAACGCGAAGGGCAGCGCATCCTCGACGACGATCCCGAGCCGCCCGCGCGGGACGCCGACCGCCACGCGCCGGGCGACGAGCCGCGCTGACCCGTCCGCTCGATACCCCCCTGTCCGCGGCCGCCTTGACCGAGGTCAAGGCGCTCCGGGCGGGAAATTCCTATCGTTTCCCCTGAGATTCACCGCTGGCCCACCGCGCGCGACCGGGCGACGGTGGCCCATGGCGATCAAGGAAGCACGAGAGGACCACTGCATGTCAGCGACAGCAACCATTCCCAACGAAACATACGACTACGGGGTCGTCTACCGTTTCGCGATCATGACCGTCGTCTGGGGCATCGTCGGGATGCTCGTCGGCGTCATCATTGCCGCGCAGCTGGTGTGGCCCGAGCTGAACGTCCACGAATTCCTCAATTTCGGACGGCTTCGCCCCTTGCACACCAATGCGGTGATCTTCGCCTTCGGAGGCTGCGCGCTCTTCGCCACCTCCTACTACGTCGTGCAGCGCACCTGCCACGTGCCGCTGTTCATGCCCAAGCTCGCGGAATTCACCTTCTGGGGCTGGCAAGTCGTGATCGTGCTCGCCGCCATCACGCTGCCGCTGGGCATCACGAGCAGCAAGGAGTACGCCGAGCTCGAGTGGCCGATCGATCTCCTGATCGCCGTGGTGTGGGTGTCCTACGCGGTCGTGTTCTTCGGCACGATCGCCAAGCGGCGCACTTCGCACATCTACGTGGCCAACTGGTTCTTTGGCGCCTTCATCCTGACCGTGGCGCTCCTGCACATCGTCAACAGCGCCTTCATCCCGGTCAGCCTGACCAAGAGCTACTCCGCCTACGCCGGCGTGCAGGACGCGATGGTCCAGTGGTGGTATGGCCACAATGCGGTGGGCTTCTTCCTGACCGCGGGCTTTCTCGGGATCATGTACTACTTCATCCCGAAGCAGGCCGAACGCCCGGTCTACTCCTACCGCCTGTCGGTGGTGCACTTCTGGGCGCTCATCTTCACCTACATGTGGGCCGGCCCGCACCACCTGCACTACACCGCGCTGCCGGACTGGACGCAGTCGCTCGGCATGCTTTTCTCGCTCATCCTGCTCGCGCCGTCGTGGGGCGGGATGATCAACGGGATCATGACGCTCTCGGGCGCCTGGCACAAGCTGCGCGATGACCCGATTCTCAAGTTCATGGTCACCTCGCTGTCCTTCTACGGCATGTCGACCTTCGAAGGGCCGATGATGTCGATCAAGACGGTGAACGCGCTCTCGCACTACACCGACTGGACGATCGGGCACGTGCACTCGGGTGCGCTCGGCTGGGTCGCCTTCATCTCGATCGGTGCCATCTACTACATGATCCCGCGGCTGGTCGGCAAGGAGCGCATGTACTCCACGCGCCTCATGGAGATCCATTTCTGGACGGCCACGCTCGCGATCGTGCTCTACATCGCCGCGATGTGGATCTCCGGCGTGATGCAGGGCCTCATGTGGCGTGCAGTCAATGCCGACGGCACGCTGACCTACAGCTTCATCGAGTCGGTCAAGTCGAGCTATCCGTTCTGGTTCATCCGCTTTCTCGGTGGCTCGCTCTACCTCTTCGGCATGTGCCTCATGGCCTACAACGTCTGGATGACCGTGCGCAAGTCCCGCACGGTGGCCGCCCCGATCCCGCAGCCCGTTGTCGCTGCAGCCTGAACTGAGGAGAACGCACATGGCAGCCGAAAGCAAGGGCTTCTTCAACCACGAGACGATCGAGAAGCGCACCGGCCTTCTGATCTTCCTCGTGATCTTCGTCGTCAGCATCGGGGGGCTCGTCGAGATCGTCCCGCTTTTCTTCCAGAAGAACCTGATCGAGCCGGTCAAGGGTCTGAAGCCCTACGAGCCGTTGCGCCTGATCGGTCGCGACATCTACATCCGCGAGGGGTGCAACAACTGTCACTCGCAGATGATCCGTCCCTTCCGGTCGGAGACCGAGCGCTACGGCCCCTACTCGGTGGCGGGCGAGTTCGTCTACGACCGGCCTTTCCTCTGGGGTTCCAAGCGGACCGGGCCGGACCTTGCCCGAGTCGGCGGGCGCTACAGCGATGATTGGCATCGCCTGCACCTGATCAACCCGCGTGACGTGGTTCCCGAGTCGAACATGCCTCCGTATGCCTTCCTCGAGCGGCCGATCAAGATGACCGATGTCCAGGAACGCATGCGGGCGCTCAAGATGATCGGCCATCCCTACACCGACGAGGATATCGCCAAGGCCCCCGAGGCCATCAAGGGCAAGACCGAGATGGAGGCGCTGATCGCCTACCTGCAGGGTCTGGGCACGCAGATCAAGGCCACCAACTGAGGAGCCACGAGAACCATGGTTGAAGAACTTCGCATCCTGTTTACGGTGCTCTCCTTCCTCACCTTCCTGCTGATCGTGTGGTGGGCGTGGCGACCGGCCTACAAGAAGACGTCGCAGACGGCCATGCGGGACGTCCTCGCGGACGA
>CAZSTF010000060.1:0-13841 GCA_964609555.1 uncultured Alcaligenaceae bacterium | reverse complement strand
CGATGGAGGAGAAGCTGCGCTTCGCCATCCGCGAGGGCGGCCGCACCGTCGGCGCAGGCGTCGTGTCGAAGATTCTCAAGTAATCGAGTGCTGCCGTGCAAAACCAGAAAATCCGCATCCGGCTCAAGGCCTTCGATTACAAGCTGATCGATCAGTCGGCCTCCGAGATCGTCGAAACCGCGAAGCGCTCCGGTGCGATCGTGCGGGGGCCCGTCCCGCTGCCGACGCGCATCGAGCGGTTCGACGTGTTGCGCTCGCCGCACGTGAACAAGACGTCGCGCGACCAGTTTGAAATCCGCACGCACCTGCGCCTGATGGACATCATCGAGCCGAACGACAAGACCGTCGACCAGCTCATGAAGCTCGATCTCCCCGCCGGTGTCGACGTCGAGATCAAGGTTCAGTAACCCTGAAACGTGCCGGTCAATTGAAACCGGCACCTGTCCGATTCCCGGACAGGAAAGAAAGAAGAGGTGATTTATGAGTCTCGGACTCATCGGACGCAAGGTCGGCATGACCCGCGTCTTCAACGACGACGGCAGCGCGACCGCAGTCACCGTCATCGAGGTTGGCAACAACCGCGTCTCGCAGGTCAAGACGACCGATCGTGACGGCTACGCTGCGGTCCAGGTCACTTTCGGCGAGCGTCGTGCCTCGCGCGTCAACAAGGCCGAGGCCGGGCATCTGGCCAAGGCGGGTGTCACCGCGGGTACGATCACGCGTGAGTTCCGCGCCGAGCCGGGTGAACTGAAGCCGGGCAGCACGCTGGACATCAATCTGTTCACGGTCGGCCAGGAAGTCGACGTCACGGGAACGACCAAGGGGCGCGGCTTCTCGGGCGTGATCCGTCGGCACAACTTCAGCTCGAACCGCGCATCGCACGGCAACTCGGTGACGACCCGCGCCCCAGGCTCGATCGGCATGGCGCAGGACCCGGGCCGTGTCTTTCCGGGCAAGCGTATGGCGGGCCAGTACGGCAATGCGCAGCGCACGGTGCAGTGCCTCAAGGTGGTCCGGGTGGATGCCGAGCGCGGCCTTCTGCTCGTCTCCGGGGCCGTGCCCGGCGCCGCTGGCGGCCATGTGATCGTCCGCCCGACCGTGAGGAGCTGATCATGGAATTGCAAGTTCTGAATGCCGAGGGCAAGGCGCAGGCCACCCTCGCTGCTTCCGACGAAGTGTTCGCCCGGGAGTACAACGAGGCGCTCATCCATCAGGTCGTCGTCGCGTACCAAGCCAACGGACGCAGCGGCAACCGTGCGCAGAAGACGCGCGCCGAGGTGCGGCACTCCACGAAGAAGCCGTGGCGCCAGAAGGGCACGGGCAACGCCCGCGCCGGCATGACCTCCAGCCCCTTGTGGCGTGGCGGTGGCCGGACCTTCCCGAACAAACCGGACGAGAACTTCTCGCATAAGTTGAACCGCAAGATGTATCGCGCCGGCATGGCGTCGATCCTTTCGCAGCTCGCGCGTGAGGACCGTCTGCACGTCGTCGACAGCTTCGCGGTCGACGCGCCCAAGACCAAGCTCATGGCCAACGTGCTGAAGAGCATGGGGGTGAGCGAGGCGCTCATCGTCACCGATGCGGTCGACAACAACCTCTACCTGGCGTCACGCAACCTGCCGAACGTCGCCGTCGTTGCCGCCCACAACGTCGATCCGGTGAGCCTCGTCTCTTTCAGCCGGGTCATCATGACCAAGGCCGCGGTCGCAAAGATCGAGGAGTCGTACAAATGAATCAGCACCGACTCATGACCGTGCTCGTCGCGCCGGTCATTTCAGAGAAGAGCACCTTCGTCGCCGAGCGCAACGAGCAGGTGGTGTTCGAGGTCCTGCAGGATGCGACCAAGCCGGAAGTCAAGGCCGCCGTCGAACTCATGTTCAAGGTCAAGGTCGAGAAGGTCAGCCTGCTCAACCGTCCCGGCAAGGTCAAGCGCTTCGGCCAGCGTTTCGGACGACGCAATAACTCGCGTCGTGCCTACGTTTCGCTGCAGCCGGGTCAGGAAATCAACTTCGGTGGGGAGGCTTAAGTCATGGCACTCATCAAGGTCAAGCCCACGTCGCCAGGCCGGCGCTCGCTGGTCAAGGTGGTCAACCCGGAACTGCACAAGGGCGAACCGTACGCGCCCCTGCTCGTGGCCCAGAAGCGCGGCTCGGGCCGCAACAACAACGGGCACATCACCACACGCCACAAGGGCGGCGGACACAAGCATCACTATCGCATCATCGACTTCCGGCGCAACAAGGACGGCATCCCGGCGAAGGTCGAGCGTCTCGAGTACGACCCGAACCGCTCGGCGAACATCGCCCTGGTGCTGTACGCCGACGGCGAGCGCCGCTACATCCTCGCGCCCAAAGGTGTCTCCGCGGGCGACGCGCTCATGAGCGGCCCGGAGGCCCCGATCAAGCCGGGCAACGTCCTGCCGATTCGGAACATCCCGGTCGGTACCACCATTCACGCCATCGAGCTCCAGCCCGGCAAGGGCGCGCAACTCGCGCGTTCGGCGGGCACCTCGGTGCAACTGATGGCGCGTGAAGGGCTGTACGCGCAGATTCGCCTGCGTTCCGGCGAAGTGCGCAAGGTTCACGTGGACTGCCGCGCCACGATCGGTGAGGTCGGCAACGGCGAGCACTCGCTGCGTGTCATCGGCAAGGCGGGCGCCAACCGCTGGCGAGGGATTCGTCCCACGGTGCGCGGCATCTCGATGAACCCTGTGGATCACCCGATGGGTGGTCGCACCAACGGTGGTGGTGGGCGTCACCATCCGGTGTCGCCGTGGGGCCAGAAGGCCAAGGGCCTCAAGACCCGCAGCAACAAGCGGACTGACGGCATGATCGTGCGCACGCGTCACGCCAGCAAGAAAGGTTAATTGACATGGCTCGTTCGATCAAAAAGGGCCCGTTCGTCGATGCGCACCTCGCCAAGAAGGTCGAGGCGGCGCTTGCCAAGAACGACAAGAAGCCCATCAAGACCTGGTCGCGTCGCTCGACCGTGACACCCGATTTCGTCGGGCTCACGATCGCCGTTCACAACGGCAAGGCGCATGTGCCCGTGTACGTGAGCGACCAGATGGTCGGCCATAAGCTGGGTGAATTCGCCCTCACGCGCACCTTCAAGGGCCACCCTGCCGACAAGAAGGCCGGCAAGAAGTAGGAGTGAGCACCATGCAAACGAATGCATTCATGAAAGGCGCGCCGGTCTCGGCGCAGAAGTGCCGCCTGGTGGCCGATCAGGTCCGCGGACTGCCTGTCGCCAAGGCGCTCAACCTGCTGACGTTCAGCCACAAGAAGTCGGCGCTCATCATCAAGAAGGTGCTCGAGTCCGCGATTGCGAACGCCGAGCACAACGACGGCGCCGACATCGACGAACTGAAGGTCAAGTCCATCTACGTCGACAAGGGGCTCGTCATGCGCCGCTTCATGGCGCGCGCCAAGGGCCGCGGTGCTCGTCTCAACAAACAGACCTGTCACATCCACGTGACAGTCGGAAACTAGAGGTCGACATGGGTCAGAAGATCAACCCGACCGGCTTTCGTCTTGGTGTCTCCCGCGCGTGGACGTCGCGCTGGTACGCCAACAGCAAGAACTTCGCCGACAAGCTGACCGAGGACCACAAAGTCCGCAGCTTCCTGCTCGGCAAGCTCAAGAACGCGAACGTTTCGAAAGTCACCATCGAGCGTCCCGCGAAGAACGCCCGCATCACGATCCACAGTGCCCGCCCGGGTGTGGTGATCGGCAAGAAGGGTGAGGACATCGAAGCCCTTCGCTCCAATCTGCGCAAGATGCTCGGTGGCGACGTCACGCTCAACATCGAGGAAGTGCGCAAGCCCGAGACCGATGCCAAGCTGATCGCCGACTCGATCGCTCAGCAACTCGAGAAGCGCATCATGTTCCGCCGCGCCATGAAGCGCGCGATGCAGAACGCGATGCGTCTCGGCGTTCAGGGCATCAAGATCATGAGCTCGGGTCGCCTCAATGGTGCGGAAATCGCGCGGACCGAGTGGTATCGCGAAGGGCGCGTCCCGCTGCACACGCTGCGGGCCGACATCGACTACGGCGTCGCCGAGGCCAAGACCAGCTACGGCGTCATCGGTATCAAAGTATGGGTGTTCAAGGGCGAGAACCTGGGCTTGGCGGCGGCCGAGCAGGGTGCCCCTGCCCCCGAGACAACGGATGCGCCGCGCGAGCGTCGGCCCCGTCGCACAGGAGTGAAGAATGCTGCAGCCGTCTAGAAGGAAATACCGCAAGGAGCAGAAGGGCCGCAACAAGGGCCTCGCGACCCGCGGCAACAAGGTGAGCTTCGGTGAATTCGGTCTGAAGGCGACCGGCCGCGGCCGTTTGACGGCGCGTCAGATCGAAGCCGCCCGCCGCGCGATCAGCCGCCACATCAAGCGTGGTGGCCGCATCTGGATCCGGATCTTCCCCGACAAGCCAATCAGCAAGAAGCCGGCCGAAGTCCGCATGGGCAACGGCAAAGGCAATCCGGAGTACTACGTGGCTGAGATCCAGCCCGGCAAGGTGCTCTACGAAATGGACGGTGTCGAGGAGACGCTGGCGCGCGAGGCGTTCCTGCTCGCAGCGGCCAAATTGCCGATCTCGACAACCTTCGTTCAACGACTGGTAGGTTAACCATGGCCAAATCCATCAAGGCCGCCGACCTGCGTGCAAAGAGTGAGACCGATCTGGGCAAGGAGTTGACCGAGCTCTACCGCGCCCACTTCAACCTGCGCATGCAGAAGGCGACGCAGCAACTTCAGAACACCGCGCAACTGGGCCGCACGCGGCGTGACATCGCGCGTGCACTCACCGTGCTCAAGCAGAAGGCGACTGCCCAATGACCACCCCCGAGACCCAAGCCCGCACGCCGTTGATCGCGACCGAGATCGGCCGTGTCACCAGCGACAAGATGATGAAGACCGTCACGGTCTTGGTCGAGCGCCGCGTGAAGCACCCGCTCTACGGCAAGGTCGTGACCAAGAGCGCGAAGTACCACGCGCATGACGCCGAAGGTGTCGCCAAGGAAGGCGATCTGGTCGAGATCCGTGCCTCGCGCCCGATTTCCAAGACCAAGTCCTGGGTCGTTTCCCGCGTGCTTGAAAAGGCCTGAGGCGAGTCCGAACGCCAACCGGCCGGTTGGCGCATAGCGCAATCTCGCCGCAACTTGACAGCCCGCTTTCTTCCGTACATAATACCTGACTTCGCTTTTTGAAGGCTCGCCCAAAGGCCGGCGAGTCCGAACAAAGCACACCGACCTCAAGTGCCCGGCACGGGCCCCAAGACTGCCGTCGGTTGCGCCATCAAAGCGCCCGGCGGAAAAGTTGGAGATTTTTCAAACATGATTCAAATGCAGTCGATGCTCGACGTCGCTGACAACACGGGCGCTCGTCGCGTCATGTGTTTCAAGGTGTTGGGCGGCTCCAAGCGTCGTTACGCTGGCATTGGTGATGTCATCAAAGTCAGCATCAAGGACGCGCAACCGCGTGGCCGCGTCAAGAAGGGCGAGGTCTACAACGCCGTCGTCGTGCGCACCGCCAAAGGTGTGCGTCGCACCGACGGCTCCCTCGTCAAGTTCGACGGCAACGCCGTCGTCCTGCTCAACAACAAGCTCGAGCCTCTGGGCACGCGCATCTTCGGGCCGGTCACGCGTGAGTTGCGTGGCGACAAGTTCATGAAGATCGTCTCGCTCGCGCCCGAAGTCATCTGAGAGGGCAGCACCATGCAGAAGATTCGGAAAGGCGACACGGTCGTCGTGCTGGCAGGTCGTGACAAGGGCAAGCGGGGTGAAGTGCTTGCCGTGACCGAAGATGCCATCTACGTGGCGGGCGTCAACATGGTCAAGCGCAATGTCAAGCCCAACCCCATGAAAAACGAACCCGGTGGCATCGTCTCCAAGGAGGCGCCGCTCCACATCTCCAACGTCGCGATCTACAACCCGGCCGCACAGAAGGCCGATCGCGTCGCAATCAAGGTCGTCGACGGGCGCAAGCAACGCGTCTTCCGCTCGAGCGGCCAGGCCATCTGATCGGGGGAGGCGCATCATGTCCCGTTTGCAGGAGCAATATCGCAAGGAAGTCGTGCCGGCGCTGATGAAGCAGTTCGGCTACACCTCCGTGATGCAGGTGCCCCGTCTGACGAAGATCGTCGTCAACATGGGCGTCGGCGAAGCCGTAGGCGACAAGAAGATCCTCGAGTTCGCGAGCAAGGAACTCGGCACGATCACCGGCCAGAAGCCGGTCATCACGCGCGCCAAGAAGGCCATCGCCAACTACAAGATCCGTGAAGGCTATCCGGTCGGCACGATGGTGACCTTGCGTTCGCGCCACATGTACGAGTTTCTCGATCGCCTCGTGAATGTCGCGCTTCCGCGTGTGCGCGACTTCCGCGGTGTTTCGGCTCGTGGTTTCGATGGTCGGGGCAACTTCAACCTCGGTGTCAAGGAACAGATCATCTTCCCCGAGATCGAGTACGACAAGATCGACGCGTTGCGCGGCATGAACATCACCTTTGCGACCACTGCAAAGACGGATGCCGAGGCCAAGGCCCTGTTGCAGGCCTTCCGCTTCCCCTTCCGTGGCTGAGTGAGGACCGAAATGGCAAAACTTTCTCTCAAGAACCGCGAAGCCAAGCGCGAAGCGCTGGTCGCCAAGTACGCAAAGAAGCGCGCACAGCTCAAGGCCGTGCTCGCCGATGCCCAGGCGGGTGAAGAGGCGCACGCTGCGGCGCGCGCCCAGTTGCAGGCCATGCCGCGCAACGCGAACCCCACGCGGCTTCGCAACCGCTGCGCGCTGACCGGCCGTCCGCGCGGCGTATTCAGCAAGTTCGGTCTCGGTCGTCACAAGGTCCGCGAGCTGGCCTTCCGAGGCGAGATCCCGGGGCTCGTCAAGGCGAGCTGGTAAGGAGCACCGACCATGAGTATGTCTGATCCCATCGCGGACATGTTGACCCGCATCCGCAACGCGCAAGCCATGGAGAAAGTCTCCGTGTGCGTGCCGGCCTCCAAGGTCAAGTCCGCCATCGCGCGTGTCCTCAAGGACGAGGGCTACATCGAGGACTTCCGCGTCGTCGGCGATGCCAAGCGCCCTGAAATCGAGATCGCGCTCAAGTATTACGCCGGTCGTCCGGTGATCGAGAAGATCGCCCGCGTCAGCAAGCCAGGCCTGCGCATCTACCGCGGCAAGGACGAGTTGCCGTCGGTCATGAATGGTCTCGGCGTCGCGATCGTCTCCACTCCGCAGGGCGTCATGACCGACCGCAAGGCGCGCAGCCTGGGCGTCGGCGGCGAAGTCCTCTGCACGGTGGCTTGACGGAGGTTTGACCATGTCCCGCATCGCAAAATACCCCGTCAACATTCCGCCGAAGGTCGAGGTCACCTTGAATGGCGGTGAAATCGAAGTCAAGGGCCCGCTCGGCTCGCTCAAGCGCGACTTCGGTGGGAAGGTCCGGATCGAGCGCAAGGACAACACCATCGTGTGCTCGGCCGTGAATGGTGACCAGTTCAGCCGCGCCATGTCCGGCACGGCGCGCGCGCTCGTCAACAACATGGTGATCGGCGTGTCGAGCGGCTTCGAGAAGAAGCTCACGCTCGTGGGCGTCGGCTATCGTGCGGCCGCTCAGGGCGACAGCGTAAACCTTTCGCTTGGCTTCTCGCACCCGGTGGTCCACAAGATGCCCCCCGGCGTGAAAGTCGCCACCCCGACCCAGACGGAGATCGTCATCTCGGGCGTCGACCGTCAGCGGGTTGGGCAGGTCGCGGCTGAGATCCGCGCCTACCGTCCGCCGGAGCCCTACAAGGGCAAGGGTGTGCGCTATGCCACCGAGAAGGTGACCCTCAAGGAAACCAAGAAGAAATAAGGCAGGGCCAGAACATGAGTATCGACAAAGACGCTGCCCGCGTACGTCGCGCCCGGCAGACGCGCATCCGGCTCACCACGCAACGCGCGATCCGCCTTGCGGTGTATCGCAGCAACAGTCACATCTACGCGCAGATCATCTCTGGCGATGGGGCCCGCGTACTCGCCTCAGCCTCGACCGCCGAGGCGGAAGTGCGCAGCAAGATTGCCAACGGTGGAAACAAGGCGGCCGCGGAACTCGTCGGTTCGCGCATCGCCGAGAAGGCAAAGGCAGCCGGCATCGAAGTCGTCGCCTTTGATCGCTCTGGATACAAGTATCACGGCCGAGTCAAGGCGCTGGCAGAAGCCGCCCGCGCCGGCGGCCTCAAGTTCTAGGAAGTTCGGTCATGGCACGTGCACAAGCACAACAGAAGGACGACCAGGGCGACGGTCTGCGCGAGAAGATGATCGCGGTCAACCGTGTGACCAAGGTGGTCAAGGGTGGTCGCATCATGGCCTTCGCGGCGCTGACGGTGGTCGGCGATGGTGATGGTCGCATCGGCATGGGCAAGGGCAAGTCGAAGGAAGTCCCCGTGGGCGTCCAGAAAGCCATGGAACAGGCCCGCCGCCAGATGAAGAAAATGGCGCTCAAGAACGGCAGCGTTTACCACGCGGTGATCGGCAAGCACGGCGCCACGAAGGTCCTGCTGCAGCCGGCCTCGGAAGGTACCGGCATCATCGCCGGCGGCGCCGTCCGCGCGGTGTGTGAGGTCGTTGGCATCACCAACGTGCTCGCCAAGACCTTCGGCCCGACCAACCCGTACAACGTGGTTCGCGCCACGATCAACGCGCTCGAGAAGGTGTCGACTCCAGCGGAGATCGCGGCCAAGCGCGGACTCAGCGTCGAGCAACTGACGGGAGCCTGATCATGAGCGCCAAGACATTCAAGGTCAAACTGACCAAGAGCCCCATCGGCGCGCGTGCCAACCACATCGGTTGCGTGCGCGGGCTGGGCTTCACCAAGCTCGGGCAAACACGCGAGCTCGTCGACACACCGGCTACGCGTGGCATGGTCAATACCGTCCGTCACCTTGTGACGGTCGTCGAATAAAGGGAGCCGCATCATGCGCCTCAACACCATCGCGCCCGCCGAGGGCTCGAAGAAAGCGCCGCGTCGCGTCGGTCGCGGCATCGGCAGCGGCTTCGGCAAAACCGCAGGCCGCGGCCACAAGGGCCAGAAATCCCGCGCAGGCGGTTACCACAAGGTGGGCTTCGAGGGCGGCCAGATGCCGCTGCAGCGGCGCCTGCCGAAGCGCGGCTTCACCTCGATGCTGCGCGATCACCGGGCCGAGCTGACAGTCGGTCGTCTGGCGGGTCTTGGCCTCACCGAGGTTGACATGCTCGCACTCAAGTCCGCAGGGGCTATTCCGAGCGACGCCAAGGTGGTCAAGATCATCGCCGGCGGCACGATCGAGAAGGCTGTCGTGCTACGCGGTGTCGGTGCGACCCAGTCTGCCAAGGCAGCCATCGAGGCTGCGGGCGGAAAGGTCGAAGAGATCGTGGTCGAGAAGGTCAAGCGCCTTCCGAAGAAAACGAAGTGACCACCCACAGCAAGGGAATCTGACGCGTGGCGTTGAACCCAGCAGCCAAGGCCGGCAGCAAGTACGGTGACCTGAAACGCCGTTTGCTCTTCCTGCTCGGCGCATTGATCGTCTACCGGATCGGCACGCACGTGCCGGTTCCGGGCATCAACGCGTCGGTACTCGAAGAGCTCTTCCGTTCGCAGCAGGGCGGCATCCTCGGGATGTTCAACGTCTTTTCGGGCGGCGCGCTGTCGCGGTTCTCGGTGCTCGCCCTGGGCATCATGCCCTACATCTCGGCCTCGATCATCATGCAGATGGCGGCCTTCGTCGTGCCCAGCCTCGAGGCACTCAAGAAGGAAGGCGAGGCTGGGCGACGGAAGATCACGCAGTACACGCGCTACGGCACGCTGATCCTGGCTACGTTCCAGGCGATTGGAATCTCGATCGCACTCGAGAGCCAGCAAGGACTTGTCCTCGACCCCGGTCTGATGTTCCGCTTCACGGCGGTGGTCACGCTGGTCACGGGAACGATGTTCCTGATGTGGCTGGGCGAGCAGATCACGGAACGCGGTCTGGGCAACGGCATCTCGATTCTGATCTTCGCCGGCATCGTCGCGGGCCTGCCCGCAGCGATCAAGAACACGCTGGAGCTCCAGTCGTCGGGCAACCTCTCGATCCTGAAGCTTCTCTTCCTCGTAGCCCTTGTCGTCGGTGTGACGGCTGCGGTCGTGTTCTTCGAGCGAGCGTTGCGCAAGGTCCTCGTCAATTACGCCAAGCGGCAAGTCGGCAACAAGATCTACGGCGGTCAGACGTCCCATCTGCCGCTCAAGCTCAACATGGCTGGGGTGATTCCGCCGATCTTCGCATCGTCCATCATCTTGTTCATCCCCACCATTCTCGGGTTCATGGGACCCGGGGCCGGCCCGAAGTGGCTGCGTGATCTCGGGGCGATCCTCGCGCCGGGGCAACCGATCTACATGATCGTCTACGCGGCGCTGATCATCTTCTTCTGCTTCTTCTACACGGCGATTCAGTACAACCCGAAGGAGACGGCCGAGAACCTGAAGAAGAGCGGGGCGTTCATCCCGGGCTACCGCCCGGGCGAGCAGACGGCTCGCTACATCGAGAAGATCACCACACGCCTGACGCTGCTGGGTGCGATCTACATCACGATCGTTTGCCTGATTCCTGAATTCCTGATCAGCGCCTGGAACGTGCAGTTCTACTTCGGCGGGACTTCACTGCTGATCGTCGTCGTGGTCACCATGGATTTCATGACCCAGGTGCAGGCCTACCTGATGTCGCAGCAATACGACTCGCTGCTCAAGAAGGCCAACCTGAAAGGTGGACTCAAGGTCTGACATGGCCAAGGAAGACACCATTCAACTGCAAGGCGAAATCATCGAGACGTTGCCCAATGCAACGTTTCGCGTGAAGCTGGAAAACGGACACGTCGTCCTAGGGCACATCTCCGGCAAGATGCGCATGAACTACATAAAGATATTGCCGGGTGATCGGGTCACGGTGGAAATGACACCGTACGACCTGTCACGGGCACGGATCACATTCCGCGCCAAATAACAAGCACAGGAAGCAACATGAAAGTCAACGCATCGGTGAAGAAGATTTGCCGCAACTGCAAGATCATCCGTCGCAACGGCGTGGTGCGTGTCATTTGCACGGATCCGCGTCACAAGCAGCGTCAAGGCTAACGGAAGGACGGCAGAACCATGGCACGTATCGCCGGGGTCAACATCCCCAACCAAAAGCACGCCTGGGTCGCGATGACCGCGATCTACGGCATCGGCCCCACCCGCGCCCGCAAGATCTGCGACGACGCCGGTGTGTCGCGCAGCAAGAAGATCAAGGATCTCACCGATGCCGAGCTCGACGCCCTGCGCGAGCAGGTCGGCAAATTCACCGTCGAGGGTGACCTCCGTCGGGAAGTGACGATGAGCATCAAGCGGCTCATCGACCTCGGCTGCTACCGTGGGACGCGCCACCGGAAGGGCCTCCCGGCGCGGGGTCAGCGCACGCGCACGAACGCCCGCACGCGCAAGGGGCCGCGCAAGGCCATCGCTGGCAAGAAAGGCTAAGGAACCGTCATGGCACAAGCTTCCGCCAAGGCCGCAGCAGCAGCGCGCGCCCGCAAGAAAGTCAAGAAGAGCGTCTCCGAGGCCATCTGCCACGTGCACGCGTCGTTCAACAACACGATCGTGACCATCACCGACCGGCAGGGCAACGCCCTGTCGTGGGCCACCGCCGGCGGCGCGGGCTTCAAGGGCTCGCGCAAGTCCACGCCCTTTGCCGCGCAGGTCGCCGCCGAAGCGGCCGGCAAGGCCGCGATCGAGTGTGGCGTCAAGAACATCGAGGTCCAGATCAAGGGGCCCGGTCCGGGCCGCGAAAGCGCCGTGCGTGCGCTCAATGCGCTGGGGATCAAGGTGACGAGCATCGCTGACGTGACGCCCGTTCCGCACAATGGCTGTCGTCCGCCGAAGCGGCGCCGCATGTAAGCCCCATCCGAGGAGATAACTCATGGCTCGATATACCGGCCCCAAGTGCAAGCTCTCCCGTCGTGAGGGCACCGATCTGTTCCTGAAGAGCGCGCGGCGTGCGCTCGACAGCAAGTGCAAGCTCGCCGCAGCGCCCGGCCAGCACGGCGCCAAGAGCGGGCAGCGCACGTCCGACTATGGCCTGCAGCTGCGCGAGAAGCAGAAGCTTCGCCGCATCTACGGCGTGCTCGAGCGCCAATTCCGTCGCACCTTCGCCGAGGCCTCAAGCCGCAAGGGCTCGACCGGCGAGAACCTGCTCAAGCTGCTCGAATCCCGTCTCGACAACGTCGTGTATCGCATGGGCTTCGGCTCGACCCGCGCCGAAGCGCGCCAGTTGGTGAGCCACAAGGCCATCATGGTGAACGGCCGCGTGTGCAACATTCCCTCTGCGATTGTTCCTCCGAATGCGGAAGTCGCCGTGGTCGAGAAGTCCCGCAACCAGGCGCGCGTCATCGATGCCCTGGCCCTCGCCGAGCGCATCGGCTTCCCGGGTTGGGTCGACGTCAATGCGAAGGACATGAAGGGCACGTTCAAGCACGCTCCGGATCGCACCGAATTCGCGTCCGACATCAACGAGAGCCTCGTCGTCGAGCTGTACTCGAAGTAATCGTCCTTCGCGTCCGAGACCGAATCAAAGGAACACCATGCAGAGCACAGCTTTTCTTAAACCGCGCAACATCGAAGTGCACGCGACGAGCCCGTCTGCCGCGCGTGTCGTGATGGAGCCGTTCGAGCGGGGCTATGGACACACGCTTGGGAATGCACTGCGACGCGTTCTGCTGTCCTCGATGCCCGGCTTCGCGCCGACTGAAGTCACGATCGTCGGTGTCGTACATGAATACTCCACGCTCGAAGGCGTGCAGGAAGACGTGGTTGACATCCTGCTCAACCTGAAGGGTGTGGTCATCAAGCTCCACAACCGGGACAGCGCAACGCTCACGCTTCGCAAGTCAGGCGCAGGTCCGGTGACGGCCGGCGACATCGAGTCCTCCCACGAGGTCGAGATCATCAACCCCGAGCACGTCATCGCCAACCTGACCACCGGAGGCAAGCTTGACCTCGAGATCAAGGTCGAGCGGGGCCGCGGCTACGTGCCGGCCACCATGCGGATCGCTGCGGGTCAGACAGCCAACCGCAAGGTGGGCTCGATCCTGCTCGATGCGTCATTCAGCCCGGTCAAGCGGGTAAGCTATACCGTCGAGGCCGCGCGCGTCGAACAGCGCACCGACCTCGACAAGCTCGTGCTTGACATCGAGACCAACGGCGCGATCGAGCCTGAGGGCGCCGTGCGTTACGCCGCTTCGATCCTCGTCGATCAGCTCTCCGCCTTCGCGGATCTCAAGGGCACCGACATGCCGGCGCTCGAGCGGGCAACCGCCTCGTTCGATCCCGTGCTGCTGAAGCCGGTCGACGATCTCGAACTGACCGTCCGGTCAGCGAACTGCCTCAAGGCGGAGAACATTCATTACATCGGCGACCTCGTGCAGCGCTCAGAAACCGAACTGCTCAAGACGCCGAACCTCGGGCGCAAGTCGCTCAATGAAATCAAGGAAGTGCTCGCGCAGCGCAGTCTGTCGCTCGGCACCAAGATCGACAACTGGCCGCCCGCCAGCCTCAAGGGCAACGCGGGCTGATGCTCGCGGGCCACCGCCAGGAGAATCACATGCGTCACGGAAACGGACTCCGCAAACTCAATCGCACCAGCGCCCATCGCAAGGCACTGCTGCGCAACCTCTCGTCGGCACTCTTGCGCTACGAGACCATCCGCACCACGCTGCCCAAGGCCAAGGAACTGCGCCGGGTTGTCGAGCCGATCATCACGCTCGGCAAGAACCCTTCGCTCGCCAACCGCCGCCTGGCCTTCGACCGCCTGCGCGACCG
>CAZSTF010000059.1:0-14096 GCA_964609555.1 uncultured Alcaligenaceae bacterium | reverse complement strand
TCGTCCTGGAACATGCCGAAGTAGGTCTCGACGAAGCGTTCGTCGTCGCCCCAGACCGTCGACATCGCCCCAGGCGGCAGCGGCGGCACGATCGTGAGCACGCCCTTCTCGTTCGCACCGACCGGCGCTCCCGTGGCCTCGTGCTTGAGCTTGACATTGAAGCCGTAGACCGGAAAGGAGGGCGAGCCGAACTTGCGCGGCGTGTCCTCGATGCCCACCTGGGCCGCGAGAATCGGCCAGCCGGATTCGGTCTGCCAATAGTTGTCCACGATCGCCACGCCGCCCAAGGATTCGCTCGCCCAGCGCGCGGTGGGCTCGTCGAGCGGCTCGCCGGCGAGGAACAGGTACTTGAGCCTGGGCAGCGCGTGCCGCTTCATGAACGCCGGATCCTGCTTCTTGAGCACGCGGATCGCGGTGGGCGACGAGAACATCGTCTTCACGCCGTTCTCGGCGCAGATCTTCCACCAGATCGCGGGATCCGGCCGAAGCGGCACGCCCTCGTACATGATGGTCGTGTTGCCGTTGAGCAGCGGGCCGTAGACGATGTAGCTGTGCCCCACGACCCAACCGATGTCGCTCGTGCAGAAGTAGGTTTCGCCCGGCTGCATGCCGAACACCTTGCGCATCGACGAGACGAGCGCCACCGCATAGCCCCCGGTATCGCGTTGCACGCCCTTGGGCTTGCCCGTGGTGCCGGAGGTGTAGAGGATGTACGACGGATGCGAGGATTCGACCCAGGTGCAGGGGACTTGCTTCGTCAGATGCGACAGCCGGAACTGCGCATAGTCGATGTCGCGCCCCGGCGTGGTCGCCATGGACGCGAGCCCGCGGTTGAAGAGAAGGACCTTTTCAGGCTTGTGGGCGGAGAGTTCGATGGCTTGATCGAGCAGGCCCTTGTACGGCACGACCTTGCCCATGCGCATGCCGGCATCCGCCGACACGATGACCTTGGGTTGGGCATCCTCGATCCGGGTCGCGAGCGAGGCCGAGGCGAACCCGCCGAAGACGACCGAGTGGATGGCACCGATGCGTACCGTGGCCAGCATGGCAAACACCGCTTCGGGAATCATCGGCATGTAGATCAGTACCCGGTCGCCCTCTCCGACCCCGAGCGATTGCAGCATCGCGGCGGCACGATGGACCTCGGCCGCGAGTTCCGCGTAGCTGTACTTGCGCTCGGTGTCGGTCTCGGTGGAGATGAAGTGCAACGCCACCTGATCGCCGCGCGTGGCGAGATGCCGATCCACCGCGTTGTGGCAGAGGTTGGTCCGGCCGCCGACGAACCATTTCGCGAACGGCGGACGGGAAAAGTCGCACACCTGCCCGAACGGCGTCTGCCAGTCGATGAGCGCCGCCTCCTCACGCCAGAAAGCGTCCCGCGCCGCAATCGAGCGGTCGTAGTGGGCTTGGTACGTTGTGGTCATGCTGTTCCTCCTTGCGCCGTCTTGATGCGTAGTCCGCCGCGATTATCCCGAGGCCACGCTGACGACCGCCTGACCTGGCGCAACCCGGATTCCCAGCCTCCCGACGGACCGTTCGCTCGCCGGTTACAACCGGTGACACAACCAAACGGACAGGCAGACGCCGCCGAATTACAGTGCCTGCCATGAACCGACGCGAATGCCTTACCTTGCTCGCCACCGCGGCCACGCTGACGGCGGCGGCGCGTGCAAGCCCATCCGTCCAAACGACCGCCGTGCGGACGCTCGACGAGACCTGGCACGACGCACGGCGGGCGCGCAACCTGCCGCTGCGCATCCGTGTTCCTGCGGCCGCGACCGACGCACCGCGGCCCGTGGTGCTGTTCTCCCACGGTCTGGGCGGCTCCCGCGCCGGGGGTGCCGCCTGGGGCGAGCACTGGGCTGCGCACGGCTACCTCGTGATCCACCTGCAGCATCCGGGCAGCGACGAGTCGCTCTGGCGGGACTCCGCTGCCTTCGCGGATCAGGAGCGTCCCGCCACACGTGCGGCGCGGCTCCGC
The DNA here is from genome assembly GCA_964609555.1 of uncultured Alcaligenaceae bacterium. Taxonomy (GTDB): domain Bacteria; phylum Pseudomonadota; class Gammaproteobacteria; order Burkholderiales; family Casimicrobiaceae; genus Casimicrobium. The sequence continues at coordinate 12,115 of CAZSTF010000059.1, read as the reverse complement.
GCCGGAGCCAGCGTCGAGCAGGCCCTCGCGCGGCTCGCGGACGTACGCTTCGTGCTCGACGAACTGGCACGGCGCCACGGTACGGTCCCGCCAGCCTCGACCGACTGGCCCCGCCTCGCCGATCTCTCGCGTGTGGCGATGAGCGGTCACAGTTTCGGTGCCCGAACGACGATGGCCCTCGCCGGAGAACGCTTCCCGGCCAACCTGGGCGGCGGTCTGGAGCCCCGGCTGCGCGCCTTCATCGCCTTCTCTCCGGCCGTGCCGACCGGGCCACTGGCACCGAGAAGCGAGTCTGCGCTCCGCGAGCGCTTCGCCGGGATCACCCGGCCGTTTCTGGCAATCACCGGACAACGCGACGGCGACGTGCTCGGCAACGGTGCCACACCGGAGAACCGCGCGCGAGTCTTCGACCTGCTGCCGCCGGGGAACAAATACCTCGCGAATTTCGCGCTGGGCGACCACGCCGTGTTCGGCGGCGGGCCCGCCCGTGAACAGGCTTGGATGCGCGCAATGGGAGCGGGGTCCGCTGCCGTCGGCACCCCACCTGACGCCTGGGCCCCGATCCAGGCGGCCGTGGCCCGCATCACGACCGCGTTTTTCGATGCGCACCTGCGCCAGGATGCAGACGCCCAACGCTGGCTTGCAGGGGATGCAGCCAACCGGCTGGAGGCAGCGCTGGAGTGGCGCGTGAAGTAGCCGGCGCGACGCCGGTATTGGGAGGTTACTTCCTGGGTCCGCGCAACGCCAGCAAGAGGTAATCCGTGATGCGAGCAGCGTCCTTCGCGGACGTGTACGCCGGGGCCTGCGCCGAGATGGCCAGTTCAGCCGCGCCGTGAATGGCGCACCACGCGAACCAGCAGTCCTCGGCCGTGGGTGCGCGGTCCAGGCTCCCGGTGTCATGCAGGTCGCGCAACACGCGCCAGAGGTAGGCGTAACTGGGGGCGGGCGCGCTGCTGTCCGCGAACTGCGCGCGGTACTTGATGCCCTGCACGCCGAAGATCAGGTGGAAGAGCGGTGGTTCAGCGTGCGCGAACTCGAGGTACGCCTGACCCAGTGCGCGCAGCCGCTCAAGGGCGCGATGCTGATCGCTCACGGCCTCGCGTTCGGGTGCGGCGCGCTCGAAGCGCTCCCGAAGCATCCCGAATCCCGCCGCAGCCACCGCCTGCAAGAGTTCGTCCTTGCTTGCGAAGTGCCGGTACACGGCTGCTGGGGTGACACCCAATGAGCGCGCGAGTTCGCTGAGCGAAAAGTCGACGTTGCCCGTCTGGCGCAGCCGCTCGATCGCCCCGGCGAGCAGCGCCTCCCGAAGCTGGCCATGGTGATAGCCCATGTCGGCACAAACTCAAAGTTAACGACGTTGACATTTTGCATCGATGCGGCTAATGTGAATACCGTTCACATTGAACAGCGCTCAGGAGTCAACCATGTCGCTCAGCCTCGCCCATCGATTTCATCGCCTTCTGCTCACCGTACCGCTTGTGACGCTCTCGCTCATGGCGGAGGGCTTCCCGATCACACCGACGTCCGCCCCGGAATCATCCCTGCCAATGCGAACCGTCTCGACGCCGCTCGGCCCGCTCGCGTATGCGGTGCTCGGCCCGGCGGATGCCCCGACGACCGTCGTGCTCTGGCCGTCGATCTTCACCGACCATCGCATCTACGATCGCATCGCGCCTCAGCTTGCTGCAACCTACCGTGTCGTACTGGTCGATGGCTTCGGGCACGGTCGCAGCGGCGGTCCCACCGAAGGCACGTTCAGCATGAAGCAGTGCGCGGACGCCTTGGCGCTCTTGATGGACCGGCTTGGCGTGCGCCGGGCGGTCGTCGGCGGCACCTCCTGGGGCGGCATCGTCGGCGCCGAGTTGGCTCTCCGCCAACCCGATCGGGTGGACGCCGTGATCCTGCTCAACACACCCATCGACAAGGCAGCCCACGCATCGCTTTCGGACCGCCTGATCACGTGGGGCGCACGATGGATGTCGCGTTGGCGCCTGTTCACCGATGGCGTCGCGCGGACCTTCTTCAGCGCCGACGGACAGGCAGCCCAGGCGGATTACATGGCGCACTTTCACGCCATGCTGCACGAGGCCGATCCGGAAGCGCTTTCGACCGCCGTCCGGTCGGTGCTGATCGGGCGGGAAAGCCTCGTCGTGCGTCTGCCATCCATCGCGGTGCCGACCCTCATCCTTGCGGGCAGACAGGATGACATGTACCCCATCGACAGCTTGCGCGGCGTCGCCCTCCGCATGCCGCAGGCGCAGTTCGTCGCCGTCGATTCACGGCACATCTCGGTGGTCGACAACCCAGCGGCCGTCCTGGCTGCGCTCCAGTCGCTGCTCACGCATGCAGAAAGCGCCCGTAGGGCAAAGTCGCCCTAGGGAACAGAAGGTTCCGCGCCACCCGTCGGGTCAATCGAGCGGTCGCCACCGCCGACCGTCGAGCACCTCCGCCGGGCGGAAGTTGGCCTTGTAGGCCATCTTCGGGCTTGCCCCGATCCAGTAGCCCAAGTACACGTAATCCAGCCCCGCAAGGCGGGCTTGCTCGATCTGCCAGAGCACTGCGAAGGTGCCGAAGCCGCTCGCGAGCGAGGGCTCGTAGAACGTGTAGACCGCCGAGAGTCCATCGTCGACCGCATCGATCAGGGCGACCATGGCGAGCTGCCGTGTGGCGGCCAGCCGGAACTCGACGAGCAGCGTGTGCACATGGCTGCCGAGCAGAAAGTGCCGGTACTGCTCGCGGCTGTCCCGGTCCATGCCGCCACCTTCGTGCCGGAGCTGCTGATAGCGCAGATAGAGGTTGTAGTGCTCCGGGTCAAACGCCAACGGGACCCGGCGCGCAGTCAAATGCTCCGAAAGCCGCTTCCAGGTGCGCCGCTGCGATCGGTTGGGTGCAAAGTCCCGCACCCGCACCCGAAGCGGCACGCAGGCGTCGCAGCCCTCGCAATGCGGACGGTAGACGAAGCTGCCCGAGCGGCGGAAACCGAGCCGAAGCAGGTCTCCGTAGACCTGCGCATCGATGAGGTGGGAGGGCGTGGCCACCTGCGAACGGGCCACGCGCTCGGGCAGATAGCTGCACGGGTAGGGTGCCGTGGCGTAGAACTGAAGCGCCTGCCAGGGCGGGCTCTTGAGATCGTCCGGCTTGCTCATGCGTGCCCTCGCACGTGCGGCACGCTCAGGCCCACGCCGTTGCCAAGTCGGGATCGAAGCACCACGTTCGCCGCGTACTGCATGCGGCCTCCATGCAGGTGAGTTCCGCTTCCGAGTTTAGCAACCGGGTCAGGTGATCGAGAAAGGCCTCGCGGGCGATGGGCCGCGCGCCGAACGAGGCCAGATGGGCGGTCTCCTGCTGGCAATCGATCAGGCCGAAGCCCCAACGCGAAAGCTGCGTGACGAGATGGGCGAAGGCGATCTTCGAGGCGTCGGTGACCCGGGCGAACATGCTCTCGCCATAGAAGACCCGCCCGATCGCGAGCCCGTAGAGCCCGCCGACCAGTTCGCCTTCGACCCAGGTCTCCACGCTGTGCGCGATGCCCCGCCGGTGCAGTTCGCCATAGACCGCCCGCATCTCGTCGGTGATCCAGGTGCCGTCCTGATCCGGGCGCAGCTCGGCGCACCCCTGCATGACGTGATCGAACGCCCGATCCCAGGTCACCGTGTAACCGCCGCGCCGGAGCGTCTTCCTGAGGCTCCGGTGCAGCCGGAACTCGTCCGGGAAGAGCACCATGCGCGGATCAGGGCTCCACCAGAGCACCGGTTGCCCCTCGTTGAACCACGGGAAGATGCCGCCGCGGTAGGCTTCGAGGACGCGCTCGAGCGTGAGCTCGAGGCCGGCGCAGAGGAGTCCGTTCGGATGTTCGAGCGCCTGCCCCGCAGGTGGGAACGGCATCCCGGGTTCGAGCCAGGCGAGGCGCGGGCGCGATCGGGCGGTCACGCGTGCCGAGTGCTCAGCATTGGGCGATGTTGCGGCAGAACGCGGTGAGTTCCTCGACCTTGGCCGAGGGTCCGGTGGCGTCCTTCACCCGTGTGCCCAACTCCATCGCCAGCTTGAACTCGTACTTGCGAAAGAAGGGCTCGAACTGGTCGGTGCCACGCACGCCCACCGCACGCAGGGCATCCGTCTGCGCATCGTGCTCGAGCACGATCTCGGCCAGCGCGTCGGGCGCCGGCCCCGAAACGACTCGCGCGCCCCGGGCCGGGTCGTAGACCGAGTGATCCGCGCAGCAGTGGATGTGATCGGCGGCGCTCTTCGTCGAGGCGCGATCCTGGAAGCGGATGAAGCTCACCTCGCGCGCCGGATAGGCCAGCTTGTGCGAGCAGATGGCCGAGAAGGCCACGATGCTCCGCTTGCGGCCGACGCCCCCGACATCGCGCCCCAGATCGAGCAGCAGGCAGGGTGTGGCGACGAAGGGGTAGTGGAAGATGTAGTTCGTGCGCGCCTTGAGGCGTGCCGCACGCAGGGGCTCGCCGCGGGCGTCGGCTAAGATCGCCGGGCTGAAGCGCGTGAGCCGCGGCGCGGGGGCCTGCGCTCCCGCCGGTCCCGACCCTGCGGCGGCTGCCGCAGCCGCGACCGCCGCGGCCGAAGTCAGCCACGCCGTGCAGCCTGCAAGAAACTCCCGACGGGTTCCGTCGGTCGACAGCGGGCACGCGGGGTGATCGAGAGCCTCCCCTGCCCCTTCATCGAGAAAGCCCTTCGGTGCCTGATTCCAGCTTTTCGCCATCCGCCACCTCCCGTCCTGCCACGCCGACCCGAGATCCGAGCCCTGACGCGCAGCGAGCCGCGGAGATCACCGCGCGCTCGCTCGACCCGCTGTTCGGTCGACTCGATTCGATTGTATTGGGCAAGAGCGAGGCCATTCGTCTCGCGGTGGCCTGCCTGATCGCCCAGGGCCATCTGCTGATCGAGGATGCGCCGGGCCTGGGCAAGTCCACACTCGCGGTGGCCCTCGCGCGCGGCTTCGGACTCGAGTACGCCAAGCTGCCGTGCACGAACGACCTGCTGCCCTCCGACCTCCTGGGACTGTCGATCTTCGAGCCCGAGACGCGCTCGATGCGCTTCGTGCCCGGCCCGGTGTTCACCCAGGTGCTCCTCGCCGACGAGCTGAACCGCGCGCCGTCCAAGACCCAGAGCGCACTGCTCGAGGCGATGGAGGAGCGCAAGGTCACCGTCGACGGCGTGACACGCGAACTGCCCTCACCCTTCTTCGTGATCGCCACGCAAAACCCGCTCGATCAGGTGGGCGTCTCCCCGCTGCCCGAGTCCCAGCTCGACCGCTTCATGATGCGCCTCACGCTCGGCTTTCCCGACGAAGCGGCCGAGATGCGGCTGCTCCAGAGCGGCGACCTCCGGGGTCTCGCGCAGGCGACCCCGGCGCTCATGACGGCCGAGGGCCTCCTTGCGCTGCAGACCCAGGCGGCTGCGGTTCACGCCGCATTGCCGATCGTGGCCTACGTGCGGGCGCTCCTCGTCGCCTCGCGCCAGGGTGCGACGCGACCGCTTTCGCCTCGGGCGGGGCTCGCGATCCTGCGTGCGGCGCGGGCCTGGGCCTTTCTCGCGGGGCGCAGCCACCTCGAGCCCGAGGACGTGCAAACGGTCTGGTCGCCGGTCGTCTCGCACCGGCTCGGCAACACGCATGATGGGCCGGCCCGCGGCGCAGAGCTCGCACGGGGCCTGCTCGAAGGCGTGCCTGCGCCTTGAGATACGTCAGGCACATTGCGTCATGCCCGACCTCCTGAACCGTCTCCGCGAGCGGTGGGCCGAAGCCTCGGGCCGCCGGCCCACGCGCGCGGAGCAGGTCACGCTCGTCCAGCGCCGTATCTACGTACTGCCGTCGGGCCGCGGGCTCTTCATCATCGCGGTGGCGATGGTGCTCCTGCTGATTGGCGTGAACTATCAGCTCGCGCTCGCCTACCTCGTCGCCTTTCTGCTCGGCGGACTCATGCAGGTCGCGCTTCACTCGACCTACCGCAACCTCGCCGGGCTCGGCGTCCGCCCGGGCCGCTCGCCACTCGCCCGCGAGGGCGAAACCCTCGTCTTTGCGCTCGGGCTCGTCTCGCCGGGTCGGCGTCGGGAAGGCATCCGCGCCTTCGTGACGCCCCCGTGCGCCACCGAAGGCGGCCCACGCAGGCGAGCGCATGTGCACAGCGAGGCGACCGATCTCGAAGCCGACGCGAGCGGTCATCTCGATCTCGCGCTCACTGGCTGCCCACGCGGCGTGCATCCGCTCGGTCGCATCACGCTCGAAAGCCGCGCGCCCTACGGCCTGATCCGGGCCTGGAGCTACGTCCACTTCCCGTGGATGGGCTTGGTCGCCCCCCGCCCCGAGTCGCCCCCGCCGCCCCTGCCCTATGGCGAGGGCGCCCCCGACACCCCCGGCCGCGTGAGCCAGGTGGCCCACGACCCGGACAGCCTGCGCGAGTACGTCCCCGGCGACTCGCTCCGGCGCGTGGCGTGGAAGCAGGTGGCCAAGAGCGGCCAGTGGTTCACCCGGACGGGCACCGCGGCTTCCCTCAATGAGCTGCACCTCGACTGGAATGCGCTCCTCCTGCCCGGCCTCGAGGCCCGTCTCGCGCGCATGGCCGCTTGGGTGGAGCGGGCGCGCAACGAGAACGTGGCCTACCGCCTGACGCTGCCCAACGGCAGCCTCGAGATGGCGGAAGGTGCGGCGCAGGCACGCGACGCCGAGATCCTGCTCGCAGCGTATCCGACGCGGCCGGAGACGATCGATGGCCTCAGAACCTAGCCCCGCACGCACGCGCGGGCGGCGTGTGTTGCCCCAGTTCTCCGACCCGACGGTGCGCTGGTCGGCACGCTCGCTCGCCCCGCCGCCCGACCTGCGGGCACGCCGCTTCATGGCGCTCACATTGTTCGCAGCACAGGTGCCGAACGTCGCGCATGTGCCGATCGCGGTCGCGGTGCTCGGCCTTCTGGCCGTCGCTGTGACCGCCTTGATCCGCGACCTGCCGCGGCGCACCGCGCTTCGTCTCGCCCTGATCGTGATCGCGCTCGTGACCGCCGGGCTCATCTGGCAGCACTACGGGCGGCTCCTCGGCCGGGACCCGGGTGTGGCCTTCCTCTTCGTGCTTGGGCCCCTCAAGCTCGCCGAATCGCGGAGCGCGCGCGACTTCATGGTGGTCTGGGGCATGGCGCTCGTGCTCTACGTGGCGAGCTTCTTCGAGAACCTCGGGCTCGCGGCCGCGCTCTTCCTGCCCGTGGTCGTGGTGATCTTCGTGACCGCGCTCCGCCTGATCGAGCGGCCAGTCACGCAAGGCAGCGCGGGCAAGGCCAGCGGCATGCGCCTCGGGCAGCACGTGCTCGCATCCGCCCGGGACACGCTGCTCGGCATCCCGCTCGCGGCGCTGCTCTTCGTCCTCTTCCCGCGCGCCACTGCGCCGCTTTGGGGCATGAGCGCGCCGACCTCGGCCCAGACGGGACTCTCCGAAGAGATGCAACCCGGCCAGATCGCCGAGCTCATCCGCTCGCGCGAACCGGCGCTCCGGGTCGAGTTCGCGGGCCGGACGCCCGCGCGCAAGGACCTCTACTGGCGCGGCCCCGTGCTGCGCGGGTTCGATGGCGTCACCTGGCGGGCGCTGCCCGAGTTCGATGACCCGCGCCGGGCGCTCTCCGCCACGGGCGTGACGGCGGGACAGAACACGCCGCTCGTCACCTTCACGCCCGAGGAGTACCAGCGCGACGTGATCGAATACGTGGTGACGCTCGACCGGGCCGAGACGCGCTGGCTGCCGGTGCTCGAGATCCCGATCGCGCTGCCCACCGGGCCCGCCGTCGAGCGCGTTGCCTATGCAACCGAGGCGCAGCAGATCGCGCTCGCGCGCCGTCCCAACGGCGCGCTGCAGTACCGCATCCAATCCTTCGCCCGGGCGGATTACCCCGCGGCGGCGAACGCCAACCCGCGGGTCGACCTCGCCCTCGGCAATCCGGCAGGCAACCCGCGCGCCCGCGCCTTCGCGCGCGAGCTGGCCGAGCGGCATCCGGACCCGGATGCGCGCGTGCGGGCGCTGCTCGCACACTTCACGAACGAACCTTTCTTCTACACGCTCAATCCGCCGCGCTATGGCCGAGAGAACCGACTCACGGGCATCGACGAGTTCCTGTTCGACACGCGCGGTCGGCGCGGCTTCTGTGAGCACTATGCGGGCGCCTTCGTCTTCCTCATGCGCGCCTCGGGGGTTCCGGCGCGCGTGGTCACCGGCTATCACGGAGGAGAACTGCAACCTTCGGGCTACTGGCTCGTGCGACAGAGCGACGCCCATGCCTGGGCCGAGGTGCTGATCGACGGCCGCTGGCGACGGGTCGACCCGACCGCGGCGATCGCGCCCAACCGCATCGAACAGTCGCTCGCCGAAGCGTTGCCCGAAACCGAGCGGCTGCTGATCGCCGGCAGTCGCTTCCTCGGCGCAGCGCTGTTCGAGCGCTGGTGGGAGGAAGCCAATTTCGCCTACACGAAATGGGTGATCGGCTTCGACCGTGACCGACAGCGCGATCTGCTCAAGCGGCTCGGCATGGAGCGCGCCGACGCGCTCACGCTCGTCGGCTGGATGCTGCTTGCGATCGCGGTCATCGGCACGCTCGCGGCTGCGCTCTGGTGGTGGCTCGCCCAGCGGGCGCAGGCCCCGCGCGACCCGATCGTGCGTGAGTGGCATCGCCTGCGGGAGCGGCTCCGCCGGGCGGGACTCCCGATCGCGCCACACGAGACCGTGCGCACCGTGCTCGAACGCGCAGCCCAACGCTGGCCCGAACACGCGCCCCGCTTCAGGGCCTTCGCCGAAGGCTACTACCGCGCGCGCTTCAGCCCTGCGGGCGGGCCGGTTGACACGGCCGCCCTCGCACGCGCGTTGGCGCACGAGCGCCGACAGCTACCGGGGGCGAGAAGGCTGCGGGCAGCGCTCCCTGCTACCGGAACCGCGCCTACTCCGACCTGAGCGGCGGCATCGGCTCCCCGTGCTCGATCGCCCGCTGCCAGGCGCGGCGGGCGTGGGCCGCGCGGCTGTAGACGGCTTCGATCGCCGCCCGGTCGGCCTCCGTCCCCGCTGCGAGCCAGGCATCGAAGCGGTCGAGCCGCGCCCGGTAGGCGGCAAGTTGCGAGCGGATCGCCTCGCGGTTCGCGAGCGTGATGTCGCGCCACATCTCGGGGGAACCGGCTGCGATGCGCGTGAAGTCACGAAAGCCGCTCGCGGCATAGTGAAAGTAGCGATCCGCCGCGGGCGCCTCGGCGAGCATCTCGACGAGCGCAAAGGCGAGCAGATGCGGCAGATGGCTCACAGCGGCGAACACATCGTCATGGTCGGCGGCCGACAGCTCGTGAATCGTCGCCCCGGCTGCACGCCACATCGCGGCCACGCGCTCGGCGGCCTCCGGCCGGGTCTCAGGCTCGCGGCAGAGCACGACCTTGCGCTCGCGGTAAAGCGTTGCGAAAGCCGCGCTCGCACCCGTCTTTTCGGTACCAGCAATCGGGTGGGCTGCGACGAAGCGCGCGAAGGCCGACCCAAGATGAGCCCGCGCGGCCGCGATCACGTCACGCTTGGTGCTGCCGCCGTCGGTGATGATCGTCGTGGGTGCGAGATGCGGCTCGAGCGCAGCGAAGATGCGGGGCATCTGGGCCACGGGCGTGGCCACGAAGACGATGTCGGCGCGCGCGGCGTCCTCGATCGTTGCCACCCGATCGATGAGCCCGAGCGCGAGTGCCTCGTCGAGATTTGCGCGCGAGCGGCCGACGCCGAGCACCTCGCCCACGGCGCCCGCCGCCTTGAGCGCAAGCGCGAGCGAGCCGCCGATCAGACCGACGCCGATCACCGCGAGACGCGGCACATGAAAAGGGGCTTCGCTCGTCATCAAGCGACTGCCACCGGGTAGCTGCCCACGATCTTCATGTAGGCCGCCTGCGCCCGCACGTCGGCGAGGGCTGCGGCCACGCGCGGGTCGGCGGCATGGCCCTCGATGTCCACGAAGAAGTAATACTCCCAGAGCCGGTCCGGCGAGGGCCGGGATTCGAGGTGGGTCATCGACACACCGTGCCGCTTGAGCGGTTCGAGCAGATCGACCACGGCCCCGGGACGGTTCGGCGCGGAGAGGATGAGGCTCGTCTTGTCGCGGCCCGAGGGGGCGACATCCTGCGTGGAGAGCACCCAGAAGCGTGTCGTGTTGTTGGGCGAGTCCTCGATGCCGCGAAAGAGGATCGGCACGCCGTAGAGCTGGGCGGCGAGTTCGCCCGCGATCGCTGCCGTGCCCGGGGTCGCGGCCGCGAGACGCGCTGCCTCGCCGTTCGAGGCCACCGGCACGCGCTGGGCGTTGGGCAGGTGGCGGGCGAGCCAGCCCGCCGTCTGACCAAGCGACTGGGCATGGGCGAAGACGCGCTCGATGCGCTCGGTCTGCGCCTCGATCGAGAGCAGGTTGTGCGAGATGCGCAGATCGATTTCGGCGCAGACCTTGAGCGGTGAGGAGATGGCCAGATCGAGCGTGCGGCCGACGAAGCCCTCGGTCGAGTTGACCACCGGCACGACCGCGAAATTCGCCGTGCCCGCCTCGACCGAGCGGAACGCCTCGTCGATCGTCGGACAGGGCTCGAAGCGGGGCGCCGAGCCGAAGTGCTTGGTCGCCGCGGCATGGCTGTAGGTCCCCTCGGGACCGAGGAAGGCGATCGTGAGCGGCTGCTCGAGCGCCATGCAGTGGCTGATGATCTCGCGGAAGATGCACGTCACCGCCGCATCCGGCAGAGGCCCGCGATGCTGCCCGAGCATGCGGCGGAGGATCTGCGCCTCGCGCTCGGGACGGTAGATCGGCGAGCCCGGCGGCTTGACATGCCCGACCTCGCGCGCGAGCGCGGCACGCTCGTTGACGAGCCGAAGCAGTTGATCGTCGATCGCATCGATCGCCTGCCGAAGCGTGGCGAGGTCGCGCGGCGCGCCGGCGCCGGATGCGGGTTCAGCCATGTTGCGCCTCGCCTGCTTCAAAGGCTTCGATGGCAGCGATGAGCGCCTCCACGCCGGCCATCGGCATGGCGTTGTAGATCGAGGCCCGGAGGCCACCGCGGCTTCGGTGGCCCTTGAGACCGGAGAGCCCGCGCGCTTCGGCAAAGCGCACGAACGCCGCATCGCGCGCGGGATCCCCGGTTTCAAAGACGACGTTCATGCGCGAACGGAAGGCCGGGGCCACAGGGGCGCGGAAGAGGCGCGAGCGGTCGATTGCGGCATAGAGTGCCTGGGAACGCTCGATCGCCCGAGCCTCCATCGCGGCGAGCCCGCCCTGCCGCTTGATCCACTGTAGCGTGAGCGCGACGGCGTAAATCGCAAAGGTCGGTGGCGTGTTGAAGAGCGAGTTCGCCTTGGCCATGACCGCGTAGTCGAGGACCGACGGGATCACGCGGCCGCTCCGGCCGAGGAGGTCCTCACGGACGATCACGATCGTCACCCCGGCAGGGCCCACGTTCTTCTGCGCGCCGGCGTAGATCAGGCCACACTCGGCCACCGGCATCGGCCGCGAGAGAAAGTGCGAGCTCGCATCGACGACGAGCGGCGCCGGCAGATCCCGCGCGAAAGCCGCGAGGTCATGGATCTCGTTGCCATGCACCGTCTCGTTCGAGCAGAGCGCGACGTAGGCGAGCCGCTCCGGAAATGCGGCCCAGGCGCTTCGCGGAGGAATCGTCGTGTAGCCCGGCGCCTCGCCCCGGGCGACGATCTCGATACGCCCAAAGCGCGCAGCCTCCTTCGCGGCGCTCTCCGACCAGCCGCCCGTCACCGCATAGGCCGCCACTTCGTCTTCGCGCAGAAGATTGAGCGGCACCGCGGCGAACTGCCCCCAGGCGCCGCCCTGCATGAAGAGCACGCGGTAGTTGGCGGGGATCGCCAGCAGCGCCCGCAGATCGGCCTCGGCCTCGGCGATGAGCTCCTCGAAGGCGCGCCCGCGGTGGGAGAGCTCCATCACGCTCGCGCCCTGCCCCACGCCGCGCCAATGCCATTCGGGCAGGTCGGCGCGGATTTGCTCGATCACTTCGGGCGGCAGCATGGCCGGCCCGGCTGAGAAATTGAATGTCATGACGGAATTGTTACCTACGGCAGTCACGGGCGTGCGCGCCCCGCGGTGCCCACAGCTCGTCGAACAC
>CAZSTF010000058.1:0-14375 GCA_964609555.1 uncultured Alcaligenaceae bacterium | reverse complement strand
GGGGGCGGCGGCGCCAGCTGTGCGGTCAGGCGGCGGGCGGGATCGGGCTCCGCCGCGGGGGCGGAGGACGCGCCCCGCCATCCGAGGCGGCCCTGACCGAACTCCATGCCGACCAGAAGCATGTGGAGGCCGAGCGACACCGCCAAGGCGACGAGGAAACGCCGTTCGATGGGCGTCTGCGCGCTGGGCGCAGACGGCGCAGGGAGGCCGCCAACCAAGAGGGTGTTGCCCGCGCGCACGACGTCGCGACCGTTCGCCGGTCAGGCGCGGTCGCCCGGCTCGGCGCTGTCGGCGTTCTCGCTGCCCTCGGCGCTCTCGGCACTCTCGGCGCTGATGCGGGCCACGGCAAAGCGCGATTTGCCCTGCGTCTGCGCCCGGGCCAGGGCGCGCTCGGCGCGCCGGACGCAGGTCTCGACACTGACCGGCGTGCCCGCAGGGACGCAGGCAATGCCGATCGAGACCGAGATCTGGATCTGCGCGTCCCCGATCGTCACCGGCAGCGTGGCGACGGTTTCGATGATCCGTTCGGCGACGATGGCCGCCGCGCCGGGCCCGGTGTTCGGGGCGATGACCATGAATTCATCGCCGCCGTAACGCCCGAACGAATCGCTCACCCGCAGGATGCGACCGACGGCGAGCGCCAGGTTGCGCAGGACCTGATCGCCCCCGATCGGGCCGAAGCGCGTGTTGATGTCGCGCAGGTCATCGCAGTCGATCATCAGGATCGAGAACGGGTGCGCGCCATCCGCCTGGCACAGCACGCTGAGCCGCTCGAGCAGGATCTTCCGGTTGAGTCCGCCGGTCACTGGGTCGGTGGCCGCTGCGGCGGCCAGCCGCGAGGCCTTGGCCTGCGTGTCGATGAGACGCAGGGTCAGCGACTCCACGTTGAGCGCATCGCGCCGCGCCTGATCGAGGGCGACCTCGGTGCGCTCGAGCACCTCGAGCGCGAGACGCGCGCCTTCGCGCTCGAGGTGAAGCGCGTCTTCCTGCGCAGCGAGGTGATCCGCCATGGCCTGAAGCGCCGCCTCGCTGCGTCCGGCGCGCTGGTGCACGCTCGCGAGCGTGAGCGTGGCTTCGGCGAGAAGCCGGTGCGCTGCATGCTCGCGCGCGATCCGGGCTGCCCGTTCGAGCGGGGCGATCGCCTCGTCGCCGCGGCCGGCTTGGTCCAGCGTCGCACCACGGTCGATCAACAGGCGCAGCTCGAGCGGAATGCTCGGGCGCGCCTCGAGCAACGCGAGCGCCCGGTCGAAGGCGTCGATTGCTGCGTCCAGCCGCCCCGCCTGACGCAGCGCGGTGCCCTGCGTGTGCAGGCAAAAGGGCAGCGGATAGTCCGCCCCCGGCACCCGCTGGCAGTCCGCGATGGCGGACTCCACCAGCGCGAGGGCCCGTTCATGGTCGCCCAGCCGCACGTGCTGGCTCGCGAGGTTGTTGAGTGCCTGCGGCCGGATGCGGGCGAGGTCATGGGCTTCGCAGAGCGACAGGCATTCCTCGTAGGCCTCGAGCGAGCGGTCCGGCGCGTTGACGTCGGTATAGACCGGGCCGAGCGAGACCAGGATACGCGCAGCGTCCTGGGTCAGTCCGGCCCGACGCGCGATGCGCAAGGCGCGCTCGTAGCTGAGCGCGGCCAGCGGTGCATGCCCCAGCGCGCGAAAGAGATTGCCGCTGATGGCCAGCAGAGGAATGAGATCGGCTTCCTGCCGTTCGCTGATGCGCGCGATCGCATCCTGCGCGTAGCGCAGCCCATCCAGCCAGCGGCCAGCCGCCTGACAGCCGGATGCGCAGGCCTGCAGGACGCGCACCTGATCGTCCACGGCCAGACTCTCGAGCCGGGGGATGAGCAATTGCTCACACTCGGCGAGCACCGTCAGGTTTTGGACCGGGGCCTGCCCGCGCAACTCGGCCAGCAGTGCATCCGCTCGGGCTGCGGCGCGGCGGGGCGTCGCGCGCGCACTGCGGCCGGCATTCAAGGCGGCGGAGGACGGAGTGACGGACATCGGATCAGTGCGGCGTGGTGCGAAGCGGTGCAAACAGCAGGTCGGAGGGTCAGTCCATCGGGGCGGCGACGGGGCCGCGGGCCCACAGTATGCGCTCGGGCGGCTGAAGCCAGACGGTTGGGGGGGCCAACAAGTACATTCATGGGGGCGTGACACCCCGGTTCGTAGAATTTACGGCAGTTCTACCGAAGATGACGACCATGAATCAAACGACGCGCGACCTGAAGCAGGAAATCGATCAACTGGTGCATGGAAACGACGTCGTCCTCTTCATGAAGGGCACACCGCAGTTTCCGCAGTGCGGCTTCAGCGCCACGGCCGCCAAGATCCTGGCGCTGAACGGCGTCACCTCGTTCAAGAGCATCAATGTGCTCGAGGATCAGGAGATCCGCGAGGCCATCAAGGCCTATTCGAACTGGCCGACGATCCCGCAGCTGTACGTGCGCGGGCAGTTCATCGGCGGCTGCGACATCATGCGCGAGATGCACGCGGATGGCTCGCTGGCCGCAACCCTCAGGGGCGACGCGTAGCACGCTCCTCGCCGGCTTCATCGAGCCGGAACACTTCGCGCACGCCGGCGACCTTGCCGAGCGCGAGTGCGCAACGATCGACCGTCTTCTGGGAACGCACGCGGACGACGAAATCGAGTTCGGCCAGCCCCCGCGCCTGCAGATAGGTGGTGCGTGATTCCACCGCGTCGATGCTGACGCGCTCGCGTGCGATCGTGCCGGCGCAGTCGGCGAGCAGGCCCACGCGGTCGTCGGCGCGGATGCGGATCCGGACCGGCAGCGTCTGCGCGAGGCTCGCTGCCCAGGCGATGGGCAGCATGCGCGAGCGCGCGGCCGTGCGCAGCCCGTGCGGGCAGTGGCTTCGGTGCACCATGAGCCCCGCTTCGTCCGGCACGGCCATGATGTCATCCGGCGGAATCGGATGGCAGTGGGTGCAGTAGACCAGCCCCGAATCCGTGCGACCATCGGCCACCAGCGCCTCATCCGCCTGGAGCTGCTCCAAGTCGGCCGCGCGCGGCACGCGCCCCGTGAGATGGGCCGCCGCCAGCGTGGCACTGGCGGAACCCGCGCCGATCGAGAACAGCGCCTCGTCGGGCGACGCGGCCCGGAGCCAGTGGGCGAGCCGGTCAAGGTCGGCCGGCGTCAGCTCGCGTCCGGGAACCATGGCACGCACCCGGTCGGCCAGCAGGGTGCGCCCGCGCGCCGCGGTCTGCGCCTGGGCCCGCTCACGCAGCCAATGCCGGAGCTTGGCCCGCGCGCGCGGCGACGCGAGAAGCGGCAACCACTCGGCCTGGGCCACGATCTCCGAGGCAGTGCGGATCTCGACCACATCCCCGGTCCTCAGGACGACCGACAGGTCGCGCGACTCGCCGTTCACGAGCGCCGAAGTCGCCCGCAAGCCCACGTCGGTGTGCACCGCAAAGGCGAAGTCGAGCGCACGCGCGCCCACCGGAAGCTTGAAGCCTTGCCCCGCGGGAGAGAACGTCCAGATCGAGCGCAGATCGACGATGTCGCGCAGCGAGCGGGTGATGGCACCGGGCTCGCTGGTCGCACTCGCCGCCGCGGCCACTTCATCGGTCCAGCCACCGTCCCAGCCGACCGGGCTCGCGCCGATGGCAATCGGAATCGGAAACGACAGCACGAAATCCGCGGTCAAGCCCTGCTCGGCATAGTGCATCCGGCAGCCAATCCAGCCGTCCCGCGGCTCGGCCCGGAAGCTGCCGGGCAGCAGCACGGCCTCCATGTGCAGCTGAGCGAGCGTCGCATAGGCCGCCTGGACACTGCCGAACGTCAGGCGGAGCGTGGGCACACCGAAGAGCGAGCGCTCACGTGCATGCTCCCGCAGGTAGGCGGCCAGCAATCTGAAATCCCCGCCCGACTCGGCGCCAGGCGCGGGCTCGGCGCTCATGCGCGCGACGGCGGAAACGCGCCGGATCCGCCGGGCGTCCACGCCCGCCCTCACCCATGAGCGCCGCTCCAGGGTCGGCTGCCGCCACGGATGGACGATCCGCCGGGAGCGCACGTAAAGCTCGTCGCCCAGCCCGTTGAGACCCACGTGGGCGGCGAGCGGACAGTAGATCGTGAGTGTCTCGCGCGCCACGCGCTCCCGCTTGGCCGGACGCACCGCGCCGAGCGTGCGCACGTTGTGCAGTCGATCAGCGAGCTTCAGCGCGAACACCCGGCGGTCGCGGCCGCCCGCCGCGAGCAGCTTGCGGAGCGTCTCGTCCGCTGCCGACAGCGACGTGCCCGCGACCGCCGCCGCATCGAACTTGGAGACCGCGTCCACGATCGCGGCCACGGTCGGGCCGAACCGCTCCGCAAGCGTGGCGAGACTCACGCCGCAGTCTTCGACGGTATCGTGCAGAAGCGCCGCACACACCGCATCGGTGTCGGGCACGGTTTCGAAAAGGATTTCGGCCACCGCGAGCGGGTGGCTGATGTAGGCCTCGCCCGAGGCGCGGAATTGCCCGCGATGGGCCGCTTCTGCAAAGACCCAGGCGGCACGGACCCGAGCCAGATCGGCGGCGCCGAGGTGCGGCGCCAGGCGGTCAAGGAAGGCGGCAGCCTCCGGCGTGACGACGTCCGGGGCGGCCACCACTTCGTTGGCCGCCGCCCGACTCACATGCCGACCTTCTTGAGGATCGCGTGATCGATCTTGCGCGCCGCAATCTCGCGTAGCGCGGTCACGACCGGCTTGTCCTTCTTGTTGGCGTCGATCAGCGGCGCATGGCCACCCGCGAGCTGGCGGGCGCGCATGGCGGCGGCAAGGGTCAATTCGAAACGATTGTTGATGTTGCCGAGGCAATCATCCACGGTGATGCGGGCCATAGAAACGCTCCAGGAGGGACGCCGGCAGAAGCCGTGAGCGGCAGCGCTCGGCGCGGACGATGGCGCGAAGGTGCTCGAGCGCCTCGTCGAAGACATGGTTGACGATACCATAGTCGAAGTCGGTCACGTGCCGCACGTCCTCGGCCAGTTGCGCGAGGCGCCGCGCGATGACCGCCTCCGAATCGGTGGCGCGGGCGCGCAACCGCTCGGCCAGGACCTCCGGTGAGGGCGGCAGGATGTAGATCGACGCCGCCTCGGGGTAGGCCTCGCGCAGCCGCCGCGCGCCCTGCCAGTCGACCTCGAAGATCAGGTCCGCGCCCGCACCTTCAAGGGCCGCCTCGATCGGCGCCCGGGGCGTGGCGTAGAAATTTCCATACACCTCGGCCCACTCGAGAAACTCGCCCCGCCCCCGGCGGGCCTCGAACTCCTCGACCGTCACGAAGTGATAGTCGCGGCCATCGACCTCCCCAGCGCGCGGTGGGCGCGTGGTGCAGGAGACAGAGAGCGCAAGCGCCGCGTCCGACGCCATCAGCGCACGGATCAACGACGTCTTGCCCGCACCCGACGGCGCGGTGACGATGAACAGACAACCCATGGAGGCCGACCGCGCCGGGGTGCGGTGTTCACAACGGCGGCGCATCAAGAACGGACGCACATTATCCCGTGCCACGCGCGCCGGAGCCGCGCGCCCGCCTGCCTCAGAACGCGATCTCGGCGAGCCGTGCCCGGGCTTGGGCGTACTCCCGCGCGAGACGCGCCACGACCTCGGCTGCGGCGGGCACATCGTCGATCTGCCCGACACCCTGGCCCGCGCCCCAGATGTCACGCCAGGCCTTGGTGCTGCCGGAGCCGAAGTTCATCGCGCTCTTGTCGGCGGAGGGCAGGGCGTCCGGGTCGAGCCCTGCGGCCTCGATCGAGCCGCGCAGGTAGTTGCCATGAATGCCCGTGAAGAGCGAGGAGTAGATGACATCCTTCGCGCTCGAGGCGACGATCATCTGCTTGTAGGCCTCGCTCGCGCGCGCTTCGGCGGTGGCGATGAAGCGCGTGCCGATGTAAGCGAGATCCGCCCCCATGGCCTGCGCAGCAAGGATGGAGGCGCCATGCGCGATCGCGCCCGAGAGGATGAGGGGTCCGTCGTAAAAGCGTCTCACCTCCCGCACGAGCGCAAACGGCGAAAGCGTCCCCGCGTGTCCGCCGGCCCCGGCGCAGACCAGGATCAGGCCATCGACGCCGGCTTCGAGCGCCTTTTCGGCATGGCGGACCGAGATCACGTCATGAAATACGAGCCCGCCCCAGGCATGGGCCTGCTTGGCCACGTCCCCCGGCGCCCGGAGCGAGGTGATGAGGATCGGCACCCGGTGCTTTTCGCACAGGGCCATGTCGTGCTCGAGCCGGTCGTTCGAAGCGTGCACGATCTGGTTGACCGCGAAGGGCGCGATCTTCGCCTCGGGCCGTTTTCGCCGCTCGGCCGCGAGCGTCTCGGTGATCTCGGCGAGCCAGTCGTCCAGTTGCTCCTTCGGCCGCGCGTTCAAGGCGGGGAAGGCACCAACGACGCCCGCGAGGCACTGCGCGATCGTCAGTGGCGGGTGCGAGATGATGAAGAGCGGGGCGGCGATGACCGGCAGCGAAAGTCGACCGGCGAGGGGAGCGGGGATCGGCATTCCCCGAGAATAGACGACACATTCCCGGGACCGGCCACCAAACGCCATGCAACTCCACTACAACCCCGAGCAGCAGGCCTTCGCCGATGAAGTGCGCACCTTCACGCGCGCCAACCTCGACCCTGCGGTCGCGAGGAAGGTGCTCGAAGGCGCACGGCTCGGGCGCGAGGATTACCTCGGCTGGCACCGCGCACTCCACCGGAAGGGCTGGGTGGGCGTGGGCTGGCCGCGCGAGTTCGGCGGGCCGGGCTGGGACGCGGTCCGGCAGCACATCTTCGACGAGGTGACTGCCGACGAGGGTGCGCCGCAGCTGATCCCGTTCGGGCTGCGCATGGTGGCCCCGGTGATCATGGCCTTCGGCTCGAAGGCGCAGCAGGCGCGCTTCCTGCCGCGCATCCTCTCGGGCGAGGACTGGTGGTGCCAGGGCTACAGTGAGCCGGGCTCGGGCTCGGATCTCGCCTCGCTCAAGTGCCGCGCAGACCGCGATGGCGATCACTACATCGTCAACGGCCAGAAGACCTGGACCACGCTCGGGCACTTCGCCGACTGGATCTTCTGCCTCGTGCGCACCGCGAGTGAGGGCCGACCGCAGGAGGGCATCTCCTTCCTGCTGATCGACATGAAGAGCCCCGGCATCACGGTGCGCCCGATCATCATGCTCGATCAGGAACACGAGGTGAACGAGGTCTGGTTCGACAACGTGCGCGTGCCGGTCGAGAACCGCGTGGGCGAAGAGAACAAGGGTTGGACCTATGCGAAGTTCCTGTTGGGCCACGAGCGCACCGGCATCGCGGGCGTGGGGCGCGCCAAGCGCATCGTCAAGCGGCTCTGGCACGTCGCCCGACAGGCGCGCTCGGATGGGCGGCCGCTGATCGACGACACCCGCTTCCGCGATCGGCTTGCGCAGGTGGAGATCGAACTGCGCGCGCTCGAGATCACGCTCCTTCGCGTGCTCGCGGCCGAGGCCGAGAAGAAGGCGCCCGGCCCCGAAGCCTCGATCCTGAAGATCCGCGGCTCGGAGATCCAGCAGACTCTGACCGAGCTCACGATGCTCGCCGCCGGCCCGGCCGCCCTGCCCTATGTGCGTGAAGGCGAAGCGGGCGCACCCGATGTGCCCTGGCTTTCCGACGAAGCCTTCCGCTTTGCGAGCGGACACTACTTCAACTTCCGCAAGACCACGATCTACGGCGGCTCGAACGAAATCCAGCGCAACATCATCGCGCAGCACGTGCTTGGGCTCTGAACGGAGGGACGAGATGGACTTTCAGTTGACCGAAGAACAGCGCGCGCTCGCCGACACCGTGGGCCGCTTCATCGAACGCGACTATGGCTTCGAGGCCCGCTGGACCGTGCTCCGATCGCCCGAAGGCTGGTCGCGACGCCACTGGCAGACGCTCGCCGAGCTCGGGCTGACCGCACTGCCGGTGCCGGAGCGCGCTGCTGGACTGGGCGGCGGTGGTGTGGAGACGATGCTCGTGATGGAGGCCTTCGGCCGTGGCCTCGTGCTCGAGCCCTGGCTCGGCTGTGCACTCCTCCCCGCGCGGTTGCTCTCGGCGCTCCAAGCCACGTCCGAGGCCGAACCCGAAGCGCAGGCCTGGCTCGAAGGCATCGCCGCCGGGGAGCGCCTGCTCGCGGTCGCCATCACCGAACCGGGGCAACGCTACGAACGCGCTCCAGTCGAGACCCAGGCGGTCGCCGAAGGCGAGGGCTGGCGGCTCACGGGACGGAAGGTCAGCGTGCTCGGGGGCGATGCCGCCGACACGATTCTCGTGACCGCCCGGGTCGCGGGCGAACCCGGCACGAGTCTCTTCGCGGTCCGCGCCGACGCGGCGGGGGTGACGCGCCATCCCTACCCCCTGCAGGACGGCACCCGCGGCGCCGATCTCGCTTTCGACCGCGTGCCGGCGCAGCGCGTGGGCCCGCCGGGCGGTGCCGGGCCTGCGCTCGAATTGGCCCTCGAATGGGCCCTCGATGCGGCCACCGCGGCGCTTTGCGCCGAGGGCGTGGGCGTCATGGATGCACTCGTGCGCCGCACGGTCGACTACTTGAAGACGCGCCGCCAGTTCGGCCGCCCGATCGGCGCGAACCAGGCGCTCCAGCATCGCGCGGTCGACATGCTGATCGAGACCGAGATGGCCCGCTCGATGGCAATCGAGGCCGCGCTCGCGGCGGACGAGCCCGATCCGGCGAGACGGGCCCGGGCGATCGCCGCGGCCAAGTTCACGGTCGCACGCGCCTGCCGCTTCGTGGGCCAGCAGGCGGTGCAGCTGCACGGCGGCATCGGCGTCACGCACGAGCTCGATGTGTCGCACTACTTCAAGCGCGCCACGCTCATCGCACTCACCTTCGGCGATGCCGACTGGCAGCTCGCCCGCTACGGCGAAGCCCTTCGGGCGGCGGCGTAAGCGGCTTTCGAGGCTGACGGGCAGGCCTGCACGCGACTTCTAGAATGCCCGCATGCTCCTCGTCACCGGCGGCTGCGGCTTCATCGGCAGCAACTTCATCCTCGACTGGTTCGCGCAGTCCGACGAGCCGATCATCAACGTCGATCGGCTGACCTACGCAGGCAACCCGTTCTCGCTCGCCAGTCTGGCCGACGACCCGCGCTATCACTTCGAGCGCGCGGACATCTGCGATCAGGCGACCCTCGAGCGGCTCTTCGCCACGCACCGGCCGCGCGCGGTGGTTCACTTCGCGGCCGAGAGCCACGTGGACCGCTCGATCCATGGCCCGCTCGAGTTCGTGCGCACCAACGTGCTCGGCACCGCGACCCTGCTCGATGTGGCGCGGCGCTACTGGCAGAGCCTGCCCGCCGAACAGGCGAAAACATTCCGCTTTCTGCACGTCTCGACCGACGAGGTTTTCGGCACGCTGGCGCCGGACGACCCGCGCTTCAGTGAATCGTCCCAGTACGAACCGAACTCGCCCTACAGCGCATCGAAGGCGGGTTCGGATCACTTGGTGCGCGCATGGTTCCACACGTATGGGCTGCCGGTCGTGACCACGAACTGCTCGAACAACTACGGCCCGCGCCAGTTCCCCGAGAAGCTGATTCCGCTCATGATTGTGAACGCGCTCGAGGGCAAGCCGCTGCCCGTCTACGGCGACGGCATGCAGGTGCGTGACTGGCTCTATGTGGGCGATCACTGCTCGGCGATCCGGCGCGTGCTCGAAGCCGGCACACCGGGCGAGCTCTACCTGGTGGGCGGTGACGCCGAGAAACCCAACATCGAGGTCGTGCGTACGATCTGCGCGCTTCTCGCGAAGCTGCGGCCGGGCCGCGACTACGCGGCACTCATCACGCACGTGGCCGACCGGCCCGGCCACGACCGGCGCTATGCGATCGATGCCGGCAAGTTGAAGCGCGAGCTCGGCTGGTCCGCGACCGAGAGCTTCGAAAGCGGGATGGAACGCACCGTGCGCTGGTACCTCGACAACGCCGAGTGGATCGCGAGCGTCCGCTCGGGCGAGTACCAGCGCTGGATCGAGACGAACTACACCCAACGGCAGGATTCATGAGCGATCGGCCGCTGCGGGGGGCACCGCCGAAGCGCTGCCGGGGCGAACCGAGGCGGGCGAGGGCGCGACGCCGCGCAGCGAACGACGAGACATATCGGAAAGGATAGGCGAGGAGTGAGCGAGCACGCGACAAAGCCATCGTCCGCCGCAGGCGTTCCGGCAGGGCTTCGGAGAAAGGGCATCATCCTGGCCGGCGGCGCGGGCACCCGCCTGCACCCGGTCACCCAAGCCGTAAGCAAGCAGCTCTTGCCGATCTACGACAAGCCGATGGTGTATTACCCGCTCTCGGCGCTCATGCTCGCGGGCATCCGCGACATCCTCGTGATCTCCACACCGCAGGACACGCCGCGCTTCGCGGAATTGCTGGGCGACGGCAGTCAGTGGGGCATCTCGCTCCGCTATGCGGTGCAGCCCTCGCCCGATGGTCTTGCGCAGGCCTTCATCATCGGACGCGATCACGTGGGCCACCACCCATCGGCGCTGGTTCTTGGGGACAACATCTTCTACGGGCACGACTTCCAGCGCCAGCTCGAAGCGGCGAACGCACGCCCGACCGGGGCGACCGTGTTCGCTTACCACGTGCACGACCCCGAGCGCTACGGCGTGGTCGAGTTCGATGCCGAACGCCGTGCGGTGTCGATCGAGGAGAAGCCAAAGGCGCCCAAGAGCAACTACGCGGTGACCGGGCTTTATTTCTACGACGCCGATGTGGTCGAGATCGCGCAGTCGATCAAGCCCTCGGCCCGCGGCGAGTTGGAGATTACGAGCGTGAACGCCGAGTACCTCGCGCGGGGCAGCCTCACCGTGGAGATCATGGGTCGCGGCATGGCCTGGCTCGACACCGGCACCCATGATTCGCTGCTTGAGGCGTCGCAGTTCGTGCAGACGATCGAGCGGCGGCAGGGGCTCAAGATCTGCTGCCCCGAGGAGATCGCCTACCGTCAGGGCTTCATTGACGCCGCCCAGTTGGAGCGCCTGGCGGCCCCGCTCTCAAAGAGCGGTTACGGGCGCTACCTGCTCGATGTGCTCCGGACACAGGTGTTCTGATGGGTGCGCCTCTCCTTTCGGTCGAAGCCACGCCGCTGCCCGGTTGCCTGATCCTCACGCCGCGGGTCTTTGCCGACGAGCGCGGCAGTTTCTGTGAAACGTGGAACGAGGCGCGCTTCCGGGAGGCGACCGGCGTCACCCTGTCCTTCGTGCAGGACAACCAGAGCGTCTCCCACGCGCGGGTGCTGCGTGGCATCCACTACCAGATCGAGCAGGCGCAGGGCAAGCTCGTGCGCGTGGTGTCGGGCGCGGTGTGGGACGTGGCCGTTGATCTGCGGCGCAGCTCGCCCACCTTTGGCCGCTGGTTCGGCCTTGAGCTCTCCGCCGAGAACGGTCGCCAGTTCTGGATTCCGCCGGGCTTTGGCCACGGCTTCGTGGTCACGCGGGGCCCGGCGACGTTTCTCTACAAGACGACCGACTATTACGCCCCGGCCCATGAGCGGACGATCGTCTGGAACGACCCCACGCTCGCAATCGCCTGGCCGGTCGCGCAGCCCATCCTCTCGGCGAAGGACGCCGCCGGACCGGTGCTCGCCGCAGCCGAACTGTTCCCGTGAAACTCCTCATCACCGGCGCAGGCGGCCAACTGGGACGGGCGCTCGCCCGGACCTTGAGCAGGACGCACGCGATCGTCGCGCTCGACCGGCAGGCGCTCGATCTCACCGATGCTGACGCGATCAGTGGGGTGCTCGCGGCACACCAGCCCGAAGTCGTCGTAAACACCGCGGCCTACACCGCGGTCGACCGGGCCGAGAGCGAGCCCGCGGCGGCATTCGCCGTGAACGCCACGGCCCCGGGGCTCCTCGCCGAGGCGGCCGCCGCGCGGGGCGCCGTCCTCATCCACTTCTCGACCGATTACGTTTTCGACGGCACGCTCGGGGCGCAGGAGCGGCGGGGCTATCGCGAGGATGACCCGACCGCGCCGCTCGGTGTCTACGGGGCGACGAAGCTCGCCGGCGAGCGCGCGGTCCTCGCCCACCCGGGCCACGGCGTGCTTCGGCTCGCCTGGGTGTACGGCAACGACGGGGCGAACTTCATGAAGACGATGCTGCGGCTCGCCGCCGAGCGCGATCGCCTGCGCGTGGTGGCCGACCAGTGGGGCGTGCCGAACTACACGGGGGACCTCGCTGACGCGGTGGCCCGGATGCTCGACCGGCCCGTCGAGGCCTTGCGCGACATCCTCCGCACGACAGGCGGGCTCTATCACCTCTCCGCCCTCGGGCCGACCACGTGGCACGGTTTCGCCTCCGAAATCGTCCATGCGGGTGGCTACGGTGAGCGTGTGGTCGTGGAAGCGATCACGACGGCCGACTATCCGACGCCGGCGCGCCGCCCGGCCTGGAGTGTGCTCGACCCCACGCGCTTTGCATCGACGTTCGGCTGGCAGCCGCCCGCCTGGCAGGCGGGCCTTGCGCGCTGCTTTTCAGAACGTCCAAACGCAGGTTGAGCACCATTCCGTCGGCGAACTGACGGCCAACGGCGTTGTCCGTTAAGCTTCGATCAACCTTTCTCGTGCACGATTGTGCCTCCCCCGAAAGCGAGGTTCCGATGACCACCCCACGATCTCTCCGACCGCAGGCGCGCGTAGCCGCCGGCCTCACCCAACGCGCGATTCGACGGTTTGCGGTTGCCAGCGCTCTGCTGGCGGCGCTGGTGCTGGCCGCCTCCGCCGTGACCGCGTCGGCTCAGGTCTCGGAGCGCCGTGACGCGGATCCGCTGGCGTCCTTCCCCCAGAGCGGCGACATCGGCCGCGCCCCTCCGGCGCGGGTGGAGGCGCCCAAGATCGCCCCCACGCCGACGCGCTTCGCGCTTGCCGGAGAGCCCGTGCTTCGCTTCGAGGCGGAGCCTTCGGCGACTGCGGAGGCGCGCCTCAAGCGCGCGACCGCCACATCCGGCGACACCGACGATCGCCGCAAGGTCGCCCGCATCGGCTATCCGCGCGAGCTGGCCTTGGGCTCGGTCAGGATCAACGGACGGTTCGTGCCCTGGCTGGTCCAGGCCGATGGACGCCGTCTGATCGGCGCCAGTTTCGATGCCTCCCTCGCGGCCGGAATGCGCATCCAGTACGCCGTGCACGGCGCCCCGATGACGCTGCGCTTTGCCGGCTCGGGTCGCGATGAGGTCTACGAGGTCACCCCGCCGCTGGGTGAGCCACAATGGTCGCCTGTGCTCGAAGGCGATCGGGCCCGCGTCGAACTCGAACTCGCCCCGGGCGTCGACCCGGCGCGCGTCGAGGTCGAGTTCATCCGTCTCTCTCACCTCGAGGTCGCCGGTGCCAGCGTGCTGACCAAGCGGATCGGCGACATCGGAGACTCGGGCAGCTGCAACATCGACGTCGCCTGCGTCTCGAACCCGACCTTCGCGCTGCGCGAAGCCGCCAAGTCGGTCGCAAAGATGGTCTTCTCGGACGGCAGCGGGTCGAGCTATCTGTGCACCGGCACCTTGATGAACAGCTCGCCCTCGACTGGGGTGCCGTATTTCCTCACGGCCGCGCACTGCATCGATCGCCAGTCGTTCGCAAGCAGCGTCAACACCTACTGGTTCTTCGATGCGGTGGCTTGCAACAGCCTGGCCACGCCACCGTTCGCGCTGGTCACCGGTGGGGCGGTGCTCCTGACCACGGATGTGACGCTGGATCTCACGCTGCTTCGGCTCAACCTCAACCCGCCGGCGGGCGCGGTCTTCAGCGCATGGAATGCGACGATCGTGCCGCGATCGACGACGCTGATCGGACTCCATCACCCGAGCGGCGATCTGAAGAAGTTCTCCCAGGGGTCGAGCGGCGGCTACGTGCGCGGCCCGTCCCTGATCTCGAATCCGCCGTTCGGGAATGAGCCGAACCTGAGCTTCGGCTTCGACAGCTATGTCGAAGTGACTTGGCGCGACGGCACCACCGAGGGCGGTTCGAGCGGCTCGGGGATCTTCACCTACAACCCCACGGCCGTGGCGGGCTACCCGGATGGCTACTACGAACTGCGCGGCACGCTGACCGGTGGCGCGGCCTCCTGCAGCAACCCCACGGGCCGCGACCGCTACGGGCGGCTCGACCTGATGTTCTCGAAGCTCGCACCTCACCTGCAGCCCAGCGCCATCGTGCCGGCGAGCAACGCGACGACGGCGACCATGGTCGAGTACTACAACCCGCAGTTCGACTATTACTTCATGACCTCCATCAATTCGGAGAAGAG
Organism: uncultured Alcaligenaceae bacterium; assembly: GCA_964609555.1. Taxonomy (GTDB): domain Bacteria; phylum Pseudomonadota; class Gammaproteobacteria; order Burkholderiales; family Casimicrobiaceae; genus Casimicrobium. Next base: position 129 of record CAZSTF010000058.1, on the reverse strand, counting down.
CTTCCTCGACACCTTCACGGTCGGCGTGACCGGCCCCCAGAACGGCGTGCCGACGACCCGGCAGAACCAGGCGTTCTATCGCACGGGCTACTGGTTCAAGAACGACGCGGCGCCGTCGAGCACGTTCTC
>CAZSTF010000057.1:0-14516 GCA_964609555.1 uncultured Alcaligenaceae bacterium | reverse complement strand
AGCGCGAGGATGGCGATCCAGCCTTCGACGCTGCCCATCACCTCTCCCGGCGCCCGCTCCGCCGCGCGCGGTAGGCGGCAAGGATCGAATCAGCGAGCAGCCCCGCCAGCACGCCCACGAGGCAGGCGGCGATCAGGCCGAGCTTGAGCGGCAGCGCGAACAGGAGCACACCCGCGACACCGCCCGCAAGCGCCGTGATGCGCTGGCTCGTATCGCGCAGCATCGGCGCGACCATGGCGATGAACGAAAGCGGAATCGTGAATTCCAGCTGCCAGTGCGCAGGCAGGCGGGCACCGGCAAAGGCACCGAGGGCGTTGGCCACGACCCAGGCGGGCCAGAGCACCGCGGCAAGCCCGAGGTAGTGGGCGAGCGCGTGTGCCCGATGCCGCCCCTGCGCATGACGGACCTCCTCGAACAGGAAGGTCTGGTCGACCAGAAACGTCGCCCAGAGCAGACGCTCGCGGCGCGTGGCTCCAGCCAGACGGGGCGCGATCGTCGCGCTGTAGACGGCCATGCGCAGGTTCACGATGAGCCCGGACAGGATCGCAATGGCGAGCGGTGCGCCCGACTGCAGGAACTGCGTGAGCACCGCTTGCGCCGAACCCGCAAAGGCGAGCCCCGCGAGCGCGATCGCGCCGGCTTCCCCCAGGCCGGCCTGCACGGCCGCCACGCCGCAGACCATGCCGAAGGGCAGGTAGGAGGGCGCGAGCATCAGTGTCTGGCGGACGCCGTCCGCAAAGGCGGCGCGCGCGGACTCGGCGGCAGGCTCTGCAGTCGCGCCGCGGTCTACCGGGTCCGGCATCGGCGGTAATGCACGAAGCTGTAGGGCAGCGTCTCGTCCGCGGGGCCGGGATTCCGAGTGACCTCTTCGAAATCTTCGCGCTGCCACGCGGGAAAGCGGACGTCCCCCGGCACTTCGGCGTCGATCTCGGTCAGATGGAGCTCATCGGCCAGGGGCAGGGCTTGCGCGTAGAGAGCGCCGCCGCCGATCACGAAGAGCGGCGAAGGTGTGATGCCCGGGACGGCGGGCAGATCGATGGCTTCCGCCAGGCTCGATGCCGTGCGCACGGACGTGCCCGGGGGCAGCGCTTCAGCGGGGGGCAGCACGAGACGTTCGGCATTCGACGTGATCACGACGTTCTCCCGCCCCGGGAGCGCACGGCCGAGCGATTCCCAGGTGCGCCGCCCCATGAGCACGCGGTGACCCGTCGTGAGCGCGCGGAAGTGCCGCAGGTCGGCAGGCAGCCGCCACGGCAGATCGCCATGACGGCCGATGACGCCATTGCGGGCCACGGCGGCGATGAGCGTGAGGGTGGGCTTCATGAAGGAACGAATTCTAGAAAGCGGCGTGCTGTCGCCCGGAGCGGTCGCGTTCCGACGGCTCCTACAATCGGTCGCGTGTACTACCCGCGCTCCCTGACCAACGTCATCCTCGCCTGCTTCGTGCTCTCGGCGGTGCCGCTGGTCGTGGCGCTTGCCGAGCTCGCGCTGGGGCTCGACTCGCTGGCCAAGCGCTCGCAGCTCGCGGTGCGCGAGGCCGAAGCCGCGAGCGCCGCCTCGCGGGAACTGCGTGACCTGCCTGCACGCATCGAGCGCGCGGTGCGGCAGTCGCTCGTGCTGGATGATGCGAGCCTGATCGAGGGCTTCCGCAAGCTCGACGCGCAGCTTGAGGCCTCGCTCTTGCGTGCGCAGAGCCTCCCCTTGACGGACGCGGAGCGCGGGCAACTGCGCAAGGTCGGCGAGCAGAGAAAGGCGCTTGCTGCCGCGATGCCCCCCTCGACCGTCCCCGAACCCGATCGGGTGCGGTTGGCCGAGATGGCGGCCGACTTGACCGACAGCGCAGCCGAAGCCTCTTCGCAGCTCTCGCGCGTGACCGAGCGTGAAGTGCTTGCCCTGCGTGAAATGGCGGCCAAGACGCGCGAGAACTGGCCGTGGTTCCTCGGTGTGGCGGCGGCGACGGCACTGCTGCTCGCGATCGGCTTTTCGGTGCTGATTGCGCGACCGCTTCGCAACATCGACCGGAGCATCCGCCGGCTGGGCCGCGGTGAGTTCGCCGAGCCGATCGTGATCTCGGGTCCGAGCGACCTGCGTTCCCTCGGGGAGCGACTCGACTGGCTGCGTCGGCGCCTGCTGGAGCTGGAGACGTCGCAATCGCGCTTTCTGCGGCATGTTTCGCACGAGTTGAAGACACCGCTCACGGCGGTCCGCGAGGGCTCGGAACTGCTCAACGACCGCGTGGTGGGCGAGATGTCACGCCAGCAGATCGACGTGGTGCGCATCATTCGCGAGAACACGATCTCGCTCCAGCGCCTGATCGAAGACCTGCTCTCCTACCAGCAGCACAAGAGTGCCACGCAGTTGCGCGTCGAGACGGTCGAACTCGCGCCGCTGTTCGATCGGGTCGTGCGCGAGCATCGTCTCGACCTCCTCGCCGGCGGCGTGAGCGTGAAGAGCGAAGGCCCGGCGCTGGCCTTCGAAGGCGATCGGGAACGGCTCCGGGTGGTGTTGGATAATCTGCTGTCCAACGCAATCAAGTATTCGCCACGTGGCGGATGCGTGCGTTTCGTGACTTCCGCGGATGAGGATCGCGTCGTGTTCGAGATGCAGGACGAGGGTCCCGGAATCGCAGCCGACGAAGCAGAACGCGTGTTCGAGTCCTTCTATCGCGGGGCGGCCAGCGAGACAAGCAAGGTGAAGGGCACCGGACTGGGATTGGCGATCGTTCGCGAATACGTGCTGGCGCACGGGGGACAGGTCGAAGTGGTGGGCGCGGGCGAACCCGGCGGCCGCTTCCGCGTGACCCTGCCGCGGCGCGCGACGGTGGTTGCTGCCACGCCGATCGAAGGGGGCGGTGCGAGCACGGCGCGCGACGATGCGGCGCATGGGACGGCTGTCGATGCTGGCCGATTGGAGGTGCGCGGGTGAGCACTGAACGCCTCCCGCTTGTGCAGCGTGTCATGCGTCCGACCGGGTCGCTGTCCGCACTCCTGCTGCTTGTCTTCTTGGCAGGCTGTGCGAGTGCGCCCGAGATCCCGCTGATTCCCAAGCTGCCTGCACCCAAGGTCATCGTGGAGACGGTCTACGTGCCGGTATACATCGAAAAGGAATTGCCCGAACCCGAGCCGGTCGTCATCCGGGAGCCTGCGCGGCTGCCCGAGGAGCAGGACCAGGCGCTCGCCCTCCTGATCGAGATGACGCGGCTCACCCAACTCGCGGCCGAGGAACAGCGTCGGGAGTACACGGCCGCATCGAATGCCTTCAACCGCGAGCGCACACCCATCAATCGGTTGCGTCTGGTCTGGTTGTCCGTGTTGCTGGGGCCGACCGCCGGGGATGACGCGCGTCTTCAAGGGCTCATCGAGCCGTTGGTCGGGCGCAACGCAACGCTGCCACCGAGCCACCCGCTGCGATCGGTCGCGGAGCTGGTGCAAGCCAGTCTCAACGAGCGGCTCCGCCAGGTGCGCGAGGAGACCCGCAAGGCCGAGGCGTTGCAGCAAAAGCTCGACGCGTTGAAGGCCATCGAGCGGCAGTTGCTCGACCGCGAGCGGCGGAGAAACTGATGGCGCCCGAGGTTCTTCTGGTCGATGACGACCCCGACCTGCTCAAGCTGATCGGGCTGCGCCTGTCCGCGGCCGGTTACCGGGTGCGCAGTGCCGAAAGCGGCGAGGCCGCGCTCTCGCAGATTGCGATTTCCCGTCCGGCGGTGGTCGTCACCGATCTGCGCATGCCCGGCATCGACGGCCTGCAGCTGTTCGAACAGATCAATGCGCAGCACCCGACGCTGCCGGTCATCATCCTCACGGCGCACGGCACGATTCCCGACGCGGTGGCGGCCACCCAGCGGGGCGTGTTCGGATTCCTGACCAAGCCGTTCGACCCGCAGGAGCTGCTCAAGAAGGTCGCACAGGCCGTGGCGCTCGCCGGGGATGCCCGCACCGAATCGTCGGCGGCACCGGGCGCGGCCGACGCCTGGCGACGCGAGATCGTGACGCGCAGCCCGAAGATGGAGGATCTGCTGCGTCGCGCCCGCCTCGTGGCCGACTCGATGGCCTCGGTCTTGATCCTCGGCGAATCCGGCACCGGCAAGGAACTGCTCGCACGTGCCATCCACCGGGCGAGTGCGCGTGCCGACAAGCCCTTCATCGCCATCAACTGCGCGGCGATTCCCGAGGCCTTGCTCGAGAGCGAGCTCTTCGGCTATGCGAAGGGCGCCTTCACCGGGGCGTCGCAGGCGCAGCCGGGGCTGTTCCTCGCCGCCAATGGCGGCACGCTGTTTCTCGACGAGATCGGCGACATGCCGCTTTCCCTCCAGGCCAAGCTCCTGCGCGTGCTCCAGGACTCGGCGGTCCGCCCCGTGGGCTCGACCCAGTCGACGCCGATCGATGTGCGCATCATTTCGGCCACCCACCGTGACCTTGACGCGATGCGCCAGGAACGCACGTTCCGCGAGGACCTGTTCTACCGGCTCAACGTGGTGGCACTCAAGCTGCCGCCGCTCTCCGCGCGGCGCGAAGACATCCCGCAGCTCGTCGCCCACTTCCTCAAGAAGATTGCCGAGCGCTACAAGCGACCGGTGCCCACGCTCGCGCCGGACGCGATGGCCGCCATCGTCGCCGCGCGATTGCCGGGGAACATTCGCCAGTTGGAGAACCTGCTCGAGCAGGCGGTGGCGCTTTCGACGACCCACGTCATTCCGCTGTCGCTCATCCGGCCGAGCCTTGATGAGGCTGATGCAGCCATTGTCCCTTTCGAGACGGCGCGCAAAGGTTTCGAGCGGGACTACCTCGTGCGCATCCTGAAGCTCACCGGCGGCAACGCGGCCCAGGCGGCGCAGATCGCTGGCCGCAACCGGACCGAGTTCTACAAGCTCCTGCAGCGCCACAATCTGGAGCCCGCGATGTTCAAGGACCCATCCTGATGCAGGTGGCCTATCGGATTCTCCGCGATGTCATTCGCGCCCATCCGCCAACCTACGGCTCCTCGGGCGCAGCCGGGCTCGATCTTCGGGCCTGCGTGGATGCGCCGCTCGAGGTGTTGCCCGACGCAACACACCTCGTCCCCACGGGCATCGCGATTCATCTGGACGATCCGGGTTACGCGGCGCTGATCCTGCCGCGCTCGGGCTTGGGCCACAAGCATGGCATCGTGCTTGGCAACCTGGTGGGCCTGATCGACTCGGACTACCAGGGCGAGCTGATGGTGAGTGTCTGGAACCGCAGTGGCACGCCGTTCACGATCGCGCCCCTGGAGCGGATCGCCCAGCTCGTCATCGTGCCGGTCGTGCAAGCGCGGTTCACGGAAGTGGCCGAATTCACGCCGTCCGCGCGGGGCACGGGCGGGTTCGGCAGCACCGGCCGCACGTGAGCGGGCGATGAGCAGCAGGCTGTCCGCCCGGGTGATCTGCGTTGGTGTGGCCACGCTGGATCAGATCTTCCGCATCGACCGACTGCCCGTGCCACCCGCCAAGATCCAGGCGCAGGAGTTCATCGTGACCGGCGGCGGCATGGCGGCCAACGCGGCGGTCACGGTCGCCCGTCTCGGCGGGCGCGCGGCCTGGTGGGGTCGCCTGGGTGATGACGGGGTCGGCGACCAGATCCTGCGCTTGCTCGAGATCGAGGGTGTCGAGATCCAGGTTGCACGCCTGCCCGGCGCTCGGTCGAAGACCGCGGCCATTCTGGTCGATGCCGCTGGCGAGCGGCTGGTCGTCTCCGCGCCGGCGCAGGGCTATCCGCCTGATACGAGCTGGCTGCCGCTCGCCGAAGTGGTCGGGGCCGACGCGGTTCACGCCGATTCACGCTGGCGGACGGGGGCGCTTGTGCTCTTCGATGCCGCGGCCGTCGCAGGCAGGCCCTCGGTCTTCGACGGGGACTCGGGTGACCCGGAGGAGATCCTCCGACTCTCCCGCGCAGCGACGCATCCCTTTTTGAGCGAGCCGATGCTGGCGCGCTACGACGCGGATCCCGAGGTCGCCGTCCGGCGCCTCTTCGGGGGGCGGAACGTCGCGGCCGGTGTCACCTTGGGTGGCGCAGGCGTGCTCTGGTTCGACGGCCGCACCCTCCACCGCTCGCCCGCGTTCAAGGTGCCGGTGGTCGACACGCTTGCCGCTGGGGACACCTGGCACGGCGCGCTGGCCATCGCGCTCGGCGAGGGTCAGTCCGTCGACGCCGCCATCCGGTTCGCGACCGCCGCCGCCGCGCTCAAATGCACCCGCTTCGGCGGGCGGGTGGGGATCCCCTCGCGCTCGGAGCTTGACGCGTTCCTCGCCCGAAACTGAACCGCCGCCCCCCTGCAACGAAGCGCTCGCCTTTGGCGCTTGGGGACTCCGCATGGCGATTCAAGGGCAACTCAGGAATTCCCGAGTGCTGGAACTCGCGTGGTCCGCGGGCGCTCCATGCTGCACGTTCGCTTGGAACGGTCTTTTCTGATGAGGTTTGTCATGATGAAGACGTCCCTTCGCGCTCTCGTTGCCGCTGGAGCCGTTGCGCTCGCGGCAAGCGCCTTCGCCTCCGCTCCGGCCACCAGCAAGGACATTGTGGCTACGGCCAAGGCGGCCGGCAGTTTCAACACGCTTCTGAAGGCCGTCGAAAAGGCCGGTCTGGCCGACACCCTGCGTGGACAGGGTCCGTTCACGGTGTTCGCGCCGACCGACGAGGCCTTTGCCAAGGTACCGAAGGAGAAGCTGGATGCGCTGCTTGCCGATCCGGCCAAGTTGAAGACGGTGCTGACCTATCACGTCGTGCCGAGCAAGGTGCTGGCCAAGGACGTGAAGGCGGGAGAGGTCAAAACGGTCCAGGGCGGCGCACTGCGGGTCGCGACCGAGGGCGGTGTCCGCGTCAATGACGCCAAGGTCGTGAAGCCCGACGTGATCGCTTCGAACGGCGTCATCCACGTGATCGACACCGTCGTGCTGCCCAACCTGTGACAGCCGACGGGCCGCGCGAGCTTCGGGAACTGGCGCGCCGCCCGCGCGTCCAACGCACGTGATCCTTGTGGTCCGCGCAAGCGGGCTGCAACGTGATCCGCCCCTTGGGTTTCCCCCGACTCAGGCGGGTGTCTCCGGGCGGTAGGCGCTGCCTGCCGCCCTTTTTTCTTTGGTGACTAGCCGAAACGGTCGGCGAGTTGTCGCAGAATGCGGGCAGGCAGTCGCAAGCAGTCTAGAGGCGAGGTGTATCGTGGGCGGTGTCATTCAGAAACTCGGTTGGATCGGTGGTGGCGTGGCCGTGGGGGCTGCGCTCACGCTGGCGTTGTCAGTGGACGCCAACCGCAGCGTCCGAGGGAGCATTCCGGTCGAGGAACTCCGGATGTTCTCCGAGGTGTTCTCACGGGTGAAGAATGACTACGTCGTGCCGGTCGACGACCGCAAGTTGATCGAGCAGGCGATCTCGGGCATGGTGAGCGGGCTCGATCCGCACTCCGCCTTTCTCGACGAGCAGGCGTTCAAGGACCTGCGCACCACGACCAGCGGTCGTTTTGGTGGCATCGGCATCGAGATCGGTGTGGAGGACGGCTACATCAAGGTCGTGGCCCCGATCGACGACACCCCCGCCGCCCGGGCGGGCATCCGCGCCGGCGACCTGATCATGCGCGTGGACGGCGAGTCCACCCGTGGGCTGTCCACATCGAAGGCCGTGGAAAAGATGCGCGGCACGCCGGGCACGAAGGTCCGGATCGAGGTGTTCCGCAAGGAGGAACGCACGACCGAGACCCTCACCCTCACGCGCGAGGTCATCAAGATCGCCGCCGTGCGCGCACGGGCCATCGAGCCGGGCTACGCCTATGTGCGTGTCCGCACGTTCAACGAGAACACGGTGGCCGACACGGTGCGCTCCATCATCGAGCAGAACCAGAAGGCGCCGCTCAAGGGCATCGTGCTCGACCTGCGCAACAACCCCGGCGGGCTGCTCGATGCCGCGGTCGGGCTGTCGGCCGCCTTCCTGCCCAAGGATGCGCTCGTGGTGTACACCGAGGGCCGCATGGAGGGCACCCAGGCCCGCTACCTTGCAAGCCGCGAGTTCTATGCCCGGCGAGGCAATGATCCGCTGGCCGATCTGCCGGGCTGGTTCAAGACCGTGCCCCTCGTCGTACTTACCAACGGCGGTTCGGCCTCGGCCTCCGAGATCGTGGCCGGCGCCCTCCAGGACCACAAGCGCGCCACCGTCATCGGCACCCAGACCTTCGGCAAGGGCTCGGTGCAGAACATCATTCCGCTCTCGCCCACGACCGGCATGAAGCTGACCACGTCGCGCTATTTCACGCCGAACGGCCGCGCGATCCAGGCCCGCGGCATCGAGCCGGAGATCGTCATCGAGCAGATGACGTGGGACGGCGTGATGGCGCCGAAGATCCAGCGGGAGAAGGACCTCGCCCGTCATCTGGTGGGCAAGGACGAGGAGAAGGACGAAGCCGCGGACGAAGACCAGTCCGAAGAGGCGCGCGAAGCCCGGCTGCAGAAGGCGCGCGAGGATGCAAAGAAGCTTCGCGGGTTCGATTGGGGCAACGAGAAGGACTTCGTCTTCGCCCAGGCCGTGAATCACCTGAAGGGCCTGCCCGTGGTGCGCTCTACCGTTCCAGTGGAGGCCAAGGCCGCGGCGGCCAAGCCTGAAAGGGCAGAGAAGCGCTGAGTGATGCGGCCCTCATCCTCGACTGAGGCGGACATGCGCCTTCGGGAGGTGGGCGTCCTGACGCTTCGCTTCGCCGCTGGTCTTGCAGCCTGTGGGATGGCGGTGCTCTCGGCCGCGGCGCAGGCAGCGATCGTCACGCCGCCCGCGCCCCAGGGGCCGCACGTCGTGGGCTGCTCGAGCGTGGAGCAGGACTTCTCCCGCGTGCCGGCAGGTGAAGCCGCCTCCGACTATTGGTCGGGCGTTCCCGGCGGCGCGACGGGCAACCGCTACATCACGAGCCTGCAGGTGGCCGGCGCGGAGCGCCTCAATTTCATCGTGCAGGTGCCGACGCGGGAGGAGAACGACCTCTGGGACAAGCAGGCCGGAAAGCGCCTGACCTACGCCGCGATCGTCTGCTATCCCACGACCGTTTCGAACAGCCGAGCCGCCTACAGTCTGCCCAACGGCGCCCGTGTCCCGCGTATGGAGCGGGGCGGCGATGCGCCGCTGCCCGCAGTGAACCCCGCCCAATCGGACGGGCGCTGGCCGCTGATCGTCCTGTCCCACGGTCTGGGCGGCTCGCCGCTCGGGGCGGAATACCTCGCCGTCATCGAACGCCTCGCACAGGAGGGCTATGTCGTCTATGCGCCGTTCCATGGCGATGCCCGTTTTTCGCGGACCAAGGTCGAGGACTTCGGCGACATCTGGTTCCTGCTCACGAGCTATGGCGAAGTGGCTGAGATGCAGGCCCTGCGGGGGCTGTCGCTCAAGGCGGGGCTCGATGCACTCCTCGCGCGGCCCGAGTACGCCGCGATGATCGATCCCGACCAGATCGTCGGCTTCGGGGCCTCGCTCGGCGGCATGGGCATGATGCTTGCCCAAGGCGCGGAGATCACGAAGTCCTGGAGCGGCAGTTCGCGGCCGGTGGTGCGCGACGAGCGCTACAAGGCGGTCGTGGGTTACGTGCCGTTCTCCGGCTACCCCTTCCTCGCCGCATTCGGCGACAGCAACCGGGGCGTGCGCGACATCCGCACGCCGTATCTGGGGATCGGTGGCAGTGCCGATGTCGTGGCCCCGATCGACCGGACGCAGCAGATGATCGATCGGCTCGCGGGCCATCGAACGTTCGTGGTGATTGACGGCATGCCGCACGGTCTGCGCGAGGAGGACGTGCCTGAATTGTTCGGCTGGACGTTCGCGTTCTACCGGGCCATGCTCTCGCGCGATCCGGCGGTGATTGCGGCGTTCTATGCCATGCGCGAAGTGCCCGGGGGCTCGGTCGATCGCGTGGTGACGCAGCGCGCGCTCGCCTGGGGTTCGCGCGACGAGGCCGAAGCCGTGGAGTACGTCAGCGATCGCGGCAAGTTCTTCTTCACGGCACGCGCCAACGAGATCGCGTTGCTCGATGGACTGCCGACGCTGTGGCGCCGGACCGGCCAACGGTTCGTCGTCTTTCGCGCCGACGCGCTGGTCGGTCAACCCATGTGCCGGATTCGGGCCTTTGATGGTGGCGCGATCAATACCCACTTCCACAGCACGTCGGCGTCCGACTGCACACTCCTCCTTGCCCAGCCGTGGGCAACCGATGAAGGCCGGGTCCTCCGGGCCGAGACCCCGGTCGCGGGCGCTTGCCCCGCGGGGTCGACCGCGATTCACCGATTCTTCAACCCGGGGCTCATCAATCACCGCTATCTGCCGGAGTACGCCCTGACCAGCAGCCAGCCCGGCAACGGCTGGGTCGGCGAGGGCGTGGTGTTCTGCGCGTTTCGGGTGCCGGGCGCGCCTTGATCCGCCCGCTTGTCCCGTAAGATCGGGGCTCCGATCGACTTCACGCGCCGCACTGATGCACGGCACTTGCCACCCCCTCTGCAGATCTGTCCTGTCCTTGGCCACCATCGCGGTCGCCGGATTGTTTGCAGCCGCACCGACGCTGCTCATGGCGTCGACGCCAGCGGGAGGGCGCGCGGAGGGGGCGACTCCCGGCGCGTATCGTTGCGAGACCGCGGGGCGGGTGACCTACTCCGCAACGCCGTGCGCCGACGGCATCGGTACGCCCGTCGCCCCGCTCGCGGACACGCCCGCGCAGCGCGCCCGGTCACGCGAGGCCAAAGCGGAACTGCGGGCCGAGCAGCGGGAGCTGGAACGCCAGCGTGCCGCGCGTGAGCGGGCCGAGCGGGAGGCCCAACGGGATCGGCTGGCGGCGCTGCGCGCGTCTTCCGCACCCAAGGCGGGATCGGCGGTGGCGGGCGGTGGCGAGAAAAAGAGCAAGAAGCGCAAGGGGGCGAAGGCGGCTCAGTCCGAGGCGACGGATGTTGGTGTGCCGGCCACGAAGGCCAAGAAGGCCAAGAAGCGCACCCCGTCGAAAGGCGAGTCCGGCAAGCGCAGCTTTGACCCCGTGACCACGCCGCCCCGGCGCAAGGCCACATGATCCGCCAATTACGCCCGGTTGCGCGCCCGGTTGCAGCGTGGCGACCCGTGGCCGTAGGCTGTGGCCACGCGCGTGCACCCAAGGGCAGCGGGCTGATGGCCGCCGGGCTGCTCGTCTTGGCCGGTTGCGCGAGCACGCCGCCGCCGCGCGTTGACTATCCGCCTCCGGCACGGCCGGCACCTGCCGTGACTGCGCCGCCCAGCGCCGTCACGCCGGCAGCTCCGGCGAAACCGATGGCACCGGTGCATGCGGCGGGCCCAGGGCTCGACCTTCAATTCGAGCGCAGTGCGCTCCTCGCCGAGACGTTCTACCGGAATGCCGACGCGCTGCGGGACCAGGTGGCTGCGAGCGGAGCCATGGGGGTCAATCGCGGCTTCGAGGCCGGGGCCGGCCGCGGTGACTGGTTCATCGACGAGCAGCGCTTCGCTGGCACGATCATCGGCGCGGGCGTCAATCGCAACCGGCGCGACTTGATCGACGCCGGATTACGAGCGCTCGAGTGGGGTTTCGCGCGCCAGAACGCCGACGGCGGGTTTGCCACCCGCGAACCGCTCGTCTCGACGGCCTACTTCGTGGCCGCTGCGGCTCATGCCCTCTGGCTGATCGATGCCGCAGGACTGTCTCCACCCTTCGCCGAGCGCATCGCTGCGCTCCGGGGACGACTCGAGCGCACCTCGCAGTGGCTCGTGCGCGCCGCGTCGGATGACACGGCGCTCGCGCAACTCGAGGGCCATGCGTCCCGAAGGATCGTGCTGGGGTATGCGCTCGCCATGGCCGGGCGTGTGCTCGGCACAGCGGAGTTGTCACAAGCGGGCGAGGCGCAACTGCGCGAGGCGCTCAAGGGGCAGCATGCCTCGGGCTATTTTCCCGAGCGCGGCGGGTTCGACGTGAGTTTCCAGGCCGAGGCGCTGGTCTATCTGCTCCGCTACCTCGATCACGCGGCAACGGCCGCCGCCCGGCGCGAGTTCGAACCGCGGGTGCGGCGGGGCGTCGCGTGGCTCGAAGGCCGCATCAATCGCGACGGGTTCATCAACAACGTCGGCAGCACACGAACGACAGGCTCAGCCGAACGCGACCGCACGGGTCAGCCACGTCGCGTGAGTGTGGCTGCCGTCGTTCGCGCCTTCGGTCTAGCCCGGCACGTGCTGGGTGAGCCACGTTACGAGCGGCTGGCACGCACTGTCGCGACGACGCGCCAGCCCGGCTGAGTGCGCGAGCGGCGTCCGAACCTTCCGGGCCGCGATGCCTCAGCGACCCATCAGCATCGCGCCGCCCATCATGGCGCCGAAGAACAGCGACATGACCACGCCCATGAAGACCATCATGAGCACGATGTAGCAGACGACGATCAGGGCCGTGTAGCCGATCGACTTCTCCTCGGGGTTCTTCATCACCGGCGACAGACCGAGGTACAGCACGTAGATCCCGTAGAGCGCTGCGATGAAGGCGATCAGCGGACCGACGAACGGAATGATGTTGAAGATCCCGGCCACCCAGCCGGGCGTGCTCGAGTAGACGACGACCTTGAGCGCCGCCACGGAATCCTTCTGCCCGCCGAAGGTCGGCGCGAGGGCGTTGACGATCAGGCTCGCGATGAAGATCACGACCAGCGTGATCACGTAGGTGACGATTGCGATCGGAAAGCCGATGCCCGCGGTACCGATCAGCATGCCGAGGGCCGGGATTGCGGCCAGGATCAGCGCATAGCCGGTGTAGAGGCCCGCCACGGTGTCGGACTCGGCCGCGATCCTTGGCCATTCGGTCTTGGGCGTGAGCAGGATGTTCTTGACCCGCTCGATTAGTTTGCCGAAATCCATGTCTACTCCCCGTGTGGTCTGGTGGTCGGTGGTTCAGTGTAGTCAGCGATGGAGCGATGGCAACACCCCAAGGCGCCCGAAAGCCGTCTTCTTTGCAAAGACGTGTCACGGTCGGCGATTGCGCCAGAGGCTCGCCCGATCTCCGTCCCGCTCGATCCAGGCGATCGCGTCGCCTGTCGCGTTCACGGCAGCAGAATCGATGAGGCCGCGGGCAACCTCGATCACGCGGTTGCGCGTGAGGTCCACCTTGCGCAGGTGGCCGATGTGGCCATCGTGGTGGTAGGTCAGCAGAAAGCGTGCATCACGGCTGAGCGCGAGCGGGCGATCGAGCGTGACCGCCATCGGAAGCTCGTGCAGGCGCATTGCGGGGTCACGCAGCCGACTTCGCTCGCCCGCCCGAACCCACCGCCAGCGGCTGCCCGGGATGGCGGTTTCCTCCTCCTTGAGTGCGGCATCCGGCCGCGGCAGCAGGGTCGGCACGGCATAGGCGCGGTGCCCCGCCGCCGCACGATCGAAGTTGTGCAGCACCCGACCGCCGGGGTCGAAGCCGAGTTCGATGTTGCGGTCCGTGCTGAGCACACTCTGCGCGCGGCCACGCGCGTCGAACAGCCGAAGTTCGGTCGTGCCGTCCTCGCTGCGCGAGGCGACGACCACATGGCGATGTGTGGCGTCGAAGTCGAAGGTTCTCGCCTGCGCCGGGACGCTCAGCCTCACGCGGCAGGTCCGCGGATCACGCACTTCGAGTCGCAGCGGGCCGCGCGGGCTCGACAGCGCGAGCAGGTGGTGCCGGTCGAAGGAGAAGTGCGCGCGACCATCGAGTGCACAGACCCGGGTGAGTGCCGTTCGCCCTGCGGGATCCGATGCGACCCGGTAAAGCCCCGGTGCCGCGGCACGGGGGCCGGACACGAGGACACGCAGCTCCGGGCGGCGTCCATCCGCGTCTAGCCAAAGCACGTCGACGAGCTCGCGCGAGTCGAAGACCGCGAGCCGTTCGGCCTGCAGCTCGGCCGCTGCCGACAGTGAAAGCCCGATCGTCAGGGCCGCGATCAGCAGCCGCCACCGAAGCGTCAGCCGACGCCGCTTTGGCTCGTCTATCATCCGCCGCACGGAGCCCTGACGATGCCAGACATTCGCTACGACTGCAGTCGCTGTCCCGGTTACTGCTGCAGCTACGACTACATCGAGACCAAGCCGTCGGACATCCGGCGTCTTGCGCGGCATCATGGCATCACGGTCGAGGAGGCGACGACGCGCTTCACGCGCGAGGTCACGCACGAGGACGAGCGCATTCGGGTGCTCCGGCATCGCAAGGACCACGTCTACAAATCGATCTGCATGTTCTTCGACCGCGACCAGCGGCGCTGCACGATCTATGCCGGCCGACCGCAGGTCTGCCGTGATTACCCGAACGGTAGCACCTGCGGCTACTACAACTTCATCCGCTTCGAACGGAAGCATCAGGGCGATGAAAACTTCATTCCGTCTGCTTGACCGCGTCTCGGTCGGCGCCCTGGGTCTGATGCTGGCCGCGGCGATCACGGCATGCGCGCCAGCGCCGGTCAAGGAGACCCCTCCCGCGCCCACTGTGACTGCCCCTGCGCCGCCACCACCCGCACCCCCGGCGGTCGTCGAAGTCATGCCCCAGCCGCCGGAGACGTGGCCTGATGAGCC
>CAZSTF010000056.1:0-14546 GCA_964609555.1 uncultured Alcaligenaceae bacterium | reverse complement strand
GTGTTGGGTGTCCCACGCCAGCCGAGCTTGTGGTTGAGCCCGGCGAGCACGACGTCGTTGCGCTCGCCGGTCAGGCGACCTTCGGCATCGACAATGCGCTTGGGCACGATGAAGAGCGAGATCCCGCGCGTGCCGGCAGGCAGCCGCCCGTCGGCCTCGGGAATCTTCGCGAGCACGAGGTGCACGATGTTCTCGGTGATCTCATGCTCGCCGCCCGAGATCCACATCTTGTTGCCGAACAGTCGATAGCGCGGGCCCAACGGGTCGCCCTCATCCTCGGGCAGGGCGCGCATCGTGATGTCGGCGAGCGAAGAGCCCGCCTGCGGCTCGGAGAGGCACATCGTGCCCATCCAGCGGCCGGAGAACTCGGCCGCCGCGAAGACCGCCTTCTGCCGGGGCGTGCCGTGCGCGAGGATCGCATTCGCATTGCCCGTGGTGAGGAGTGCCCAGGAGATGCCGATCGATGCCTTCGAAAAGAGGCTGTTCGCCGCGGCCTCGATCACATGCGGCAGTTGCATCCCGCCAAGTTCTGCGTCCTGCGCGGCAGCGAGCATGCCGGAGCCCGCGTAGGCCGACCAGGCCTCATGCGTCGCTCGCGGCAGCACCACGCGCAGCACGCCCTCGGCATCGGCTTCGGCGCGCGGCTCCTCGACATCCACCACGCGGTTGAACGGCGCGAAGCGCTCGGCCGCGATCCGCTCGGCCATATCGAGCACGGCAGCGAACGTCTCGACGGAGTGCTCGGCATGGCGGGGTCGGGCCGTGAGCCCGGAAACATCGAGCCAGTCGTGGAGGAGGAAGTCAAGCGTCTCGCGCATGGTCCGTCCGCTCAGTCGAGCGGAAGCGCATCGCGCACGGCCCGCAGCTCCCGCTCAGCATCCTCGACATAGCTCTCGCGCAGGCTGTCGCGCCAGTCGATCAGTGCCTTCGCGAGCGCGGCATCATCGACCATCGCGAGCAGATACGGCAGGGCCACTTCCGCATCATTGAGCAGGCCCAGACGATCCTGCAGGCGGGTCAACGCCCGGGCGAGCCGTTCGGTGCGCTTGGGCGGCAGGTGGGCAGCGAGCAGTTCCACGGCATAGCGGGCCCGCTTGCCGAGGATGCGCACGCGATGCTGGGCCTCGGGCTCCAACTCGGCGAACTTTCGCCCCGCCTCGATCAGGCGTTCGCAGCGCCGCTCTACGAGCCGTGCTGCCCGAGACGTGGAGAGCTTGCTTGCGTCCTTGGGCTCGGCCGACAGGGCGTAGGCAAGCAGTTCACGCAACGTGGCCGCCGTGCCCGCATCTCCTGCGAGGCGGACCGCCTCCCGTCGCGCTTGAGCCGCCCGGGCACGCAGCTGAGTCTCAAGTGTGCGGGCCGCGCTGACCAGCCCTCCCGCGGCATCGTTGGCCGCGATATACCGCTCGATCTGCGGCCAAGTGGTCGTCGCAAGTACGTCGAGATCCCGCGCCGTGCCCAAGGCACGTGCGATGCCTGCAAGCCGGGTGGCGAGCGCGGGCGGAAAGTCTCCGCGGTCACCGAGAAGCCGCACAGCCGAGCGCAGGCGCCGGAGCGCCACGCGGGCCTGATGGATCGCAAGCGCCGCGTCGGCCCCCGCGAGTTCATTGGCCTCGGCAACCGTGAGGCAGTTGAGGTTCGCGGCCACGACATCGGCAGCGAGCCCCGACACGGCGCGAAGCGCTCTGGAGAACGTCGTCTCGGCCCCTGCCTTGCTGAACGCCTCGCGCGAGGCCATCAGGGGCTGGAGCGGTGCCTGGCCCCGGGAGACGCGCTCACCGCGGATGGCCTTGGAGGCAGGCAGCGGCAGCAACGCCAGCGCCCCCTCCCCGCCTCCTGCGATCCTCTCGGCGAGTTCGAGCACGGCGGCCGGAGCTCCGTCGAACAGTTCGAACTCAACCTCGGAGATCGGGCAGCGTCGTCGACCCGCGCCATCGCCCGACTCGATATGGCCCACGTCGAAGGCGATTTCGACGCGCCCCGCGCCCGTGTCGACCAGCACGGTGTCGCGGTCGAACACGGTGCGGAACACCGGACGAAGCCGCGACAGATCGAGGTCGCGGAACCATCGCGGCGCGCCCGCAGCGAAGAGCGTCGGCAGGTCGAGCGCGGCGCGAGCAAGCGGCAGTTCGATTTCGCCGCGGCTTGCCATCGCGCGCTCGCCGTCGCCGGTCTTCAGCGTCTGCACATACTGGCGCCCGAGTCGACGTAGCCGGAGTGCCGCGTGGCGATTGGCCAGGTCGCGCTGGGGCGTGTCGAAGTACGTCGTATCGAGCCGCGTTCGCTGGATGGCCCCCAGCGACGAAAGCCGCGCCCGGATGGCGGTCTGGGCACCTTCGGGCACGGCGAGCTTGAGTTCGATTTCCTGGGGCGTGCGGGAAGACATGACGCCGATGGTAGCGCGCCCACGAGTCAGCTCAGGGGCGGCCCGAGGTCAAGCGACCTCGAACACCCCGGCCGCACCCATGCCGCCGCCGATGCACATCGTCACGCAGACGAGCTTCGCACCGCGGCGCTTGCCTTCGATCAGCGCATGCCCGACCAGGCGCTGGCCGCTCATGCCATAGGGGTGCCCCACGGCAATGGCGCCGCCGTTGACATTGAGGCGTTGGTACGGGATGCCAAGCGTGTCGGCGCAGTAGAGGACCTGCACCGCAAACGCCTCGTTCAATTCCCACAGATCGATGTCTTCGACCTTGAGTCCGAGACGCTTCAGGACCTTGGGCACGGCAAACACGGGGCCGATGCCCATTTCATCGGGCTCGCAACCCGCAACCGCAAAGCCACGGAAGATGCCGAGCGGCTTGAGGCCGCGCTGTTCGGCGAGTTTCGCGTCCATCACCACGCAGGCACCGGCGCCGTCGGAGAACTGGCTCGCGTTGCCTGCCGTGACCACGCCGCCGGGCACGGCCGTGCGGATGCCCTTGACCGCCTCATAGGTCGTGCCTTCGCGCACGCCCTCGTCATGTTCGACGGTGACCTGCTTCGTGATCATGCCGATCTTTGGGTCGGCAATACCCGCGGTCACCGTGATGGGCACGATCTCGTCGGCAAACTTTCCTGCCGCACGCGCGGCCGCGGCCTTCTGCTGGCTTTCGGCGCCGAAGTGATCCATCCGCTCCTTGGGGATCTTGTAGCGCTGGGCCACGTTCTCGGCCGTCTGCAGCATGTTCCAGTAGATCGTCGGCTTGTGCTTGTCGAGCCAGGAGTCCTTGAACATGTGCATGTTCATCTCCTGCTGCACGCAGGAGATGGATTCCACGCCGCCGGCGACATAGATCTCGCCCTCGCCGGCGATGATGCGCTGCGCCGCCATCGCGATCGTCTGCAGCCCCGAGGAGCAGAAGCGGTTGACGGTGACGCCGCTCACAGTGACCGGCAGTCCGGCCCGAAGCGCCGACTGGCGTGCGATGTTCCAGCCCGTGGCGCCCTCGGGATTCGCGCAGCCCATGAGCACGTCCTCGACCTCGGCCGGGTCGATGCCGGCGCGCTCGACGGCGGCCTTGACGACATGACCGCCCAAGGTGGCCCCGTGGGTCATGTTCATCGCACCCTTCCAGCTCTTGCAGAGGGGCGTGCGCGCGGTGGAGACGATGACAGCTTCTTTCATGGTGCGATGCCCTCTCAGTTGAACGATTTGCCTTCGGCGACGAGCCGCTTCAGAAGCGGTGCCGGTTCCCAGAACGCGGCGTCATCATGCGGGTTCTTCTGGAACACACGCATCTGCTGCACGACGTTGAACAGGCCGCGCTCGTCGGCGTAGCACATGGGGCCACCGCGATAGAACGGGAAGCCGTAGCCGTAGATGTAGACGATGTCGATGTCGCTCGCGCGGTTGGCGATGCCTTCCTCGAGGATGTGCGCGGCTTCGTTGACGAGCGAGTAGACGAGCCGGTGCACTATCTCATCGTCCGAGATCTTGCGCGGCGCAATGCCAAGGCTTTCGCGGTGCTTGACGATCATGGCCTCGACCTCGGCGTTGGGAATCGGGTCGCGCTTGCCCGGCTCGTAGTCGTACCAACCCTTGCCCACCTTCTGGCCGAAGCGACCCATCTCGCAGAGCAGGTCCGCAGTCTTCGAATAGCGCATGTCGGGCTTTTCGACGTAGCGGCGCTTGCGGATGGCCCAGCCGATGTCATTGCCCGCCAGATCCCCCATGCGGAACGGCCCCATGGCGAACCCGAACTTCTCGATGGCGCGATCCACCTGCTGCGGCGTAGCCCCCTCTTCCAACAGGAAGCCCGCCTGCCGACCGTACTGCTCGATCATGCGGTTGCCGATGAAGCCGTCGCAGACACCCGAGATCACTGCGACCTTCTTGATCTTCTTGGCCACCGCCATGACCGTGGCCAAGACGTCCTTCGCGGTTTTCTCGCCGCGAACCACCTCGAGCAGCTTCATCACGTTCGCCGGCGAGAAGAAGTGCATGCCGACCACGTCCTGGGGGCGCTTCGTGAAGCCCGCGATCATGTTGACGTCGAGGGTCGAGGTGTTGGTCGCGAGGATCGCACCCGGCTTGGCCACGGCGTCCAGCTGCTCCATGACTTTGCGTTTGACCTCGATGTCCTCGAACACGGCTTCGATGATGAGGTCGCAGTCGCGCAGATCGTCGTAGGACAGCGTGGATGAAAGCCGACCCATGCGCTCCTCGAGCACCTCGGGCTTGAGCTTCTTCTTGGCGACCTGCGCTTCGTAGTTCTTGCGGATCACGCCGAAGCCCCGATCGATTGCTTCCTGTTTCATCTCGAGCACGACGACGCGCGTGCCCGCATTCAGGAAGTTCATCGCAATGCCGCCCCCCATGGTGCCCGCGCCGATGATGCCGACCTTGTTGATGGTCCGGAGCGGCGTGTCTTCGGGCACATCCGGGATCTTCGATGCGGCCCGCTCGGCGAAGAACAGGTGGCGAAGCGCACGCGACTCGGGGGTGAACATGAGGTTCACGAAGATCTCGCGCTCGGCCGCGAGCGCATCGTCGAACTTCATCTTGGTCGCGTTTTGCACCGCATCCACGCACTTCACGGGCGCAGGCAGGTTCTTCGCGACGACCTTGACCGAATTGCGGGCAAACTGGAAGTACGCGTCCGCCTCGGGATGCCCGACCTTCATGTCGCGCACGAGCGGCAGCGGCCGGACGTCCGCCTTCTCGAGCGCGAAGGCAATTGCGCCCTCGAGCAGATCGCCGTCGATCATCCGGTCGAAGAGCTTCTGCCCGGGTAAGCCCGCGATGAACTCGCTCTTCACCGGCTCGCCGGACACGATCATGTTCACGGCCGCTTCGACGCCGATCACGCGCGGCAGCCGAACCGTGCCACCCGCCCCGGGGATCAGGCCGAGCTTCACTTCCGGCAAGGCGATGTTGGCCCCGGGCGCGGCAACGCGGTAATGGCAGCCGAGCGCCAGCTCGAGCCCGCCGCCCATGGCCACCGTGTGGATCGCAGCCACGACAGGCTTCTCAGAAAGTTCAGTGGCCCGGATGATGGAGAGCAGGTTCGGCTCGGCGAGCGCCTTGGGCGTGCCGAATTCCTTGATGTCGGCGCCCCCCGAGAACGCCTTGCCAGCACCGGTGACCACGATCGCCTTGACGGCGGGATCGGCATTGGCACGTGCGAGGCCCTCGGCGTAGGCGACTCGTACCGCGTGCGACAGGCCATTGACCGGAGGGTTGTCGAGCGTGAGAACGGCAACGCCGTTCCGGACCTCGTAATGTGTCGTCATGACGGGCTTCCTTGCTTTCCTTGGGTCGGTGCGCGAGAGTGTAGACCTCGCGGATTGCCAAACTCAAACGATCGTTCGACATTGGAGCGCAGGCTCGAAACGGCGCGTTGAGGCGGTGAACATCCTCGCTGAAGGGCACGGCGCGTCACTGGGGCGGACGTAGCAATAATCCTTGCGTGGCAGCGACCCCCGGTCGTTTCCGTCTCTCTTCAAGGCGAGGCAACCGGTGCACCGGCGTTCACCACGCTCAGCCAACGCACGGGCTCGCGCGACCCAATCCACAAAACACGGGGGAAACGATCAATGAACGGGACGAACGCACCTGCGCTCGACCATGCCAACCCTGGCGAACCGCCCAGACATGACCCGCCCGGGGCCCCGGGACCGCGCCCTCCCACGGAGGCTGCATTCACCTTCACCGGGTCCGGAAGCGAATACTTCAAGATCTGGATCGTGAACGTGCTGCTCACGATCGTGACGCTGGGCATTTACTCGGCGTGGGCCAAGGTGCGGCGGATTCGCTACTTCTACAACAACACGCGCTTCGCGGGATCCAACTTCGATTTCCACGGCTCACCGGTTGCCATCCTCAAAGGGCGTCTGGTCGGCGTTGCGCTCCTTCTACTCACCTACATTCCGATCGTCGGTCCAGCGTTCGTGCTTTTGTTTCTGGCCGCGCTGCCTTGGCTCCTGACCAAGGCCTTCCAGTTCCACCTGTTCAACACGAGCTGGCGCAATCTGCGCTTTCGCTACGTCGGCACCACGGCGGATGCCTACCGCGCGCTCTACCTGCCCATCCTCGCGCTGATCGCCATCGGTGGCGTCGGCGCGCTTCTGCTCGGGACGGCTGCAGCGCCCAGGCTGGGCGCAGCGCTCGTTTTCATCGCCCTGGGGCTCTTCTACGTACTCGTGCCCTATCTGCAGTATCGGATGCGGCGCATGTACACGATCAACGCACAGGCGGGCGGCTCGCGCTTCGGCTTTGAGGTCAAGCCCCTCGAGTACTACGTGCCCTACATCCTTGCCGTCGTCGCGGCCATGGCCGTGATGTTTGTGCTGGGACTCCTGGCTGCGGCGCTTGTGCCGCTCGTGGGCGCGTCCGGCCTCGCCGAGATCTTCACGACGGAGCCCGATGGGGACGCCCCCCCTGCGTCGTTCGTGCTCATCACGCTGGCCGTGGTTGCACTGTTCTATCTCGCGTTCGCCGTCGTCTTTCCGCTGGCGGTCGCTCTCCTGCACAACCTGGTCTGGAACGGCACGCAACTCGAGGCGCACCGTTTCCGCGCCCGGCTGCCCGTGATGCGCTACACGTTCACCTGGATCGGGCTCACCCTGCTGACCCTCCTCACACTCGGACTCTATCGCCCCTTCGCCGCGGTCAAGCTGGCTCGGATGCGGGTGGAATCTGTGGCGTGGACAGGTGGCCCCGAGGATCTCGTGTCGCTGCTCGCGCAGGAAAATCAGCAGGCCACCGGGTCGGAGGTGGCCGACGTGATGGGATTCGATTTTGGCCTCTGAGACTGCACCGCCGACCGCATCGGGCCGCGGAGTGCTTTATGCGCCCGGCGCAACGCAGGGTGACCGCGTGCTGCTGTCGCGGGGCGAAGGCAACGTGCTCGAGGTGTGCGCCGAGGCCGACGGCCGCGCTCTCGGCAGCTACGCCGCGGGTACGCTCAAGCCCTCGGAACGCTTCGAGCATGCGCCCCGGCGGATCGGCCTGCCCGACGGCGGGCTGATCGAGAGCGACGATCACGCAGCGCTGGACGCCCTCCTTGCCGCGCTTGGTCATGACGACGGTTGGGTCACGCGCTGGCAGCGCAGCCTCCGCTGGGCCCTCGGTGCCCTCGTCGCCAGCGCCGTTGCCCTCGTGCTGGGCTACATCTACCTGCTCCCCCCGATCGCGGCATGGGCGGCAGGTCGTGTTCCGGTGAACTGGCTTGCCGCCCTCGATGACGCTGTACTCGGGCAGATCGACGGGCTCGCCGAACTGAAGCCGAGCGCCCTGCCCGACGATCGGCAAGGCGCACTCCGTCATCGCATGGTGACGATTGCAGGCAACGTGCCGAGTGCTCGCCATGAAAGGCCGCCCCTGCGCATCGAGTTCCGGCACCTCGGCAACACCCCCAACGCCTTCGCCCTGCCCGGCGGCACGATCGTCTTCCTCGACGGGATCATCGAGAAGGCGCCGAACGAGGACGGCGTGATCGGCGTCTTCCTTCACGAGCTCGGTCATGTCGACCATCGTCACGGCCTGCAGAACCTGATCCGGTCGGGCGTGCTCACGGCGGTCGCCGCGTGGTATTTCGGCGATCTCACGCTGCTCGCGAACGCCGCGAGCCTGCTGGCCGAACTCAAGTATTCGCGCGACTTCGAACGCGAAGCCGACGCGGCCTCGGTCGCGGCGATGCACGCCAACGGCATCGACCCGCGTGCGTTGGCTGCACTGTTTCGTGCGCTGGTCGCGGCCGAGAGCCCAGTCACGGAAAGTTCATCAAACAAGCGACGGCGACTGGCCATCGACGTCCCGAGCCTCTTGTCCTCTCACCCGGATACGCGGGAACGCATTGAAATGCTCGAACGCGCGGGACGGTGACGGAGGATGAGGCTACACCTCCAGCCACTCCCGCCGGATGCTCGCGTCCGCCTTCAGCGCTGCCGGGGAGCCCTCGAAGACAATTCTCCGGTCGCCCATCACATAGACGCGATCTGAAATCTCGAGCGCGATCGCGAGCTTCTGCTCGACGAGCATCACGCTGACGCCGCGGCGCTTGAGTTCGCGCAGGTACTCGGCCACCTGACGCACGACCGCCGGTGCCAGCCCCTCGGTCGGCTCATCAATCATGATCAGGTCGGGGTCGCCCATGAGCGTGCGGCACAGGGTCAGCATCTGCTGCTCACCGCCCGAAAGCACGCCCGCCTCGGTGTGCTGACGCTCGCGAAGCCTCGGGAAGAGTTGGTACATGTCCTCGAAGCTCCAGCGGCTGGCCTTGCGGCCCGCCTTCTCGCCAAGCATCAGGTTCTGATGCACCGTGAGCTTGGGGAAGATGTCCCGATTCTCCGGCACGTAGCCCAGGCCCAGATGGGCGATTTCGTAGGGCTTCATGCCCTGGATGTTCTTCCCCCGCCAGAGGATTTCGCCCTGGGTGTCGACCATGCCCATGATGGCCTTGACCGTGGTGGAGCGCCCGGCGCCGTTGCGGCCGAGGAGCGCCACGATCTCGCCTTCGTTCAGGTGGAGATCGACGCCCTGCAGGATGTGGCTCTTGCCGTAGAACGCCTGCAACTCGCGCACTTCGAGAGCCCGCTGCGCCGACGGCTGGGTCGTCTCGGTGCTCATGCCGCCTGCCCTTCCTGCGCCTCGAGCACGGCACCCAAGTAGGCCTCCTTCACCTTCGGGTCGGCGCGAACCTTGTCTGGTGTATCGAAGGCGATGACCTCGCCGTAGACAAGGACAGCAATCCGATCGGCCAGCCCGAAGACGACGCTCATGTCGTGCTCCACGGTAAGCAACGTCTTGCCTTCGGTCACCGTGCGGATGAGATCCACGAAACGGTCGGTCTCCGAGTGGCTCATGCCCGCCGTGGGTTCATCGAGCAGGATGACATCGGCACCGCCGGCGATCGTGATGCCGATCTCGAGCGCACGCTGCTCGCTGTAGGTGAGTGATGCTGCCGGGACATCGCGCCTTCGCTTGAGTTCGATGGCGCGCATCAAGGCCTCGGTTCGGTCGTTGAGCTCGTCGAGCTTCGATAGCGCTTTCCAGAAGGCGTAGCGCTGGCCACTTGCGTAGAGCGCTGCGCAACGCAGATTCTCGAAAACCGTCAGGCGAGGAAAGATGTTCGTGATCTGGAAGCTGCGGGCGAGCCCCCGGCGATTGATCTCATACGGGCGTTTGCCGGTGATGTCCTCTCCGTTGAGCAGGATCGTGCCGGACGTGGGCTCGAAACGGCCGCTCACCAGATTGAACAGCGTGCTCTTGCCCGCCCCGTTGGGGCCGATCACCGCGACCCGTTCGCCCCGGCGAACGGCCAGATCGACGCCGCGGATGATCTCGGTCTTGCCGAAGGACTTCTTGACGCCGCGAAGTTCCAGCGCCGTCGGTGCGCCGAGCGAAGGTCGGCTCATACGATGGCTGCCTCCGCCTTCTTGATGGCTTCCGCGATGCGCTCTTCGCCCTGATCCCAGACGCGAACGAATCGGCGGCGCCAGTATTCGAATCCGATTGCGCCCGCAACGAGGACTGCGACGGCCGTGCCCCACGACACGACACTTGCCGCATCAAGGGGGATCTTCATGACCGTAAGGTCCGTGCCGAAGGCAGCGGCCAGTTTGAGCGTGTAGGTCATCTCGACGATGGCCGCGAACCCCCAAAGGGCGATGAGACCGAAGAAGGCCATGCCGGCGTACGGCCACCGTAGTTTGCGCCATTCCCCATAGCCCACGCGGCGGACGTTGAGCATGAACAGCGCGGAGAAGCCGCCCGGCGCGTACACCACCATGATCAGGAAGACGATACCGACGTAGAGCTGCCATGCCTTGGTGAACTCGGACAGCACCACCAGCGAAAAGACGAGCAGGATCGCGCCGATGATCGGCCCGAAGAAAAAGCCCACCCCGCCGAGAAAGGTGAAAAGCAGGTAGGAGCCCGAGCGTGTGGCGTGCAGGAGATCCGCCGTGGCGGCCTCCATGTTGACGGCGAGCAGCCCGCCGCTCACCCCGGCGAAGAAAGCGGAGGCCATGAGCACGAGGTAGCGGACAACCCGCGTGTCGTAACCGACGAATTCGGCGCGCTCCGGGTTGTCGCGCACGGCGTTGGCCATCCGCCCGAGGGGCGTCTGCGTGAAGGCATACATTGCCACGGTGCAAATGAAGAGGTAGAGCGCGATCAGGTAGTAGACCTGCACCTGCGGCCCGAAGGAGAGCCCGAGATTGACCCACATGTCCCGCCCGGCGGTGCGATTCGCGTTGATGCCCGCCTCGCCGCCGAAGAAGGCGGGAAACATCAGCGCGCTAGCGAAAACGAGCTCGCCGATGCCGAGCGTGATCATGGCAAACGGTGTGCCGGCCTTGCGCGTCGTCACATAGCCCAGCAACGCACCGAAGGCCAGACCGGCGAAGCCCCCCACCAGAGGAATCAGCCACATCGGCACGAACCAGCCCTCCGCGATGCGATTCATCGCGTGAATTGCGACAAAGGCACCCAGGCCGGTGTAGACCGCATGTCCGAACGAGAGCATTCCCGTCTGCCCGAGCAGCATGTTGTAGCTCATACACGCGATGGCAGAGATCCCCATCAGGCAGAGCAGCGTGAGCGAAAAGCTCGACGAGAACAGGATGGGGGCAACGAGCAGGAGGACCGCGAAGCCGGACCAGACGACGATTCGGACGCCGTTCCTCGGCCGGAAGTGCATTGGTCCCAACGCACTCTTGGCGCCTGTAACCCCGTCAGTCATCGCGCGTCCCCATGATCCCCTTCGGCCGCACGATCAGCATGACGACCAGAAGAAGAAAAGGCAGGATCGGCGCGACCTGCGAGAGCTTCAATTGCAGCACCGAGTAGCCGAACGTCTCGGGAGTGATCTCCACACCCAGTCGGGCGAGCCCGCGTAGAAACGACCAATCGAGGCCGACCGCAAACGTCTGCATGACGCCGATCAGAAGCGAGGCAACGAGCGCGCCACCCAACGAGCCCATTCCGCCGACGACGATCACCACGAAGATGATGGCACCGATGGCCTGGGCCATGCCCGGCTCGGTCGTGAAGAGATTGCCGCCGATCACGCCCGCGAGCCCCGCAAGCGCGCAGCCCCCGGCGAATACGAGCGCAAAGACCCGCGGAACGTTGTGGCCGAGCGCCTCGGTCGTCTCGGGGTGGGTGAGCGCCGCCTGGATCACGAGACCGATGCGCGTCTTCTTGATGACCAGGAGGAGCGAGACCAGCATGACCACGGCGACTCCCATCATGAAGGCGCGATAGGTCGGAAACGTGGCATCGAAGACCTTGAACAGCGATCCGGACAGTTCGGTCGGCACACGGTAGTCCACCGGCGTGCGGCCCCAGACGAGCTGGACGAGCTCGAAGATGACGAACGAGAGACCGAAAGTGACGAGGAGTTCGGGGACGTGGCCGAACTTGTGTGTCTTCCGGAGCAGGTAGCGCTCGAAGAGGCCCCCGAGCACCGCCACGAGGATGGGCGCAATGAAAAGCCCGACCCAGTAGTTCGACCACGCCGTCAGCTGATAGGCGAAGTACGCGCCGAGCATGTAAAAGCTCGCGTGCGCGAAGTTGAGCACGCCCATCATCGAGAAGATGAGCGTGAGCCCGGCCGAGAGCATGAACAGCAGGAGCCCGTAGCTCAAGCCGTTCAGCAGCGAAATGGCGACAAACTCCAACGGCTTACCCCGCGGGGAACTTCACGCAGACACGACACAAAGTCGCCCACCGACCGGCGGGCGATCGCCACCAGAGCACGTCCAGTGGCTTGAAAGCGTCGAGATTCAAGCTGCCTGCTAGGGCCGCTTCATCTTGCACGTGGTCGGCATCGCCTGCTGCTCGGGCATCAGGTAGCGGACCGTCTTCCAGCCGAAGCCGGTGTTCTCGGCGTCGAACTTGACGCCCGGTCCGCCGGCCTTCGTCCACTGCGAGACGTACATCGCCTGCTGCAGCGCGCCATCCGAGGCGCGCATCTCGGTCGTCTCACCCGAGAACCCGGACATTTTCATGCCCGCCATGGCGCGTGCGACCTTCACGGCATCCGTGCTCTTGGCCTTGTCGATGCCGGCAACGAGGTAACGCGTCAGATTGATGAAGGCGGGTGCATAGAACTCTTCCTTGAACCGCTCCTTGAAGCCCAGGTAGACCGATTCGATCTGGCTGTTCTCGGCGTTCGGATGCCAGTAGCTGATCTGGCGCACGCGATCGGCACCTGCGGCGCCGATGGCCGTCGGCGTGCCGATCACGCCGGCGTAGAACGTGTAGAAGTTGCCCTTGAAGCCGGCCGCATTCGCTGCGCGGATCAGCAGCACGAGGTCAGGCCCCCAGTTGCCGGTAATCACGGTATCGGCGTTCGCTGCCATGATCTTGGCCACATACGGAGCGAAATCACGAACCTGCCCGAGCGGGTGCAGTTCGTTGCCGACCACCTTGATGTCCGGGCGCTTCTTCTTGAGCATCTCCTCGGAGATCTTTGACACCTGCTGGCCGAACGAGTAATTCTGACCGATGATGTAGACGTTCTTGACGTCCTTCTGATCCTTGATGTAGTTGGTCAGGCCCTCGAGCTTCATGTCCACGCCGGCATCGAAGCGGAAATGCCACGGAGAGCACTTGCTGTTCGTGAAGTCCGGATCGATTGCCGCGTAGTTGAGGAACACGACCTCCTTGCCGGGATTCCGCTCGTTGTGCTTGTTGATCGCGTCGATCAGCACACCGGCCACGTTGGAGCCGTTGCCCTGGGTGACGAAGCGGATGCCATCATCCGTCGCCTTCTTGAGCAGGGCCAGTGCCTCCTGCGGGCTGCCCTTCGAGTCCATCGGGACGACCTCGATCGTCACGTTGCTGTTGGCCGCCTTGCCGCTGAAGCGTTCGGCGGAGTACTGGAAGTGCTTGAGCAGGTTCTGTCCAACGCCGCCGAACGGGCCGGACAGGCCTTCAATGAACGCCACCTTGACATTCTGGGCCGAGGCAGCGCCCGCGAGCCCGAGGGCGACCGCGAAGGCGACAGGTTTGACGATACGGATCACGTGACCTCCTTGGGTTCTCTTGTGCATCGAGTGTGCTTGGATGGGGCGCTCCCGGTCACTGGGCGGACTGCCCGTGCAAACACGGGGCTCCGCGAGCAGCGATGACCGATCCGCCACACGTGCGCCGATTCTAGGTCTGCCCTCGCGGATCGAATGCGGGGCTTCCCTTGACGCATGGATCCCGTGCCGTTTGAGTCACATCGGCTGTGCGCTCTGGCTCAGGCGCTCGAACAGTTCGAGCAGGTCGCGCGCCTGAAGTGTGTAGGGATTGAATGCTGCGTTCGTGGCGCGAACGTCTCCGCCGTGCGACATCATGTCGCGCGTGAAGCCCATGGCCCAGCGGTCGAACCAGCGCACCTGGGTCGGCGCCGCGACGATGAGTTCGACGTCTGCATGCCGCGCGTCGCCCGCGATCTTGCCGAACAACTGCGTCACCGGCCGGCGCGGCCCTTCGAGACATTGCAGGAAGAACTCGCCCGACCAGCAGAGCATGCCAGTGATGCCCAGGAAAAAGTTGTTCTCCTTGGACCGCGCCAGGATGTCGCGCACATCGGGCTCAGCGATGCCGCGCACGCACGTGCTTGCGTAGACGAGGCGGAGCAGCCCCGTTGAGTCGGGCGCCGAATGCGTTGGGGCGATCAAGGCAGCGGGTTCCAATCGATGACGAACAGCAAGAAGCGGATTGGTAAACGCGCCATTGTGACCTCCGGTTGAAGCGTCTGTCCAGCAAAGCCGCGGGTCAACCCTAAAATTGCAAGGCTATCGCCAACCACCTTGCCAGCCGTGAACGCTCCGTTGTCCTCCTCTGCCCTCTTTTCCCACGTCGAACTCGCGCCCAAGGACCCGATTCTCGGTGTCAACGAAGCGTTTCAGGCCGATCCGAACCCGAACAAGGTCAATCTGGGTGTCGGCGTCTATACCGACGAGAATGGAAAGATTCCGCTTCTGGAGTGCGTGCGTCGCGCCGAACAGGCGATGGCAGAAAAACCCGCGCCGCGGGGCTATCTCCCGATCGACGGCATCGTGGCCTACGATCGCGCAACCCAAGCGCTGGTTTTCGGTGCCGATTCACCGCTCGTCAAGGA
>CAZSTF010000055.1:0-14780 GCA_964609555.1 uncultured Alcaligenaceae bacterium | reverse complement strand
TCGGCGAGGTCACCGACATCGTCGAGAAGGAGATGTATTCCTTCGAGGATCGGTTGAACGGTGAGCAACTGACGCTCCGGCCCGAGATCACCGCCGGGCTCGTGCGCGCCGCGATCGAGGCCAACCTGACCTACAACGGCCCGGTGCGCATCTACGCGATGGGCGAAGTCTTTCGCCACGAACGGCCGCAGAAAGGCCGCTACCGGCAGTTCAACCAGTTCGACGTCGAATGCTTCGGCTTTCCGGGCCCGGATGTGGACGCCGAGCTCATGGTGATGACCTTCCGCATCCTGAAGGCGCTCGGAATCGAGGACGTCCGCCTCGAGATCAACTCGCTCGGGAACGCGCACGAACGCGCCGCCTATCGCGCGCGGCTCATCGCCCACTACGAGGCCCACGCAAGCGCGCTCGACGAGGACGCACGCCGGAGGCTCCACACGAACCCGATGCGCATCCTCGACAGCAAGATCCCCTCGGTGATCGAGGTCAACCAAACCGCCCCGAACCTGCTCGACAGCCTTGAAGCCGACTCGCGGGCGCATTTCGAGGGGCTGCAGGCGCTCCTTACCGAAGCCCAGGTGCCCTACGTGGTCAACCCGCGCATCGTGCGCGGGATGGACTACTACAACCGCACTGCGTTCGAGTTCGTGACCGATCGCTTCGTCGCGAGCGGCGGCAATCCGCTTACGGTGTGTGGCGGCGGCCGCTACGACGGGCTGTTCGAGCAACTCGGCGGCAAGCCGACGCCCGCCATCGGCTTCGGCATGGGGGTCGAGCGCATCCTCATGCTCATGCCCGAGTCGGTGCCGACCTTCCGGCTCGATGCCTACATCGTGCATGCGGGCGAACCCGCTGGGCGTGCCGCGCGGACGCTGGCGGAAGGCTTGCGCGACCAGGGCTTCGCCATCGCCGTCCATGGCGGCGGCGGCAGCTTCAAGAGCCAGATGAAGAAGGCCGATGCCTCGGGTGCCCGCTTCGCCTTGATCATCGGCGAGGACGAGGCCGCGACCGGACGTGTGGCGCTCAAACCCCTCCGCAATGCCGCCGGAGAGGCGATCCAGGGCGAGCAGGCGATAATTGAGAGCTTGTCCGTCGCCGCGCAGCTGCGCGGGACGTCTGGCAACGCTCCCTGAACTCCCGCCCCGCGTCATGGCCGCCTACGACCTCGAAGAACAAGACAAGCTCGCAGAACTCAAGTCCTGGTGGGCCCGCTTCGGCACCGCCATCACGGCGATCGTCGTTGTCGCTGCACTCGCCTTCGCCGGCTGGAACGGCTGGAAGTGGTGGCAAGCCAAACAGGCGCAGGAGGCAAGCGCGCTGTACTTCGCCGTGAGCGAAGGGCTCACCAAGAACGAACCGGCCAAGGTCAAGGACGCAACCGCGCAATTGATCGAGAAGTACTCAGGGACCGGTTACGCTCCCCGCGGCGCGCTGCTCGCCGCCCGTGCGGCCTTCGAGGCCGGTGACTTGAACCAGGCGCGCACCCATCTCGACTGGGTGATCGCCAATGCCAAGGAAGACGAGCTGCGCGCCATCGCACGGCTCCGGCTGTCCGGACTGCTGCTCGACCTCAAGAAGCCTGAAGAGGCATTGGCCGTACTCGATGCCAAGCACCCGGCCAGCTTCGAGGGCCTGTTCCTCGATGCCCGCGGTGACGTCTTCCTCGCGCTCGGGCGCTACGCCGATGCGAAGACCGCCTTCGAGGCTGCCCTGCCGAAGCTCGACGCCCGGGGCGCCCTGCGCAATTACACGCAGGTCAAGCTCGATTACGCCGCGGGAGCAGCCAAGTGATGGCGGGGCCCGGGTATTCCGTTCTTCGTCGGACGGCGGCGCTCGGCCTCGCTGTGCTGCTCGCCGGATGTTCGTCCTTGCCGACGTGGCTCGGCGGAAGCAGCGCCGAGAAGCTCGCGCCGCTGCCTGCGGTCGACGGCGGCGCCACGGCGAGCACGCTGTGGCAGGTCCAGCTCGGCGGCCGGAACTCATCCTTGCTGACGCCTGCGGTTGCGGGCGGCCGCATCGTTGCAGCCCATCCGGATGGCACGATCATCGTGGTCGATGCGGCCAGTGGCGCGCAGACGCTGCGCTTCTCGGCGGGAAGCGATCGCGGCGCGCTTGCCGGCGGCGTCGGCGCGAGCGACAGCCTGATCGTCGTGACCACTGTCCAAGGCTGGACGCTGGCCTTCGACAACGCCGGCAAGCGCCTCTGGGAAGCGCGCATTCCGACTGAAGCAGCGGCACCCGCGGCGATCGCTGACGGCGTCGTCGCCGTCACCGCGGTCGATGGCAGCGTGAGCGGTCTCGACGCGCAGACCGGCAACCGCAAGTGGTTCCTGCAGCGGCAGTTGCCGCCCCTCACTCTGCGCTCGGCGTCGATTCCGATCGCGCTCCGCGGCGCGGTGTTCTGGGGCACGCCGCTCGGCCGGCTGCTCGCGCTCGACGCCCAGACCGGCGCGATCGGCTGGGAAGCCACGGTGGCCAACCCGCGCGGTGCATCGGAACTCGAACGCCTCATCGACGTCCTCGGCCGTCCGAGCGCGGATGACCAGCGCATCTGTGCCGCGGCCTATCAGGGCCGCGTCGCCTGCTTCGATCTCGTCCGTGGCAACCTGCTCTGGAACCGGGAGATTTCCTCGCTCGTCGGCACGGTGATGGATGCGCGGCATGTGTATTCGGTCGACGAGAAGGGCTTCGCCTATGCGCTCGACAAGTCGACCGGTGCCACGGTCTGGCGGCGCGACGTGCTCGCGGGCCGACGGGCCAGCGGCCTTGCGCTCGTGGGCGACCGGCTGGCCATCCACGACCTCACTGGTCACCTGCACTTCGTCAGCACGGGCGACGGTCGCATCGTGGCCCGCGCGCTTGGCGACGGATTCACCGCATCCGCGCCGATGGCCTCGACCGGACAGGCGGCTGTCGTGCAGACACGCAACGGGCAGCTGATTGCCGTCGGGTTGCGCTGAGCGCGAACCCTGCCGGACGTGCCCCGGATCGCTCCATGCTGCCGTCGATTGCCCTGGTCGGCCGACCCAACGTTGGCAAGAGCACCCTCTTCAATCGACTGACGCGCTCCCGCGCCGCACTCGTCGCCGACCTGCCAGGCCTCACGCGCGACCGTCAGTACGGCCAGGGGCGCGTGGGCGATCGGCGCTTCGTGGTCATCGATACCGGGGGCTTCGAGCCGGTGGCGAAGGACGGCATCCTGCGTGAGATGGCGCGGCAAACGTTGACCGCGCTCGATGAGGCCGACATCGTCATCTTCGTGCTTGATGGCCGGAGTGGCGTCACGGCGCAGGATTCACGCATCGCGGACCTGCTGCGCCGACGGGGGCGTCCGGTGTTCCTGGCGGTCAACAAGACCGAGGGCATGCAGGCGGATCGTGCAGTGCTCGAATTCCACGAGCTCGGACTGGGCCAGCCCTATGCCATCTCGGCGGCGCATGGCGACCGGGTCAACGCCCTGATCGAACTCGCACTCGACAGCCTCGGCCCCGTCGCCGCAGACGCTGAAGCAGACGCCGCCGATCGCATCGAACCGGCCCATGGTGACGAAGCCACGGAGAGCGAGGCGCCCCCGGAAGGGCGCGCGAGCCCGCTGCCCGAGCGCTGCAAGGTGGCCGTCGTCGGCCATCCGAACGTCGGCAAGAGCACGCTCGTCAACGCCCTCCTCGGCGAGGAACGCGTGATCGCCTTCGACGAGCCCGGCACCACGCGGGATTCGATCTATCTCGATTTCGACTGGCGGGGCCAGCCGTACACGCTCATCGACACCGCGGGCGTGAGGAAGCGCGGCAAGGTGACCGAGGCGATCGAGAAGTTTTCGGTCATCAAGACGCTGCAGGCCATCGAGGATGCGCACGTGGTCGTCTTCGTGCTCGATGCGACGCACGGCGTGTCCGATCATGACGTGCAACTCGCCTCGTTCGTGCAGGAATCCGGCCGCGCGGTTGTGGTGGCGCTCAACAAATGGGACGCGATCGACCGCGAAGCGCGCGATGCCCTGAAGCGGGAGTACGAGAGGAAGCTCTACTTTCTCGACTATGCCCAGGCCCTGTCGATTTCCGCGCGCTCGAAGAGCGGACTTGACCGGCTCATGAGCGCGGTCCGGCAGGCACATGAGGCCAGCTTCGCGAAGCTCTCCACGCCCAGGCTGACGCGCGCGATCCACGCCGCGGTCGAGCGGCAACAGCCACCCCGCGCCGGCCTCGTGCGACCCAAACTCCGCTATGCCCACCAGGGCGGCAGCAACCCGCCGATCGTGGTCATCCACGGCACCTCGCTCGATCGCCTTCCGGCGACCTATCTGCGTTATCTTGAAGGCCAGTTGCTCGAACACTTCAAGCTGCGCGGCACGCCGCTCCGGCTCGAACTTCGGACGGGGCATAATCCTTACGCCGCGCCCGCCGAGGCTCGAGCGCGCTCCGGCCGGAGTCGCGCGGGCTCGACCCGACGCTGATTGAACTCGAGTCATCGGGCCCAATCTCAGTGTCGATGGCGGCAGGCGTTGCCCCTCCCGCACCTCGACCCACTCCCGCCGTTCGCCCGGACGCCGGGAGCGCCAACAAACCGCGAACTTCCAAGACGGAGAACAACAAATGAGCAACAAAGGGCAGACCCTGCAAGACCCTTTCCTGAATGCGCTTCGCAAGGAGCACATTCAGGTGTCGATCTACCTCGTCAACGGCATCAAGCTGCAGGGTCAGGTCGAATCCTTCGACCAGTACGTCGTGCTGCTCAAGAACACCGTCACGCAGATGGTCTACAAGCATGCCATCTCGACCATCGTGCCCTCGCGCCCGGTGAATCTGCCGCACGGAGACGCAAGCCCTGAGTGATTCGGTCGCGCGCGGTCGCGAGGCCGCGCCCCCGTTGCGTACGCCTGCCGCAGGCGAGGCCGCTCTGCGCGCGGTACCGCTCCAGCGCGGCGCGCGGGGCGAGCTCACCCATCTCGAGCGACGGCGCGACGCCGAACGCGCGGTGATCGTGCAATTGGCGCTCGGCAACACGCCGCGCGCCGAAACCTCCGCCGACCTCGAGGAACTCAAGTCCCTGGTCGCCTCGGCCGGTGTCCAGGTGGTCGCAAGCGTCAGCGGCAAGCGTGATCGCCCCGACCCGGCCCTGTTCGCGGGCAGCGGCAAAGTGAGCGAGATCGCGACCACCTGCTCGACCGAAGCGGCTGAACTGGTCGTGTTCAACCACGAACTCTCGGGCATCCAGGAACGCAATCTCGAGCGCGCACTGTCCTGCCGCGTGATCGACCGCCGCTCGTTGATCCTCGACATCTTTGCGCAGCGCGCGCGTTCGGCCGAGGGCAAGCTGCAGGTCGAGCTCGCGCAGCTCGAGCATCTGTCCACGCGCCTCACGCGGGGTTGGTCGCACCTCGAACGCCAGCGCGGCGGCGTGGGTCTGCGCGGCCCCGGCGAAAAGCAGCTCGAGCTCGACCGGCGCATGATCGCCGCGAAGATCCGCGCGCTCAAGGAACGCCTCGAACGCGTGGCCACGCAACGCCGCACACAGCGGCGTCGGCGAGAGCGCTCGAACGTGATCTCGATCGGCATCGTCGGATACACGAACGCGGGCAAATCGACGCTCTTCAATCGGCTCACTGCGGCGGGCACCTACGCGGCGGATCAGCTCTTCGCCACGCTCGACACGACGGTGCGCAAGCTCTACCTGCCGGACGCTCAACCATTGGTCATCTCGGACACGGTGGGCTTCGTGCGCCATCTGCCGCATGAACTGGTTACCGCCTTCCGCGCGACGCTGCTCGAGGCCGTCGAATCCGACCTGCTGCTTCATGTGGTCGATGGCGCCAGCGATGAACGCGAAGCGCAGATCGAGGCGGTCGATCAGGTGCTCGATGAGATTGGTGCGCGTGACATCCCGCGCATCATCGTCATCAACAAATGCGACCTGGGCGGCCTGACTGACGAGATGGGCCGGGTCGACATGGACGAGCACGGTCAGGCCGAGCGCATATTCGTTTCTGCACGGTCCGGGGCGGGTATTCCCGCGCTCCGTGCAGCCTTGCAGGCGCGCTTTCCGCGCCAAAATTCAACGTGGGCGGAAAACACCGCGGATGGCTCGGTGGATCCATCGCTTTCGCCTGCTCTCGATCCCTCTGATCCCCCTGATGCAATGGGCGGGCGGCATGATGCGCCCGGCTTGACATGAACACACACGCGCGACGCGCTTCCGGCTCGCTTCTTTCCCGTTGGCTTGCGTTCTGGCGGTCCTTGGGGCTCCGCTTGCGGCAGCAGGTGCTGATGTCCCTCAACGATCCGCAATGGGGTCGGAAGCCCGGTGCGAGCCAGGGCCATTCGGGTGATTCGCCCGCATCGGAGCCGCGTGACCGCGACGAGCCGCCGCGCAACGAGGCGCGCAACAGCGGCGGCGCCGACGGTGGCGGGAGCGGCGGCGGTGGCGGTCGTCCCGGCGGTCCCGGCGGCCCGCCCGACCTCGATGAACTGCTCAAGAAGGTCAACGACCGCATCGCCGAAATCTTCGGGGGCAAGAAGCGCCGCGCTCCCTTGGGTAGTGGTGGTGGCGGCGGACCGCAATTGCCGACCATCAGTCCGAAGTTTGCCGCGGGTGGCCTGGGCATCCTCGCCGTGGGCGCGATCCTGCTCTGGCTGGCCTCCGGCTTTTACGTGGTCGACGACCGTGAACGCGGCATCGTGCAGCGCTTCGGCAAGTATCACGAGACCACGAACCCCGGCCTCAATTGGCGCCTGCCGTGGCCGATCGACACCGTGACCAAGGTCCGACTCACCGATGTAAGGAACGTCGAGATCGGCGGCAAGAGCGGACAACGCTCGGGCAACGCACGCCAGTCGCTGATGCTGACCGAGGACCTGAACATCATCGACATCACGTTCACCGTGCAGTACGTGCTGAATGATGCGCGCGCCTACTTGTTCAATGATCGGCGCCCCGATCAGGCGGTCATCCAGTCGGCCGAAAGCGCGATGCGCGAGGTGGTCGGCCGTTACAAGATGGATTTCCTGCTCTCGCAAGGCCGCGAGAAGGTGGCGTCCGACGCGCGGCAACTGCTGCAGGACATCCTGAACCGCTACGGCACCGGCATCACCGTCCGCGCGCTCAACCTGCAGAGCGCGGCGCCCGAGGCCGTCGTCGAAGCATTCCAGGACGTGGTCAAGGCGCAACAGGACGCCGAACGTGTGAGGAACGAAGGTCAAGCCTATGCCAACCGCGTGGTGCCCGAGGCCCGTGGCCGGGCGTCCCGCCTGCTGGAAGAGGCCGCCGCCTACGAGCAGACCGTCGTCTCGCGCGCGGAAGGTGACGCTTCGCGCTTCCGTTCGATCGTGACCGAGTACAACAAGGCACCGGCCGTCACACGCGAGCGGCTCTACATCGACATGATGCAGTCGGTGCTCGGCAACTCGAGCAAGGTCCTCGTGGATCAGCGATCCGGCGGCAACAGCCTGCTCTACCTGCCGCTCGACCGCCTCATGCAGGCCACGCGCGAGGCCGCGGGGGCCGGGCCGGAGCTTCCCGCACCCGCGCTCGCACCGACGCCTCCCGCCAACATGTCATCCACCACGGGCAGCGCCGAGCGCGGCAGCGGTCGCGATCCCCGCGGCGGCCGCGATGCACGCAACTGATCGTACGGAAGCGAAAGCCATGAACCGTCTCGCCCCCGTCTTCACCCTGTTCCTCATCGCGCTCTTCGGCCTGTCGCAGGTGCTGTTCATCGTCGACGAGCGCGAGGTCGCCGTCGTCCGCCAGCTCGGGGAGATCGTGCGCACCGTCGACCAGCCGGGTCTGTCGGCCAAGCTGCCTTTCGTGCAGTCGGTCGATCGCTTCAGCAAGCAGCTGCTGACGATCGACGAGCCCGACAGCGAACGCATCATCACCAAGGACAACGAGCCGCTGCTTGTCGACTACTTCGTCAAGTGGCGCATCATCGACGCCCGCCTCTACCGCCAGGCGGTCGGCGCAGACGAGCGTCAGGCGCAGATCCGGCTCTCGCAGGTGCTCACCGCGCTGATCCGCGAGGAATTCGGCAAACGCACGCTGCAGGAGGTCGTCACGACCGACCGCGACCGCATCATGAACATCGTGCGCGACCGGGTGCAGCCCGATGCGGCCAAGATCGGCGTCAACGTCGCCGATGTGCGCTTGAAGCGCGTCGATCTCGACGAGCGCGTCACGAACGCCGTATTCGACCGGATGCGCTCGGAGCGGCAGCGCGTCGCTGCCGAACTGCGCTCCACGGGTGCCGCCGAAAGCGAACGCATCAAGGCCGAAGCCGACAAGCAGGCGCAGGTGATCCTCGCCGAGGCGTACAAGAAGGCGCAGGACCAGAAGGGTCAGGGCGATGCCAAGGCGACCGCCATCTATGGCGCAGCCTATGGCGTCAATCCGGACTTCTACGCCTTCTATCGCTCGCTCGAAGCCTACAAGGCGTCGTTCGCCAACAAGAGCGATGTGATGGTGCTCGACCCGAGCTCGGAGTTCTTCCGTTTCCTCCGGAACGGCGGCCGCAACGTCAAGTGAAGAAGGCAAGCAAAGAAGGCTCAGGCCCGTGAGCGAACTGCTCGCCGCGCTCTGCCTCGTCCTCGTCGTCGAGGGGCTGATGCCCTTCCTCGCGCCAGCCCGCTGGCGCGAGACGATGCAGCGCATCATCCAGATGAGCGACGGCCAGCTGCGCACGATCGGCCTCGCCTGCATCGTGGCGGGCCTGGCGGGTTACTGGCTCCTGCAGCTCTGGCCCTAGCGCCGAGAACCACGGAGCGCTGGTCGCCCCTCAAGCCATCGCTCCACAGCCGCAGCTCATGCGCATCGCGAGCGTCGGCCCGCTGCCCCCGCCCATGGGGGCATAGCGCGAATCGATCGATACGCAAAGCCACTCGTAGTTGTACGGATTGGCCAGTGCATCATCGAAGAAACGGGCGCGGTTCCTGTAGAGGGGACGCTTGTCGACGTGGGCGTCCACAACCATGGTTGCGAGACCACCGCCATCGAGAATGCCCGGGTGCCCCGCTGCCTTCAGCGCCGTATGGGCCCGCTCGTGCAGGATGGTGGCGGCCCGGGAAAGATCTGTCTTGAAGCCGTCGTCGAAGAACGAGGGCTTGATGTGCACGGTCGGGTCATCCACGCCAACCACCCACGCCTCCGGGAAGCCCGGGGTGGGTTCATAGACAAACGGCACATCCTGCTGCAGGCCAGCACGCAGCGTCGTGAGTCGGCGCTGAAGCATCATGAGCTTGGTGCTCTCGAAAGCAGCCACGATCGGATTCTCGGCCTTGACGTCGATGTCGAAGTTGTGACGCAACGAGGTGACAGTGCGATTCGGCTCCTTCATTGCAAACGCGATGGCCGAAAGCGAGATGGCGTTGTCGCAGATGACGCGCGCGTCACGGATCGCGCGCTGCAGGGTCGCCGTTTGCTGCTCGTTGAATCCGCTGAACTGCTGGCTGCTGGGGGGATTGGGTCCGAGCCCGTTGAGCAATTCGATGATCTTCTGCAGCGTCTGCTGCCCGGGATCGATCCGTCCATCGGCACCGGCTGGACCGAAGTGCTTGCGCTGGAACGAGTGGATGCTGCCGTTCGTCTTGGGCCCCGCCATTCCGTCGACGACCAGCAGCGGAAAGGGTCCGCCAAGAACTGCAGGGATCGCGTTGAGCAGCCCCTGGATGGTTTTGACGTCCTCCAACCGATTGACACCACCGACGCCAACCGAGCGCAGGATGGAAGTGCTGAGCATGGCGTTCTCCGCGTGCGTGTGCAAAGAGTGCAACTACTCGCAAGAACGGTTTGCCTTCCGAAAGTGCGACACGCGCCCGTCACCCAATGACATTGCCCTCGACGAGCGGCCGCCGCTCGAGCCAGCGTCGGGGCGAGAGCGGCTCGAGCCAGGGCACGCCCGCCCCCACGCACACCTCAGCCATCGCCTCGCCGACCGCCGGGGCATGCTGCATGCCATGCCCGGAGAAGCCCGCAGCGATGGCAAGGCCCGCGACACCGGGCCAGAGCCCGACCAAGGCGTTGTGATCGAACGTGCACATCTCGTAGTTGCCCGCCCAGGCCGAGCGGACGCGCAGCGCCTCGAATGCCGGCACCCGCGCCGCGAGCACGGGCCAGATGACTTCGTCGAACAGGGTGTGATCGATGGCATCGAGTGAATCGCCGCCGGTCGCCCCAGCCTCCGGGCGAGGCGAGGCACCGGCGATGAAGCCCTGTCCCTCGGGGCGAAACCACACGCCCGTGGAATCGATCACGAGCGGGGCACGGTCGAGCGCCGCCGGTGACTCGAGCACGAAGACATCGCGCTTCGCGGGCGCGATCGGCACCGCGAGTCCGACACTGGACATGAGCGGCGCGCTCCAGGCGCCGGCCGCGACCACCACGCGGTCCGCGTGCAGTTCTTCGCCCGTGTCGAGCTGCACGCGCGTGATGCGATCGCCCGCGCGGCCGAGCGCAACCGCCGTACCGACGCGGAGTGTTGCACCGAGCGCGCGCGCCTTGCGGAGAAACGCCGCATGGAGCGCCGGGCCGTCGAACCAGCCTTCCTCCCGCTCACCCCAGACGCCCCCGGCGAGATCGTCCACCGCGAGCCACGGCCAGCGCGCGGCGAGTTCGGACGCATCGAACCAGCGGACTGGCACGCCCTGTTCGCGCTGGAAGCGATACCGCGCCGCGAGACCGTCGCGCCCGGCTTCGGTGGCGAGATAGAGGTACCCGCGCTCGGTGAGCCCGAGCGCCGGGGCCACGCCGTCGATCGCGAGCGCGCTCCCGGCCTCGTCCCGCAGGAAGCGCCAGCTTCGGCGGGAAAGTGCGATGTTGACCGCGGTCGTGAACTGCTGCCGGATCGAACTCGCCGAAAGCGCACTGGATGCGCGCGCGAAGGTCGGGTCGCGCTCGATCAGCGTGGCGCGCACGCCGTGCCGCGAGGCGAGAAAGTACGCAATCGCCGCGCCGATGACCCCGGCGCCGACGATCACGATGCGGGGCGCGTTACGCTCCATCGCTCCGCCTCTTGTCGCCATCGCGCCCCCGTCCCATGGTTCGAGTCTACCCAGCCCATGAAGTCCACCAAACGCTCGACTGGGCCCGGCTCGCAGCCGCGATCGAGCACACGTTCCTCGCCGCGCCCACCGTTCCCGTCCGGCACGCAGATGCCCTGGCCGCGCGCGACAGCCTGCTTCTCATGCCAGCATGGGACACGCGCCTCATCATCACGAAGCTCGTGACCGTGATCCCGGCGGCGACCCCGACGGTTCAGGCCACCGTGCTTGCGCTCGATCGGGCGAGTGGCGCGCCGCTCGCCCTGATCGATGGCGAGGCGGTCACGCTCCGCCGCACGGCGGCCACCTCGGCGCTCGTCGCGCGGCGGCTCGCGCCCAGACCGGAGCGCCTGCTCATCCTCGGCACCGGACATCTCGCGCCCTGGATGGCGCGGGCGCATCTCGCGCTCAATCCGGCGATCGGGCAGGTCGCCGTCTGGGGCCGAAACGCCGAGCGGGCCGCACAGACCGCGGCCCTGATCCGCGCTTCCCCGGAGTGCGCGGGCCGCCCGGTGGCAGTGCTGCCCGATCTCGCACAAGCCTGCGCATCGAGCGGGCTCATCTGTGCCGCGACCACGTCCGAAACCCCGCTCATCCAGGGCGCTTGGCTTGCGCCCGGCACCCATCTCGATCTCGTCGGCGGCTTCCGTCGCACGATGCGCGAGGCGGACGATGCCGCGGTCGCGCGCGCCCGCATCCTCGTGGACACCTACGCCGGTGCGCAGGCCGAGGCGGGGGATCTCGTTCAACCCCTCGATCGCGGCGTGATCACGCGCGAGCACATCCGCTCGGAACTGTCGGAATTTCTGCGCGGCGAACGGCCGGTCCGCACCGCCCCCGAGGAGATCACGCTCTTCAAATCCGTCGGCACGGCGATCGAGGACCTTGCCGCCGTGCACGCGCTGCTCACCTGAATCGTTGATACTCCGGCGCAGCCACATACCAAACACTTCGAGGGGAAACACATGTCACAGTGCAGGCCAGTCCAAGTGCGCGTACTCGCTGCCGCCAGTGCGCTCGTCGGCGCGCTCGCCCACGCCCAGACGCCGGTCAACGATGGGCGCCTCTGGCAGCGCGGCGAGATCGTGAGCGCGAACAGCGGGCTGTGCCTCGCGGTGCAGGCGGGATGGGGCGGCGAAGGCTCGAACGTGATCCAGGATGTCTGCGGCAGCTCGGGCACGCGCTGGTCGCTGCGTGATCTGGGGGGGCGGGAATTCGTGATCGTGAATGACGACACCGGCTACGTGCTCGATGTCACGCGCAGTTCGATGGACGACGGCGCCAACATCCAGCAATGGGGCTGGAACCGGAGCTACGCCCAGCGCTGGCGAGTCGATGCCACCGGGCGCGATCTCGTGCAGATCGTCAACCAAGGCAGCGGCAAGTGCCTCGACGTCGAAGGCCGTTCGCGCGAGCCCGGGGCGAACGTCTCGCAATACCGCTGCACGGGCGGCGCCAACCAACTCTGGCGGATCCAGAGCGTGGCCGTCGCGCAGCCGCCGATCGTCGGTCGGCCGCCCGTGGTCGTACCACCGCCTGTGCGTCCACCCATTCAGCCGCCGGTTGCGAGCCGTCCGCAGGGGCGCGTGGTCTATGCGGGGATGATCGTCTCGCGCGCGAGCGGCAAATGCGTCGATGTCGAGCGCTCGCGAACCGATGATGGCGCGAACATCCGCCAGTGGTCGTGCAATGGCACGAATGCGCAGCTCTGGGACATGATCGATGTCGGCCGCGGCGAGGTCGCCATCGTCGCCCGCGTGAGCGGAAAGGTGATGGACGTCTACGGCGGCGATTACCGCAACGGCGCCAACGTGAGCCAGCAAAGCTGGTACGGCAGCGCGCCGCAGCGCTGGCGCATCGAGCCCGCGGGCCGCGGCTTCAGCCGCTTCGTCAACGTGGGCACCGGCAAGTGCCTCGACCTCACGGGCGGCGCCTTCGAGGATGGTGCGAACATCGCGCAATTCGACTGCCACGGGGGCGAGAACCAGCAATGGCGGATCGAAGTGCGCGGCAGCGGGCCGGCTTGGGGCGGCACGTGGGATCCGAACCCGGTGACCAATCGGCCGAACCAGAGCTGGTCGGAGCCCCCG
Organism: uncultured Alcaligenaceae bacterium; assembly: GCA_964609555.1. GTDB lineage: Bacteria > Pseudomonadota > Gammaproteobacteria > Burkholderiales > Casimicrobiaceae > Casimicrobium. The sequence continues at coordinate 1,663 of CAZSTF010000055.1, read as the reverse complement.
CCTCCGTTCGCGATCGGTGTCTTCTCGGCCAACGCACCCGAGTTCGGTGGCCCGGTGGAACTCTCGGTCTACTCCGATGGTGTCGTGGCGCTCATGCTGCCGAACCGCTCACGCATGGATGGCTACTTCCGGAACGGCGAGCTCTATTTCGGCTTCAACCGCTACGAGATCGAGGAGACCGGGAACGGCTTCCGCGCCCGCGCGGTCGGCGATCGGGCGCTGCCGATCCAGTTCCGCCGCGTTCGCTGATCGCACTGATCGCACCGATCGCGTCGCCCACCCTCACCCGGCCCTCCGGGCCGGCCTCTCCCGGAGGGAGAGGCACACTCCCGAAGCTCCCTCTCCCTCTGGGAGAGGGTTGGGGTGAGGGCGAAGGGGCGGCAACTCACGCCGGCGCAAGCACCCGCTGCGTGAGCGCGACCCAGAACGCCGCGCCGACCGCGACGTTCGCATCATTGAAGTCGTAGCCCGGGTTGTGCACCATGCAGGCGCCGAGCGAATCGCCATCACCGTTGCCGATGAAGAGGTAGCAGCCCGGCACCTTCTGGAGCATGAAGGCGAAGTCCTCGCTGCCCGTGATCTGCCGCCCGTTCCAGACCACGCGCTCCGGGCCCACGAGGTCGCGCGCCACCGCACAGGCGAGCTCCGACTCGGCCGGATGGTTGACGAGCACCGGATAGCGCCGGTGGTAGTCGATCTCTGCCGCGACACCGTAGCTTTCGGCCTGTGCATTCACGATGGCGCGGATGCGGCGCTCGAGCAGCAGATCCACCTCGGGGTCGAGCGAGCGCACCGAGAGCTTGAGCTCCGCCGTTTCGGGAATGACGTTCGGCGCATCCCCGGCGTGGAAGGCGCCCACCGTGACCACCCCCATCGCGAGCGGATCGACGTTACGGGCGACGACCGTCTGCAGCGCCATCACGATGCTCGAACCCGCGACCACCACATCGGCCGCGTGATGCGGCATGGCGCCGTGCCCACCCTTGCCGGTCAAGCGGATCGTGACCGTGGTCGAGGACGCCATCGTCGGCCCGGGCCGCACGAAGAAATGGCCCTGCGGCAGGCCCGGCATGTTGTGCATCGCATAGACCTGGTCGCACGGGAAGCGCTCGAAGAGCCCCTCCTCGATCATGCGCCGCGCCCCACCCAGTCCCTCCTCCGCGGGCTGGAAGATCAGGTTCAGCGTGCCATCGAACGGCGTCCCCGCCAGATGCTTGGCCGCGGCGAGCAGCATCGCGGTGTGCCCGTCGTGACCGCAGGCATGCATCCGGCCAGGAAAGCGGCTCGCGTAGTCGAAGCCGTTCTTCTCGAGGATCGGCAGCGCATCCATGTCGGCCCGCAGGCCGAGCGTGCGCGGGCTCGTGCCTTTCTTGAGTTGCCCGACCACGCCGGTGCCGCCGAGCCCGCGGTGGACGCGGTAACCAAACTCGGTCAGCCGCTCGGCGACGAACGCCGAGGTCAGATGCTCCTCGAAGCCGAGTTCAGGCGCACTGTGGATCTGCCGCCGGATCGCGATGAATTCATCGGCGTCGGCATAGAGGGCATCGAGCAGCGTGGACATCGGTGGTTTCTCCTTGCGAAATTCGTTGGACCGATCAACGGGACGCGTCAGCCCCGCACGTTCTCCGGGCCGGTTTTCACGCCGCGCTCGGCAAGCCCGGCC
>CAZSTF010000054.1:0-14984 GCA_964609555.1 uncultured Alcaligenaceae bacterium | reverse complement strand
CACGCTCCGGCACCCGGCAAAACAGACCATGCAGCGTCTGCAGGAGCACGTGAACCGACGGGTCCTCCACGTGGTAGTGGATGAACTTGCCTTCGCGGCGTGCCTGGATCAGGCCCTTCTCGCGAAGGACGGTCAACTGCTGAGACAGCGTCGGCTGCACGATGCCCGTCGCCGCCTCGATCCGGCTCACGCAGGCCTCTCCTTCGGCGAGAAAGCACAGGATGAGCAGCCGATCGGGATTCGCGAGCAGTTTGAGCAGCCCCGCCGCCGCCAAGCACTGGTCGCGGAGCGGCGTGAGGTCCACCGCCCCGGAACCGGGACCGCCACCCGATTCGATGTCGGCAAGGGCATCCATCATGATCAAGTTTGCTCGTTACCGCGCCCGCGCCGTCTGCAAAAGCCACACCACGAAGGGGTCGCTGGCTGAAGCAGGCGTGCACTTCGTTTGCGCAGCATCAACGATTGACATCGTAGCACAATTTACAAAATTATAGTCTATAATTTCCAAAATCGTTAAGTGGAGGCCGTCATGCCAGAACCGCGCATCCAGTCGTACTTCGACCCCGACACCTGGACTGTCACTCACATCGTTTCCTGCCCGACCACGCGCCGGGCCGCGATCATCGACAGCGTGCTCGACTACGACCCGAAGTCGGGACGCACCTCGACCGCCTCTGCGCAGAAGGTGCTCGATTACGTCAAGGCAAACGACCTGACCGTCGATTGGCACCTCGAAACCCACGCACACGCCGACCACTTCTCCGCGGCGCCCTGGCTCAAGGAACGCCTGGGCGGCAAGATCGCGATTGGCGAGCACATCAAGACGGTGCAGAAGGTCTTCAGCGGCATCTTCAACGCCAAGGACATCAATGCCGACGGTCGCCAGTTCGACATGCTGTTCAAGGACGGCGACACGTTCAACGTGGGCGAGATCGCATTCCGCGTGATGCACACGCCGGGCCACACGCCGGCGTGCATGGTGTACGTCACGGACGGGCATGCCTTCGTGGGCGACACGCTCTTCATGCCTGACTACGGCACGGCGCGCTGCGACTTCCCGGGTGGGGATGCAGCCACGCTCTACCGCTCGATCCGCAAGCTGCTCTCGCTTCCGGGCGATACCCAGCTGCACCTCTGCCACGACTACCAGCCCGGCGGCCGCGAGCCGCGCTGGGTGAGCACGGTCGACGAGCAGCGTCGGTCGAACATCCACGTCCACGATGGCATCACCGAAGAGGAGTTCGTCGCCATGCGGACCGCGCGCGACAAGACGCTCGCGATGCCAACGCTCATCCTGCCTTCGGTGCAGGTGAACGCGCGCGCCGGCCACTTCCCGCCGCCGGAGGACAATGGCGTGGCGTACCTGAAGATTCCGCTCAATGCCCTCTGATTCCGTGTCTGCCGCAAGTCAACGTCCGAATCGCACGATCAGCGCGGTGCCGACGCACCTGATCGACCCCGAAGGCGATCACCTCGTCATTGCCCCGCAGATCCGGCCCGAGCATGTGGCCGAGATCGCGGCCGCCGGTTTCAAGACGCTCATCAACAACCGGCCCGACGGTGAGGAGGGCGGCGTCAACATGGCGGAGATCGAGCGCGAGGCCAAGAAACACGGCCTCACCTTCATCGCGCAGCCCGTGCTCTTCTCCAAACTCTCCGCCGAGGACGGTGCCGTCTTCGCGCGCGCGCTCGATGAGTCGCCGGGACCGATCTTCGCCTACTGCCGCACAGGGCGTCGTTGTGCGGCGCTCTGGGCGCTCGCCCGCGCGCCGAAACGCGGCACCGAGACGGTGCTCCGAACCGCACGCGAAGCCGGCTGCGACCTCGAGGAACTGCGGCCGAGACTGCCCAAGTGAACGACACGGTCCTGGATGCCCGACCGGGGCGGGTCGGCCACTATCTCAAAGGCCCTTTTGCGGACGATTTGGTCGCGGCCGCGATCGTGGTCATTCTCCTCGTCCCGCAGAGCATGGCCTACGCCCTGCTCGCCGGCTTGCCGCCCTCGGCGGGCGTGTTGGCAAGCCTGGCCCCGGTCGTGGTCTACGCGATGCTCGGCTCTTCGAGCACGCTCGCCGTCGGCCCGGTGGCGGTGCTCGCGATGATGACCGCCCAGGCCATCGCGCCGGTCACCGCGGCACACGGCGTGAGCGTGGAACTCGCCGCCGTCGTGCTCGCGATCGAAGTCGCAGCGCTCCTTGGGCTCGCCGCGCTGCTTCGGCTCGAAGTGCTGGCCGCGCTGCTTTCAGCCCCGGTGCTGCACGGCTTCATCGCCGGTGCGGCGCTCGTGATCGCGCTCGGCCAGCTCCCCGCCCTGCTCGGCTTGCCGATCCGCGGCAACACGCTCTGGGAGCTTGTGGGCGCAGCCGTCGAGGCGCCGAAGCTCGCCCCGCATGCAGCCACTGCAATGATCGGGCTCGCCGCGCTCGCCGCGCTCTGGTCGCTTCGCCGCTACGCTGCACGCGGCTTGAAAGCGCTCGGGCTCGCGGCCCGTCCGGCTGCCCTGCTCGGCCGCGCCGCCCCCATCCTCGTGATCGCGGCGGCCATCGCATGGATCGCGCTCGCTCCCGGTCAGACCCAGGGCGTCGCCCTCGCCGGCAGCGTGGCGCTCTCAGCGGCCTGGCCGCCCCCGATGCCCTGGCAAGCCGGGGGCCCCATCTGGCTCGCGCTCCTGCCCGGCGCCGCGTTGATCGCGCTCGTGGGTTACGTCGAAAGCCTCGCAGTGGCTGAATCGCTGGGCCTGAAGCGCGGCGAGAAGATCTCACCACGGCGCGAACTGGTCGGTCTCTCGGGGGCCAATGTTGCCGCCGGTCTCACCGGCGGTTTTCCGGTCACCGGCGGCTTTGCCCGCTCGATCGTCAATTTCGACGCAGGTGCCCGTACGCGCATGGCCGGTGTCTGGACGGCGATCGGGCTCCTCGCCGCGATCTCGCTCATCGGCCCCTGGCTCGAGAAACTGCCCAAGGCAGTGCTCGCAGCCACGATCATCATCGCCGTGCTCTCGCTCGTCGAGTCGCACCCGTTCAAACAGGCGTGGCGTTGGTCGCGGGCCGAGTTCTGGCTCATGGTCACGGTCGCCGCCCTCACGATCCTCTTTGGCGTCGAGCCGGCCCTCGCGGTGGGCGTGGCCGGATCGATCGCGCTACTCCTCAAGCGCACCGCCCGCCCGCACTGGGCCGAGGTCGGGCGCATGCCGGGCAGTGAGACCTTCCGCAACGTCAAACGCTTCCCCGAGGTCGAGACCGTACCCGGCGCGCTCGTCCTGCGCATCGATGAGAGCCTGGTCTTCGTGAACTCCCGCTGGCTCGCCGAGACCGTGGCCGAGGAAGCCGGCGAACGCCAAGGCCTCCGGCACGTGGTCCTCATGATGTCCGGCGTCAACGACATCGACCTCTCGGGCGTGGAATCGCTCGAGCAACTCGCCGATGCGCTTGCAGTGCGCAACATCAAGCTCCACCTCTCCGAGGTCAAGGGCCCGCTGCGCGACCGCTTGGCGCACTTTGGTACCGACTGGCTGACCGGCCGGATGTTCGCCACGCAGAGCGAGGCGCATCAGGCCCTGGTGAACGCGCAGAGCCCACCCCCCTCCGACGCCTGAGGCCGGTTTCATCCGTCCGGACACCCCAGGGCCCCGCGGGAACGAGGGCAGGCACAATCGCAGCGTCATCAACCCTGCGATCGTCGCCTGCTCATGCCCCTCACGCCTCTGCTCCACCGCCGTCATCTTCTTGCCACCTTGGGCGGCACGGCGGCGTTCATCCTGACCGGGTTCTCGGCCGTTGCCGCGCTCGCGCAGACCTTCCCGAGCAAACCGATCAAGATCGTGATCGGGTTTCCGGCCGGCGGCCCGCTCGACCAGCATGGTCGCCTCTGGGCCGACCGGCTCGGGCAGATCCTCGGCCAGCCGGTCGTCATCGAATACAAGGCCGGCGCGGGTGGCTCCATCGGGGCGGATTTCGTCGCCAAGTCCCCTGCCGATGGCCACACGCTCCTGCTCGCGAACACGGGCACGATGGTCATCAACCCGGCGCTCTACAAGAAGCTCCCGTATGACACGTTGCGCGACTTCGTGCCGATCGCCCGCACCGCGCAGCAGCCGCTCGCGATCGTCGTGCATCCGGCCGTGCCCGCGCGCACGCTCGGCGAACTGATCGAGCTCGCCCGCAAGAACCCCAAGAAGATCAACTACGCCTCGGCCGGCACGGGCGGCATCTCCCACCTCGTGCCCGAGATGCTCGAAAAGGCCGCGGGTGTGGAATTCACCCACGTGCCCTACAAGGGCTCAGCCCCGGCCTTCAACGACCTGATCGGCGGCCAGGTGCAGTTCATGGCCGAAAGCGTGCCGCAGGCTGCCACCTACGCGAAGGCGGGCAAGCTGCGCGCGCTTGCGGTCACGAGCAAGGCGCGAAGCGTGGCCTTGCCCGATGTGCAGACGATGGCCGAGGCGGGCATCCGTGACTTCGAGGTGGTCGGCTTCTACGGACTGCTCGCCCCGGCGGGCACGCCGCGTGAGGTGGCGGCCCGCCTCGGTGCCGCGATGAAACAGATCCTCGAAGACCCCGCGATGCGCGAGCGCATGATTGCGAGCGGCGCCGACCCGGCCTTCCTCGGCCCGGACGAGTTCGCGGGCTTCCTGCGCGCCGAGGTGCCCAAATGGGCCAAGGCCGTGCGGGACTCGGGTGCCCAACTCGATTGATGGCCGCATCCATCGCGCCCGCCGCACCCGACTGGCTCGCAACCTTCGACCTGCGGGCCTTGCCCGCGGGCTTTCTCGACGACCCCTACCCTTACTACCACGCGCTCCGGACGCATGACCCGGTGCGGCGCATGCCCGACGGCAGCGTGCTCCTCACGCGCTACGAGGACTGTGTCGCGGTCTACAAGGATGCGCTCGCCTTCTCCTCGGACAAGCGGGCGGAATTCCTGCCCAAGTACGGCGAGAGCCCGCTCTACGCGCATCACACGACGAGCCTCGTCTTCAACGACCCGCCCCTGCACACGCGCGTCCGGCGGCTGATCGTGGGGGCGCTCTCGCCGCGCGCGGTCGAGGCCATGACGCCCGGGCTCGAAGCGCTCGTTGCCCGCCTGCTCGACCGGATCGAGGCCCGGGCGCACGCGGGCGAGCCGATCGACCTAATCGAGGACTACGCGGCCGCGATCCCCGTGGAGATCATCAGCAACCTGCTCGATGTTCCGCATGCCGAACGCGGGCCGCTCCGCGCATGGTCGCTCGCGATCCTGGGCGCGCTCGAGCCCGCGCTCACCGCGGAACAACTCGAGCGCGGCAATCGCGCGGTCACCGAGTTTCTCGCCTATCTGCGCGATCTCGTCGCCCGCCGCCGCGCGGCCCCGGGCGACCCGGCCACCGATGTCCTCACCCGGCTCATCCAGGGCGAGGGCGAGGATCGGCTCTCCGAGGCCGAGCTCCTGCAGAACTGCATCTTCATCCTGAACGCCGGGCACGAGACCACGACCAACCTGATCGGCAATGCGCTCGCGCTGCTTTGCACCTGGCCCGAGGCGCGCGCGCAACTCCTCGCGCAGCCCACGCTCATCGCGAGTGCCGTCGAGGAATTCCTACGCTTCGAATCGAGCAACCAACTCGGCAACCGCATCACGACCCGCGAGGTGACGGTGGGTGGCGTGACGCTCGCGCCGCAGACGCGCATCACGCTCGTGATCGGCGCGGCCAATCGCGACCCGGCTCAGTTCGCGGACCCTGACCGACTCGACCTCGCGCGCGAGCCGAACCGCCATCTCGCCTTTGCAAGCGGGCCGCACCTGTGCGCGGGCCACGCGGTCGCGCGGCTCGAAGGCCGTGTCGCGATCGGGCGGTTCCTCGAGCGCTTCCCGGATTACGCGATCGACTTCACACAGGCGGTACGCGGCGGGCGTGTACGGTTTCGGGGCTGGGCCCGACTGCCGGCGCGCATCGGCTGAATTCCCGCGTCACCCTCATCCGGCCCGTGCGGGCCGGCCTCTCCCGAGGGGAGAGGCACACCCCCGAGGCCCCCTCTCCCTCTGGGAGAGGGCTGGGGTGAGGAAAAGCAACGACGCGCAGGCCCGATAATCCTCGAATGCAGTTCACCACGGTCGACTCGCTGTCCGGAGTCGATGCCGCCGCCTGGGACGATCTCGTCGCGCGCTCGGATGGCGGTGTTTTCCTGAGTCATGCCTGGCTCTCGGCGCTCGAGACCACCGGTGCCGTGGGCGCACGCACGGGATGGCAGCCCATGCACCTGCTCGCGCTCGATGCGGGACGGCTCGTCGGGGCGCTGCCGCTCTACCTGAAGCATCACTCCTACGGCGAATACGTCTTTGACTGGGCGTGGGCCGATGCCTACCGCCGTCATGGCCTCGCCTACTACCCGAAGCTCGTCGCGGCCGTGCCCTTCACGCCCTGCCCCGGCCCGCGCGTGCTTGCACCGCGCGAGGACGTGGCCCGCGCGCTGATCCAGGCCGCGCTCGCGCTCGCGAAAGAACTTCGCGTGTCCTCGCTGCACGTGCTCTTCCCCCACGCGGAGGAGGCCGCGCGCTGGACCGCCCACGGCCTCCTGCAACGGCAAGGCGTGCAGTTCCATTGGCAGAACCGCACGCCCTCGCCGTTCCGTGATTTTGAGGACATGCTCTCGGCGATGAGCCACGAGAAGCGCAAGAAGATCCGGCAGGATCGCCGCTACGTGGCCGAAGCCGGCGTGCGCTTTCGCGTGCTCTCGGGCGCGGCGATCACGGATGCCGACTGGGCCTTCTTCCATCACTGCTACGAGCGCACCTATCACGCGCACCATTCGACACCGTATCTCAACCTCGATTTCTTTCGCACGATCGGCCGCACCTGCGGCGACGCGCCCGTGCTCTTCATCGGCGAAGCCGAAGGCCGCCCCCTCTGCGCCTCGCTCGCCATCGCCAGCGGCTCGGTGCTCTGCGGCCGCTACTGGGGCACGCTCGCGCCGCTGCGCTCGCTCCACTTCGAGGCCTGCTACTACCAGCCGATTGCGTGGGCCCTTGCGCACGGCTTCGAACGCTTCGAGGGCGGTGCGCAGGGCATCCACAAACTCGCGCGTGGGCTCCTGCCCGTGGCCACGCACTCGGCGCACTGGATCGCGGACGCGCGCTTCGCCTCCGCGATCGACGAATTCTGTGCGCGCGAACGGATCGGTGTCGCGCACACGCTCGATGAGCTCGAGCAGTCGAACCCGTTCAAGCAGGAGGACCCAACCCCTTGACGCGATGTTTCTACAGCGATCACTTCGTCCTCCCGCTGCCCGAAGGGCATCGCTTTCCGATGGCGAAATACCGGCTGCTGCGCGAGCGTGTCGCTGCCTTTGCGCCGCACGCGCTCGTCGAGGCCCCACGCGCGTCGGATGCCGAATTGCTTCTCGCGCATGATCCAGGCTACATCGCGCGCATGTCCGACGGCGGACTCTCGAGCGAGGAGATCCGGCTCATCGGCTTTCCCTGGAGCCCCGAGATGGCCGAACGCGCGCGGCGCTCGACCGGGGCAACCATCGCCGCGCTCGACCATGCAATCGCCACCAGCAGCTGCGGCATCAACCTCGCGGGCGGCACGCATCACGCCTTCCGCGATCATGGCGAAGGCTTCTGCTGCTACAACGATGCAGCCGTCGCCGCGCGCGTGGCCCTTGCGCGGCACGGCGCGCTCCGGCGCATCGCGATCATCGACCTCGACGTGCACCAGGGCAACGGCACGGCCGCGATCCTCGCAGGCGATGCACGCTGCTTCACGTTCTCGATGCACGGCGCGAAGAACTATCCCGTGCGCAAGGAAGCGAGCGACCTTGATCTCGAACTGCCCGACAGTATGGGGGATGCCGAATACCTTGCGCTTCTTTCCATCCACCTGCCCGAGGTGATTGCGCGCTTCCAGCCGGACGCACTCATCTACCTCGCCGGGGCCGACCCGTACGCGGGCGACCGGCTTGGGCGGCTTGCGCTCAGCAAGGCCGGGCTCGCGGCACGCGACCGCTTCGTGCTTGAAACGGCACGCGAGCGGGGGCTACCGGTTGCGGTCGCGATGGCCGGGGGTTACGCGCACGAACTGAGCGACATCGTGGACATACACTTCGCCACAGTCCAAACCGCTTTCGAGGTCTTCGCGTGAACACCGAAAACACGCTCGCTGGATTCGAACAGGATGTCGAAGGGCCGGTGCTCCTGCTCGAGCACGAAGGCGATCCGCATATCGTCACCCTGCGGCTCAACCGGCCGCAGGCGCTGAACGCGCTCGATGATGCGATGATGTCCGCGCTCGTCGATGCCGTGCGCTTCGTCGTCGCGGACACGCGCCGCCGGGTGCTCATCGTCGAAGGCGCGGGCAGCCACTTCATGGCGGGCGGCGACATCAAGGGCTTCGCGAGGACGCTCGACCGAAGCGGCGAGGAACGGCGCGAACACTTTCTCGCCGCCATCCATCGCCTCCACGCCGCAATCGAGCTCCTCCAGCGTGCGCCGATCATCACGCTCGCCAAGGTGCGCGGCGCGTGTGCGGGCTTCGGGCTCTCGCTCGCGATTGGCTGCGACCTCACGATCGCGGCCGAGGATGCCTATTTCGCGACCGCCTACAAGACGATCGGCCTCACGCCCGATGGGGGCCAGAGCTACTTCCTGCCGCGCATCCTGGGCGTGAAGAAGGCGCTCGAGCTCGTGCTCCTCTCCGAGCGCATCTCGGCAGGCCGCGCGGTGACGCTCGGGCTCGTCAACCGGATCGTCCCGCCCGAGGAACTCGATGCCACGGTCGATGCCCTCGCCCGCCAGATCGCCGCAAGCGCATCACAGGCCATGGCGGGTGCCAAGCGGCTGCTCACCACCTCGCTCGGCAAGACGATGTCCGAGCAGCTCGCGGCCGAGGCCGAAAGCTTCGCCCTCTGCGCCTCGAAGGACGACTTCGCCGAAGGCATCCGCGCGTTCATCGAAAAGCGGGCGGCGAAGTTCGAGTAAGCGCCGATGAGCCTGCCCACCCATCAGGACATGATGTTGCCGCTTCTGCGGCTTGTTGCTGATGGCAAGGAACATCGAGCGAGCGATGCCGTCGAGCGCCTGGCCGACGAATTCGGTCTGTCCGAGGAGGAACGTCGCACGGTGCTCGCGAGCGGGCGCCGCACGGTCATGGAAGACCGCGTGGGCTGGGCGCGAACCTATCTCAAGCAGGCCGGCCTGATCGATCAGACGCGCCGCGGCTGGTTCCACATCACCGAGGCCGGACGGACTCTTCTCGCCGAAAAACCCGAGCGCGTGGACACGACGCTCCTCAGGCGTTACCCCGCGTTCTGCGCCTTTCTCAACCGCTCGAGGAATGGTGTCGAACCCCAACCCGGCCCCATGCCTCCAGCGACCAACATTGATGATCCCGCCGTCCAGGTCCCGCCGCGCGAAGCCATCGCACGCGCTTACGACGCACTGCGCAGCGAAGTCGAAGCGGAGCTGCTTCAGTGGGTGAAGCGTGGCTCCCCCCGCTTCTTCGAACAGCTCGTCGTCGATCTCCTGATCGCCATGGGCTATGGCGGTTCGCGAGCCGATGCGGGGCGCGCCGTCGGCCAGTCGGGTGACGGCGGCATCGACGGCATCATCAATGAAGACCGGCTCGGTCTCGATGTGATCTATCTGCAGGCCAAGCGTTGGGAGGCCGCCGTCGGCCGCCCGGAAATCCAGAAGTTCGTGGGCGCGCTCCAGGGCGTGCGCGCCTCGAAGGGCGTGTTCATCACCACCTCGAGCTTCACGAAGGACGCCCGCGACTATGCAAGGAACCTGCCCGTCAAGATCATCCTGATCGACGGCGCGCTGCTTGCTGCACTCATGTTCGACCACGGCGTGGGCGTTGCGCGCGTTGAGAGCTTCGAGATCAAGCGGCTCGACGGAGACTACTTCGAAGAGCTTTGACCCCGAGCGGTACCGTGTGATTTTTAAGCCGCTGGTTCAGTAATCACCCACGCTCGGGCCGTTTCCTTCCCCACGGCATCGCCCGCGCAAGGCGGCCCAGCCGCTCGCGCACGGTCGCCGCGGCGCGCTTCAAGCCATGTTCGATGTCGTCAAACACCGTGAACACCGGCGGCACGACGATGAGCGAGAGGATGGTCGAGGTGATGAGGCCGCCAATGACCGCAATCGCCATCGGGGAGCGGAAGCTCGGATCGGCCACCCCTGACCCGATCGCGATCGGCAACATCCCGGCACCCATCGCGATCGTGGTCATGATGATCGGCCGGGCGCGCTTGTGGCAGGCGTCCATGAGCGCGTCGAAGCGCGAGAGCCCCTGCTCGCGGCGGGCAACGATTGCGTACTCGACGAGCAGGATCGAGTTCTTGGTCGCGATCCCCATGAGCATCAGGATGCCGATGAGCGAGGGCATCGAGAAACTCTTGCCCGTGAGCAGAAGGCCGATGAAGGCCCCGCCGATCGAAAGCGGCAGGGCCGAGAGGATCGTGAAGGGATGCAGCACGTCCTTGAAGAGAAGCAGGAGCACGAGATAGATGCAGACGATGCCGGTGAGCATCGCGAGCCCGAAGCTTGCGAAGAGCTCGCCCATCACCTCGGCATCCCCGATCTCCACCTTGCGCACGCCGGGCGGCAGGTTCGCCACACTCGGCAGCGCCTCGGCCTTTTGGACGATCTCGCCGAGCGTGGTCTGCGCGAGCTCCACGTCGAAGGTGATGTTGCGCGAGCGGTTCAGGCGACTGATCTCGGCCGGCGCGCTGCCCACCTCGATGCTTGCGACGTTGGCGAGCAGCACCGGCCCGCGGGTGCCGGGCACGGTGAGCCGCCCGATCGTGTCGAGATCGCTCCGGAAGTCGCGCGTGAAGCGCACGACCACCGGTACCTGCCGCTCGGAGAGATTCAACTTGGGCAGCGCCACGTCGTAGTCACCGACGGTCGCAATTCGCAGCGTGTCGGCAATCGCGGCCGTGGTGACGCCCTGGTCAGCCGCACGCACCGGGTCGGGCCGCACGATGACCTCAGGCCGCACGAGGCTTGCGCTTGACTGGACGTTGCCGACGCCCGGCAGCGTGCGCAGATCGCGCTCCACGGCGCGTGCGGCCTCGGCGAGCGCCTGCGGGTCGTCGCTCGTGAGCACGAGCTGATACTTCTCGCTGCCGCCACCGAGCCCCACCTTGCTCCGGATGCCAGGCACGGTTTCAATCGCCTTCCGGATCTCGGCCTCGATCGGCTGCTTGCGCAGCGGGCGCTCGCGCCGCTCGGTCAGGAGCACCGTGAGCGTGGCCTTGCGCACCTCGGCCAGACCCTGCGGGGCGAAGGGATCGGCCCCCGCCGACCCGCCGCCGATCGTGGTGTAGACCGAGCGCACATGCGGCACGGCGGCGATGGCCTTGCGTGCGGCTTCGGCCGCGGCGCGGGTTTCGGCGAGCGTGCTGCCGGGCGGCAGTTCGATGAACACCTGCGTCTGCGAGTTGTCGTCCGGCGGAATGAAGCCGGTCGGCAGAAGCGGAATGAGCGCGAGCGAGCCCACGAAGAAGAGTGTGGCGCCGAGAAGCGTGGCCCAGCGGTGGCGCGTGCACCAGTTCGCCCAGCGCATGTAGAGCGTGAGCCAGCGCGGTTCGCGATGCGCATCGACCGCGGGCTTCATCATGTAGGCCGCCATCATCGGCGTGAGCATCCGCGCCACGACGAGCGAGAAGAAGATCGCGAGCGAGGCCGTCCAGCCGAACTGCTTGAAGAACTTGCCCGCGATGCCGCTCATGAACGCCGTGGGCAGGAAGACCGCGATCAGCGTGAAGGTGGTGGCAATGACCGCGAGCCCGATCTCGTCGGCCGCCTCCATCGCGGCCTGATAGGGCGTCTTGCCCATGCGCAGGTGGCGCACGATGTTCTCGATCTCGACGATCGCATCATCGACCAGGATGCCCACCACGAGCGAGAGCGCAAGCAGCGTCACCACGTTGATCGAGAAGCCCAGGTAGTGCATGCCGATGAAGGCCGGAATCGCCGACATCGGCAGCGCCACGGCCGCAATGAAGGTGGCTCGGAGATCACGCAGGAACAGGAAGACCACGAGCACCGCGAGCAGCGCCCCCTCGTAAAGCAGCATCATCGAGGCGTCGAATTCCTCCTTGACCGGGGTCACGAAGTCGAAGGCCTCGGTGAGCTCGATGTCGGGGTGCTCGGCCTTGAGCTGGGCGAGCGCCGCCATCACGCCGGCGCCCACTTCGAGCTCGCTCGCGCCCTTGCTGCGGGTGACTTCGAAGCCAACCACCGGCTTGCCGTTCAGCAGTGCAAGCGAGCGCGGCTCGGCGATCGTGTCGCGCACGGTGGCGACCTGATCGAGCGCGATGCGGCGACCCTCCGGCAGGCCGATCTCGACCCGGCGGAGCGCCTCGGCCGTGCCGACCGTGCCGACCACGCGCACCGACTGTTCACTCCCGCCCAGGTCGGTGCGCCCGCCGCCCGCCTCGGTCTGCACCTGACGCAGCGCCCGCGAGACATCGGCCGCGCTCACGCCGAGCGAGAGCATCCGCGCGGCGTCGAGCTCGACCGCGATCTCGCGCGACACCCCACCCACGCGCGACACACCGCCCACGCCGCGCACGCCGAGGAGCTTTCGCGCCACCGTGTTGTCGACGAACCAGGAGAGCGCCTCGTCATCCATGCGCGAGGAGGCGATCGCGAAGGCGAGCACCGGCGAGCCCGCGACATCGAGCTTGGTGATGATCGGCTCCTTCGCGTCCGCGGGCAGGTCGCCGCGGATGCGGGCCACGGCCGAGCGCACGTCGTCGAGCGCTTCCTGCACGGGCTTCTCGAGCCGGAACTCCGCGGTCACCGTGACGCCGCCATCCTGGATGCGGGTGTAGAGGTTCTTGAGCCCCTGCACCGAGGCGAGCGCGTTCTCAACCTTGCGCGCGACTTCGTTCTCGAGCTGGCTCGGCCCGGCGCCGGGCAGCGAGACGAGCGTGTTGATCGTCGGCAGGTCGAGGTCCGGGAAGTTCTGCACCTTCATCGCCTTGAACGAGAAGATGCCAGCGAAGGTGAGCAGGACGAAAACCGTCAGTGCTGCAATCGGGTTTCGGATCGACCAGGCGGAAACGTTGAGCATGATCCGCGCTGCCCTACTTCTTCGCAGCCGCAGGCTGCGCCGCGGCAGGTGGGGTCGGCTGAACGGCCCCAGCGATGCGCACCGTGTCGCCGTCGGCGAGGAAGGCCGCGCCGGTCGCGACCACGCTCTCGCCGGCTTTCATGCCCGAGAGGATCTCGACGCGGTCACCCACGCGTCGACCGGTCTCCACCTTGACCTGGCCCACGCGCCCGGCGGGATCGGCACGAAAGACGTAGCTGAAGCCATCACGGAGCACGATTGCCGATTGCGGCACGGTGACCGCGCTCGAACGCCCGAGCTCGAACGCGCCGCGCGCAAAGAGCCCCGCACGCGCGTTGGGCGCGCGCTCGAGGTCCACGTAGACGAGCGCGTTTCGCGTCTCTCGGTCGACGGTCGGGGCGAGCATCCGCACCTTGCCCGCGACCTCGGCGCCATCGGGCAGGGTCACCCGGACCCGCTGCCCGGGGGCGATGCGTGCGAGTTCGGCCGCGGTGACCTCGGCCCGCCACTCGAGCCGGCCCTGACGGATCAGACGGAAGAGCTCCACGCCCGGCGAGACGACCGCGCCCACGGTCGCGGCCCGCGCCGCGATCACGCCATCGTCGGGCGCGACGAGCCGCGTCTGCGCGAGCCGAAGCTCCGCCGCCTGCGCCTGTGCGCGCGCCGCTGCGAGCCGGGCCCGCGCGGTCTTCTCGGCGGTCAGGAACTGGTTGATCTGCTGTGCCGAGAGCGCGCCCGAGTCGGCGAGCGTACGCGCCCGCGCAGCATCCGCTTCGGCCTGCGCGAGCTGCGCCTCGGCCTCGGCGATTGCTGCGGCCGATTGCGCACGTTCGACCTGGATCGTCTCGGGCGCGAAGGTCGCAAGCACCTGCCCTTTGCGCACCCGGTCGCCCACGTTCGCCCGCACCTCGGCGATACGCAAGCCCTGCACCTCGGCACCGATGATCGCCTCCTGCCAGGCGGCGATGTTGCCGTTGGCGGTGAGCGTGAGCGGCCAGTCGGCCAGACTCGCCTGCGCGAGCGTCACCGTGAGCGCGGGCCGCGCTGCAGACGCGGGGGCGGGGACCTTCGCAGCCTCACCGCCCTGTCCGGAAGCGCGTCCGGTGGCGAGCACGGCCAACCCGGCGATGAGAACGCTCGCGGCCACACCGGCGAGCACGGGCGCACGTCGCCAGAGGGCAGGCGGCGCGGAGGAGGAGGCGTTGGAAGGCATGGGCAAAGATCGGATGGAGGAATTCAGCGGGGGGAGGGGCCTGCATCTGTGCGGGCCGAGTCAGCAGAGCGGTCGGAGGCGGCCAGAACGGCGGCCGGATCGACACCGCCCCCCAGGGCACGATGCAGGCTCACGAGGGCGAGCAGCCGCTCGCGCTCGGCATTGAGCACGGCGAGCTGGGCGGCGAGCACGCTCCGGCGCGCGTCCTCGAGTTCGAGCACCGAGCCCACGCCCGCGCGAAGCCGCGCCTCGGCCGCGCGTTCGAAGGCCCGGTAGCCGGCAAGGGACTCGGTGAGCGCACGCTGCCGTGTCGCGTTGTCACGGAGCGCGACGAGGGCCTCCTCCACCTCGCGCACGGCATTCGTCGCGGCCTGGCGGTACTGGGCGCGCACTTCGTCGTGCCGCGCCCGCGCCGCCCCCACCGCAGCCGAACGTCGCCCGGCGTCGAAGAGCGGAATCGAGATCGCCGGACCGAAGGCCCAAGTCGGCCCGTCGCTCGTCACCCCGAGTGCGCGCGTCACCGAGTAGCCCACCGAGCCGGTGAGCGTGACCTTCGGGTAGCGGTCGGCCTCGGCAACCCCGACCTCGGCGGCAAGCGCGGCAAGCTCGAGCTCGAGTGCGACGAGGTCGGGCCGCTGCCGCAGCAGCGCGCTCGGCAGCGCCGGGGGCGCGAGTGCAGCCACGCGCGGAAGCAGCGCTTCCGGCGCCGAG
>CAZSTF010000053.1:14739-15878 GCA_964609555.1 uncultured Alcaligenaceae bacterium | reverse complement strand
GGCGCGCCGCCCTCACCGGGCCAGGCCAATGCGACCGCGGCGACCGCGGCAGCCACACCGCCCCAGCGCACGGTGGGTCGCACCGATCCGATCAGCCACGCGCCGAAGGCGAGCCCCACGAGGCCGAGGAGCGCGATCGCCGTGCGATCGACATCAACCTGCTGCGCAAGCACCCAGATGAGCCAGACGACGGCCAGGAACATCGGGAAGGCGAGCGCCTGCTTGAGCGTGACCATCCACGGCCCCGGCCGCGGCAGGCGGTCGAGCCAGGCCGGGAACCAGGCGAGAAGTACGTACGGAATCGCCATGCCGATGCCGAGCGCCGCGAAGACGAGAAGTGCGGAGGCGGCACTCTGCGTGAGCGCAAAGCCGAGCGCCGCCCCCATGAACGGCGCGGTGCACGGACTGGCTGCGATGACCGCGAGCACGCCCGTGGCGAAGGCGTCCGCGCCGGGGTGCTTCGCAGTGAAGGAGAGCACGGACGAGGGGGCAAGCTGGCCCACTTCGAAGGCGCCCATCAGGTTGAGTCCGATCAGGAAGAAGATCGTCGCCAGCACCCAGACCACCGCCGGCTCCTGCAACTGGAAGCCCCAACCGATGGCATTCCCCGCCGCCTTGAGCGCGAGCAGCACCCCGGCGAGCGCGAGGAAGGACACGACGACACCCGCCGCGTAGAAGAGCCCGTGTGTGCGCATGGCGCGCGGCCCGTCGTTCTGGCCATGATGCTGCGCGAAGGAGAGGATCTTGAGCGACAGGACCGGGAAGACGCAGGGCATGAGATTGAGGATCATGCCGCCGACGAAGGCGAGCGCGAGCGCCGAGATGAGGCCGAGACTCGCACCGGTCGAGGTGTTGGCAACCACCGGGGCGGAGGGTGCGCCTGCGGCACTGCCGCCCACGGTTTTGGCGGCCACCGCGGGCAGCGGCGTGGCATCGCCGGGCAGGGCAAGGCTCGCCACCGTGGCCACCGGGGCCACCAGGCGCAAGGCCGGCGTGACCTCACCCCCAGCCGCCGGGCTGAATCGCTCCGGCGCAGTGACCACGAACGCCAACTCGGAGGGGAGCTTCGCGCCGTCCACCAGCTTGAGCTTGGCCAGGTAGCCCGTCGGCGTCAGGTAAGTCGACTGCACCGCGGGCTC
>CAZSTF010000053.1:6012-14639 GCA_964609555.1 uncultured Alcaligenaceae bacterium | reverse complement strand
TGAGCTTGGCCAGGTAGCCCGTCGGCGTCAGGTAAGTCGACTGCACCGCGGGCTCCGTGACCTGCTCCGGCTCGGGGAAGACGTCGAAACCGGACAGCCGCGCGTTGGCCGGTCCGGAAAAACGCACGAGCACGTCGCGACCCGAGACCTCGACCTTCGCGCCACCCCAGCCCTCGACCGCGCGAGGCCGCAGCCGGTCGGCCTCGGCAAAGCGCGGCGCGTGCGCCGAGGGCGCGCCCGGTGAAGCGGCCACCGCAAGGCTGAGGCTCACGGGGCCATCCTCGGGGATGCAGACATCCTTGCACACGAGCCACTCGGCCTGGCCTTTCAGTTCGAGCGTCGTGCCGGGCTTGAGATCAGCCGACAGCTTGACCTGCGCGGGCAGGAGGATCGTGTCCTCATAGCCGAAGTTCACGATCGGGCCGGTGGCGATGCGCTTCGGCGCGGGCCACTCGAAGTCACCCACGGTCACGCCGGGCGGCAACTGCCAGGTGACCTTGGTCGGGTAGCCCGAGTCGCCGGGGTTCTTCCAGTAGGTGTGCCAGTGCGGCGCGTGCTTGATCGAAAGCCCGATGCGCGCGCTCGTGCCGGGTGCGACCGCGGTCGTCTCGGCGACGAGTTCCACCTCGGCGTGGGGCGTCTTGACGGCCGCAGCCAAAAGCTGCGAGGGGGCAAGGAGC
This sequence comes from uncultured Alcaligenaceae bacterium, assembly GCA_964609555.1. Taxonomy (GTDB): domain Bacteria; phylum Pseudomonadota; class Gammaproteobacteria; order Burkholderiales; family Casimicrobiaceae; genus Casimicrobium. The sequence continues at coordinate 13,959 of CAZSTF010000053.1, read as the reverse complement.
AGCGATGTGATGAGACCGAGGGTAAGCAGGCGCATTGTGTGTACCTTCCGAACGGGGGCAGCGGGCCGCGCTGGCGCCGAAGCGTCTGACAGGGAGTGGCGAGAGCGCCTCAAGGTTCCGTGTCGGCTCCGGCGACACCTGCCGAAACCCATAGAATTCAAGCCTTTACGGCATTTTCCCCGGAAGATTCTAGAGCCCGCCTCACGGTGCGTTCTTCCGCCGTCTCCATGCAATCCACCTACGATCCCAAGGCCGTCGAATCGGCGGCCCAGAGCCATTGGAAAGCGACCGACGCGTATCGCGCGAAGGAGCACGATCCGCGCTACCCGAAGGGCAAGTACTACGCCTGCTCGATGCTGCCTTACCCGTCGGGCAAGCTGCACATGGGTCATGTGCGCAACTACACGATCAACGACGTGCTCGCGCGCTCACTGCGCATGAAGGGCTTCAACGTGCTCATGCCCATGGGCTGGGACGCCTTTGGCCTGCCGGCCGAGAACGCGGCGATGAAGAGCAAGGTGGCACCCGCGGCGTGGACCTACCAGAACATCGCCGTCATGAAGGGCCAGTGCCAGGCGCTCGGGCTCGCCATCGACTGGTCGCGCGAGCTCGCCACCTGTGACCCGGCCTATTACAAGTGGAACCAGTGGTTCTTCCTGAAGCTGCTCGAGCACGGCCTCGCCTACCGCAAGACGCAGCTCGTCAACTGGGATCCGGTGGATCAGACGGTGCTCGCCAACGAGCAGGTGATCGACGGCCGTGGCTGGCGCTCAGGCGCGCTCGTGGAGAAGCGCGAGATTCCCGGCTACTACCTGGCCATCACCAAGTACGCCGAGGAACTGCTCGACCACGTCAAGCACCATCTGCCCGGGTGGTCGGAGAAGCTGCGCACGATCCAGGAAAACTGGATCGGCCAGAGCGAGGGCGTGCGTTTCGCCTTCACCCACGACATCCGCGCCGGCGACGGCACGCTCGTCGGCGATGGCCGCATGTACGTCTTTACCACCCGTGCCGACACGATCATGGGGGTCACCTTCGTGGCCGTGGCACCGGAGCATCCGCTCGCGATGCGGGCGGCGGAACTGAACCCGGCGCTCGCGCCCGCCATCGAGGCCCTGAAGCGCGGCGGGACGACCGAGGCCGAACTCGCGCAGAAGGAGAAGGAGGGCGTGGCCACCGGGCTTCACGTCACGCACCCGCTTACGGGGGAGGCGGTGCCAGTCTGGGTGGGCAACTACGTGCTCATCACCTACGGTGACGGCGCGGTCATGGGCGTGCCGGGCCACGACGAGCGGGACTTCGCCTTCGCCAGGAAATACCGCCTGCCGATCAAGCAGGTGGTGAGCGTGGGCGGGCAGCCGTTCTCGACCGAGGCCTGGCAGCCTTGGTATGCCGAGAAGGGGCCGGGGGTCGCGGTCAACAGCGGCCGCTACGACGGGCTCGCTTTCCAAGCCTGCGTCGATGCGGTGGCGGCCGATCTTGCGGCCAAAGGCCTCGGTGAGAAGAGGATCACCTATCGCCTGCGCGACTGGGGCATCTCGCGCCAGCGCTACTGGGGCACGCCGATTCCGGTCATCCACTGCGCGGACTGCGGTGTGGTGCCCGTGCCCTACGAGGATTTGCCCGTGGTGTTGCCCGAGCACCACATCCCGGATGGCAGCGGCAACCCGCTCAACAAGGATCCAGCCTTCCTCGCCTGCACCTGCCCCAAGTGCGGCCAACCCGCGCGGCGCGAGACCGACACGATGGACACCTTCATCGACTCGGCCTGGTATTACATGCGCTATGCCTCGGCCGGGGCCGAGACGATGGTCGACGCGCGCAACGACTACTGGATGCCGATGGACCAGTACATCGGCGGCATCGAGCACGCGGTGCTGCATCTGCTCTATGCGCGCTTCTGGACCAAGGCGATGCGTGATCTGGGGCTCGTCAAGTTCGACGAGCCGTTCCTGCGCATGACCAATCACGGCATGCTGCTCAATCACATCTTCTACACGCCAGGCGAGCACGGCGCGAAGAACTACATCCCGCCGACCGAAGTGAAGATGAGCTTCGATGACAAGGGGCACATCACGGGCGGCACGTTGGCCGACGGCACACCGGTGCTCTACGGCGGCATCGGCAAGATGGGCAAGAGCGAGCGAAACGGCGTCGATCCGCAGGAGCTGATCGACCGCTACGGCGCGGATACGGCCCGGCTCTACGTGATGTTCGTCGGCGGGCCGGAGGACGCCGCCGTCTGGTCGGACACGGCGGTCGAGGGTGCGCTGCGCTTCCTGCGTCGCGTCTGGGCCTTCTGTGCCGAACGCGCCTCGGAGATCGCGGAGGCGGCGGCCGTGGTTCCCGCTTCGCTCGACGCGAAGGCGAAGGCCGTGCGCTACGAACTGCATGCCACGCTCAAGCAGGCCTGCTACGACTATGAGCGGCAGCAGTACAACACGGTGGTCTCGGCCGGCATGAAGATGTTGAACGCACTCGAGACCCTGCCGCCGGGCAGCGCGCCCGCGCTTGCGCGCGAAGGGGCGTCGATCCTGCTGCGCACGCTCTACCCGATCGTGCCGCACATCACCTGGCAGCTCTGGCGCGACCTGGGCTTCGACCAGGTGCACGGCGACATCCTCGATGCGCCCTTCCCCGAGCCCGATGCCGCCGCGCTCGCCCGCGACGAGATCACGCTCGTGCTCCAGGTGAACGGCAAGACGCGTGGCGAGCTCCTCGTTCCCGCGACCGCCGACCGGGCCGCGATCGAGACGGCCGCAGCCGCCGCGCCCGAAGTCGCGCGCTTCGGCGAAGGGCGGCCGCTGAAGAAGGTGGTGGTGGTGCCGGGGCGGCTCGTGAACGTCGTCTGCTGAGGCGGAGGGAACCATGCTTGCGCGTCGGCAGACGATCGCGATCCTGGCCACAGGCATCCTGCTCACCGGCTGCGGCTTTCAGTTGCGTGGGTCGGAGACCTTTCCGTTTCGCACCGTGCATGTGCAAGCGCCCGTGTCCGAAGCGCTCGGCGGTGTCACGGCACCGGTCGTGCCCGACGTGATTCGCGGGCTCGAGCGGGCGGGTGTGGCGGTCAAGCCCCGGATCGAGGAGGCCGAGTTCTCGATCCGCTTCAATCAGGTGCTGTTCGACAAGCGGGTGCTTTCGCTCTCGGGCGGCGGACGGGCACGGGAGTTCGAGCTCGAGTACCTCGTCCGCTACGAATTCGTCGATGCGCGCGGCCGCGCCTGGGGCGAGCCCGGTGAGATCACGATCCGTCGCGACTTCTCCTTTGCCGAATCGCAGGCGCTCGCCAAGGAAGCCGAGGAGCGGCAGTTGATCCGGGACATGCAGCTCGACGCCGCGGCGCAGATCCTGCGGCGGCTCACGGCGGTGAAGAAGCCGTCGTGAGCGGCTCACCACCGTGAAGCCGCTCTACCTGATCCACGGCGAGGAGACCCTGACCAAGCTCGAGGCGGCGGATGCGATCCGTGCGAAGGCCCGTCGAGCGGGCTTCACCGAACGGGTGCATCACGTCGCCGAGGCGAATTTCGATTGGTCGGTGCTCGCCGACGCCTCGGCCAACCTCTCGCTCTTTGCCGAGCGACGCATCGTGGAAGTGACGCTTTCGACCGCGCGGGTGGGCAGCGACGCGGCCGACTACATCGTGCGCGTGGCGACCGAGCCCGCGCCCGACACGCTCCACGTCTTCGATCTGCCCAAGCTCGACCGCACGCAGACCGAAAGCGCGTGGTTCGCCGCAGCGCGGCGCGCGGGCGAGGTGATCGCCGCCCCCCTGATCGAGCGCGAGCAGTTGCCCGGCTGGATCGCCGAGCGGCTCGCCCGGCACGGCTTCACGCCGGCAGCCGGGGTCATTGATCTGCTCGCCGAACGGTGTGAAGGCAACCTGCTCGCCGCGCGGCAGGAAATCGAGAAGCTCGCGCTCCTCGTGTCGGCGGGTGCGCTCACGCCCGAGGCCGTGCTTGCCGCGGTCACTGACGTGGCGCGCTACGACCCGGCGGAGCTATCGCTCGCCTTCCTGACGGGCGACCTCGCGCGCTACGCCCGCGTGCTCGACGGGTTGCGGTCCGAAGGCGAGCAGGCCCCGCGGCTCGCCTGGCAACTCACCGAGGACGTGCACGCGCTCGCCGGCCTGATCCTTGCGCGGCGGGAGGGGCTGCCGCTTGCGCAGGCCTTCCGCAACCTGCGCATCTGGGGCAAGCGGCAGTCGGCCATGGAGCAGGCGCTCCGGGCGATTCCGCCCGCTCGGATCCCGGAGCTGATCCGCCGCTGTGCCCGGCTCGATGGCCAGAGCAAGGGGCAAATGGCGGGCGATCCCTGGCTCACGCTCGCGGGGCTTGCGGCCTTTGCCCACGGGGTGCTGGTGTTCCCCGACCCCTGATCGTGACGCAGGGATGTCAGCTGGGCTGCATCCAGTCGTTGCCGGGTTGCGTAGATGAGGACGATCGCAACGGCATGACGCCGCGGCGGTATCCATCCCTCATCGATTCAGGAGTCCCGCATGAAATCCAGCGCTACCGGGCGCCCGGCCCGATTCATTCTCTCCGTCCATGCCGCCTTGCTGGCTGCGATGCTGCTGACCGGCGGAAACACCGTCCGCGCGCAGGAGAAGAAGCCGCTCACGTTTGGAGAGCTTCAGACCATCCGTGTCATGGCCGGCGGCACGGTGGGCGAGGCCCTCGGCGCCACGCTCCAGAAACCGCATCTCGGCATCCTCGCCAACCGCTCGGCCATCTGCAGCGTGCTCGCCGGTGGCGTGGGCAGTGGCTTCCTGCGCGCCAAGCCGAGCGGCATGCTGACGTTCGAATCCGTGCGCGAAGCGAATGATGTTCCCGTGGCGGTCGAGCGGGTGCTCTCCACGGATGCGGTCTACCTTGCCTTTGGCGGCGAGTGGAAGCGCGAGGACAACGTGGCCACGCTCGAAAAGACGCTCGAGGAACTGGCGCTCAACAACTACAAGGGTACGGTCGTGTTTCACCTGACCACCTGGGCACAGCGGCAACCGCACGACATCGCCGCGCGCAACCCGCGCGTGGCCGCTTACCTGCGCAGTGCCGATCTGCGCACCGGCACCCTCAATCTCGACGCCAAGGAGGCGACCCTGCAGCAGGTGCGCCTCGACGGCGCGGAATGGAAGCTCACGCCGGTGGCCAAAGCCGCCCTGCGCGACGATCTCGTCGCGCTGTTCCGCCGTCAGTAAGCCGTCTGATCGCCGGGCGTCCTCGACAGAAGCGCGAGTCCGGCGATCGCCGCAGTCTCGGCCCGAAGAACAGTCGGGCCCATGCACAGTCGCTGGGCCGCGCGTTCACGCAGGCGGGCGAGTTCCGCAGGGGCGAAGCCGCCCTCGGGCCCGACCACGAGCGTGACCGCGGACGCGCCGTCGATTGCCGCGAAGGTGCGGCCGTCGGCATCCGCGAGCACGATCGAGGCCGACGCTGCTCCGGCGCGTTCGAGCCAGTCATCGAGCGGTGCGGGTGGGTCGATCGTCGCGAGCCGATTGCGTCCGCACTGCTCGCTCGCGGCGAAGATGATGCCCTGCCAGTGCGCGAGGCGTTTTTCGATGCTTCCGGGAATGCGCTGCGAGCGCTCGGTGAGCAGCGGCTCGATCTGCGCGGCCCCAAGCTCCACGGCCTTCTGGATGAGCCAGTCGAAGCGGTCGCTCGCGATGAGGCCGACCGCGAGGCTCACGCGGCGCACCCCTTCGCGCTCGATCGCGCGCCGCGCGGCCGTGTCCACGGTCACCTTGCGACGGTCGATCGCGTTCAGCGTGGCAGGAACCTCGCCCCCGATGCCGTCGAAGAGCGTGACCGCCTCACCCGCGCGGAGCCGGAGCACGCGCGCGTGCTGCGCGGCGGCCTCAGGCAAGGGCCACGCCGTCGCGTGTTCGGGAATCGGCGGCGGACAGTAAAGCCTCGGCATCAGCTCGCCTTCGCGAACCCCCAGAGGCTCTCGAGCAGTCGATCGGGCGCTTCCGACAGCATCGAATGCCCTGCCTCGGGCAGCCGCTCGACGCGGACATCGCGGAGTGTCTCGACGAGCTGCGCCGCCGCTTTCGGCGGGGTCATCATGTCGCGCTCCCCGATCACGACGAGCGCGGGCACCGCGATGGCCTGCGCGGCTGTGAGCCCATTTGCATAGGCCTTGCAGGCCGCGAGATCGTTGGCAAGCACGCCCCTGGGCTGTCGCCGCATGAGGGCGAGCGCCACACCGGGGAGCCAGGTACCGGGCACCCTCTGATTGTTCGCGAGTTGCGAGGCCGGCGCGAAGGACCAGCCGACGATCATCCGCCGCGCACGCTCCTCATCCGAGCGCGCTGCGTCGAGGAGCGCATCCCCCACGGCCATCGGTACCGCGGTGCCGATGAGCGCGAGGCGACTCACCCGCTCCGGCCGCGAGGCAGCGAGTTCAAGCGCCGCGAGCGAGCCCATGCTGTGTCCGGCCACGAAGGCATCTCGAACCCCGAGCGCCGCGAGCAGGCCGGCCACGTGTTCGGCGATCGCCTCAACCGAGGAACACGGTGCCCCCCGAGACTGGCCGTGTCCCGGCAGATCGGGCGCGAGCACGTTCCAGCCGTGGTGGGCAAAGTAACGCGACTGGAGCGCCCACACCGAGTGGTCATTCGCCGCACCGTGGATGAAGACGGCCGTCGGGCGCGTGATGTCGAACGGGCGGCCGCCGGTGTAGACGTAGGTCTCGTCGATTCTCATGCTGCCCGCTCCGCTGCCTTCAGTGCGCGTTTGAGATCCTCGATCAGATCCGCGGGGGACTCGAGCCCGACCGAGAGCCGGATCGTGCCTTCGCCGATGCCCGCCCGCGCAAGCTCCTCGGCGCTCATGCGCGAGTGCGTCGTGCTTGCCGGGTGGATCACGAGCGATTTGGCATCCCCCACGTTCGCCAGATGCGAGAAGAGGCGCAGCGCCTCGATGAACGCCCGGCCCTGCGCGCGGCTGCCCTTGAGGTCGAAGGAGAACACTGCCCCCGCCCCGCGGGGCAGGTAGCGGCGGGCCAGGGCGTGATCGGGGTGCGTGTCGAGTTCGGGGTAGTGCACGGCCGCGACCATCGGCTGCGCAACGAGGAACTCGACCACGGCGCGCGTGTTGGCCACGTGGCGCGGCATGCGAAGCGGCAGTGTCTCGATGCCCTGCAGGATCTGCCACGCGTTCATCGGTGCGAGGCAGGCGCCGAAGTCGCGCAGCCCCTCGCGCCGTGCCCTGAGCAGGAAGGCGGCAACCGGCGACTCCTCGGCGAACACCATGCCGTGAAAGCCCCGGTAGGGTGTGGCGAGCTCCTCGAAGCGCCCGCGCACGCCGTCGGCGAGCCAGTCGAAGCGGCCGCCGTCCACGAGCACACCGCCGACCACCGTGCCGTGGCCCGAGAGGAACTTCGTGGCCGAGTGAAAGACGAGATCCGCGCCATGCTCGAACGGGCGGAAGAGCCACGGGGTGGCGAGTGTCGCGTCGATCAGGAGCGGCACACCCGCCGTATGCGCGATCTCGGCCACGGCCTCGAAATCGATGAGCCGGTTGCCCGGGTTCGCGAGTGCTTCGGTGAAGAGGAGCCGCGTCTCCGGTCGGATCGCCGCGCGCCACGCATCGGTGTCGCCCGGATCGACGAAGGTGGTCGTGATGCCGAAGCGCGGCAGCGTGTAGTCGAGCAGGTTGTGGCTGCCGCCATAGAGCGCGCGGCTCGCCACGATGTGACCACCCGCGCCCATGAGGGTCGCGATCGCCAGATGCAGCGCAGCCTGGCCCGACGCCGTGGCGATCGCCCCGACGCCACCCTCGAGCGCGGCCATGCGCTCTTCGAACGCTGCGACCGTCGGGTTCGAAATACGGGAATAGACGTGACCCGCGCGCTCCATGTTGAAGAGTGCTGCGGCGTGATCCGCGTCCTTGAAGACGAAGGAAGTGGACTGATGGATCGGCAGCGCGCGGGCGCCGGTGGCCGGGTCGG
>CAZSTF010000053.1:0-5912 GCA_964609555.1 uncultured Alcaligenaceae bacterium | reverse complement strand
ACGAAGGAAGTGGACTGATGGATCGGCAGCGCGCGGGCGCCGGTGGCCGGGTCGGGCGGCGTGCCTGCGTGCAGGGCGAGGGTGTCGAAGTCGTACATGGCAGCGCTTCGAAGGGTGGTGACGGTGGCCCGGATTATCGGCTGGCGACACCGCGGCATACCCTCACCCGCGCCTTCGGCGCGCCCTCTCCCGGAGGGAGAGGGCAAGCGCTCAGCCGTCGCGATCGCTCAATTGATCACGCCACCGCCCAGACACACCTCCCCTCGATAGAGCACCGCATACTGCCCCGGCGTCGGTGCCCATTGCGGCTCGGCAAACGCGAGCGTCTCCCGGCCGTCCGCATCGACCCGGTAGCTGCATTTCGCGTCCGGCTGCCGATAGCGCGTCTTGCCGCCGTAGCCGTTGCCGACGGGCGGTGCGCTGCCCGAAATCCAGTGCGTGTTCGTGAGCGTGATGTCCGCGCGTCGGAGCGCCGGATGCCCCCGCCCCTGGACGACGATGAGGCGATTTTTCGCCACGTCCTTGCCCGCGACGTACCACGGCTCCCCGCTGCCCGCGCGGTCACCGCCGATCGCGAGCCCGCCGCGCTGGCCCAGCGTGTAGTAGGCCAGCCCCTGGTGCGTGCCGACGACGCGGCCCTCGGGCGTGACCATCTCGCCCGGCGTCTTGGGCAGATAGCGCTCGAGAAATTCCCGGAAGGGCCGCTCGCCGATGAAGCAGATGCCGGTCGAGTCGCGCTTGGCGTGGTTCGGGATGCCCTCACGGCGCGCGATCTCGCGCACCTCGTGCTTCGGGATCTGCGCGAGCGGAAACAGGGCCCGGGAGAGCTGGGCCTGGTCGAGCCGATGGAGAAAGTAGCTCTGGTCCTTGCCGGGGTCGGCGCCTTTCAGGAGCTCATGGCGCCCATCGGCCGTTTCGCGCACGCCGGCATAGTGGCCCGTGGCGATCTTTTCGGCGCCCAGCCGCATCGCGTGGTCGAGAAAGGCGGCGAACTTGATCTCGGTGTTGCAGAGCACGTCGGGGTTGGGCGTGCGCCCGGCCTGGTATTCGGCGAGGAAATAGGAGAACACGCGCTCCTTGTATTCCGAGGCGAAGTTCACGACCTCGATGTCGATGCCGATGTGATCGGCCACGCTCACGGCATCGACCAGGTCCTCGCGCGAGGAGCAGTGCTCGGCGTCGTCGTCATCCTCCCAGTTCTTCATGAAGATGCCGAGCACGTCGTGGCCCTGCGCCTTGAGCAGCCAGGCGGTGACGGCGGAATCCACGCCTCCCGAGAGGCCGACGACGACTTTCATGAGCGGATTTTCTCAGCGGGCCGCACGGCCAGCGGAAATGAAAAGGGCACCGCGAGGGTGCCCTGTTTCAGGGGCCCGAAGGCCCCGACCGGATGGGGAGGGGATCAGCCCTTCTTCTCGGCTTTCTTGGCCTTCTTCGCTTTCTTGGCCTTCTTCTCGGCCTTCTTCTCCGGCGCAGCAGCCTTCTTCTCTTCCGCCTTGGCCGGGGCAGCCGCCTTGGCCGGCTCAGCCGCCTTCGCGGGAGCCGCCGGGGCAGCGGCCGGAGCAGCCGGAGCCTGGGCGAAGGAAACAGCAGCGAAAGCCGAAGCGATCAGGGCGGTCAACAGTTTGCTCATTGGTATCGATCCTCTAGAAGATGTGTTGCTTTGCAAAGCCCGGAAGTCCTCCCTCCGAACCTGAGCCAGTAACGAACGCGAATTCGATTGGTTGACACGCCGAACCTCCTTCCGGCGGGCGGATGCAACCCGACTCGGGGCCGCATGCTAGCAGGGGCGAGCGAAGGAATAGGGGTTCACCCGCGCTCGAGCGCGGCGAGGACGGCCCGCGCGAGCGGCACGGTCACCGGTCGACGCTCGGCCAGCGACCAGCGGTCGAGCGCGCGGAGCACCCGGCGCAGGGACGGCAAATCCCGACTGTGGCGGCTCAGGAGGTAAGCAAGCACTTCATCACTGACTTCAAAGCCGGCTTGGGCACAGTAGCCGCGCATGAGGCCCGGGAGGTCGTCCTGGGGCACCTGCAGGATCTCGAAGACGAGTCCGCTACCGAGCCGGGAACGCAGGTCCGACCGGAGCCCGCTCGCGAGTGGGGCCGTCGACAGGGTGGCCACCACGCGGCCACCGGCGGCCGTGACATGGTTGAACGCGGTGAACAGGGCGCCCTGCGGGTCGGCGTCGAAGCCATCGACGTCATCGACCAAGAGCAGTCGGGCGTCCGGGAAGGGGTTCTCGATGAGCGCCTCGGCGCTGGAATGAAGCGCGTCGCGGGGCGCACGGGCCGCCACGGCGGCGAGCAGGTGGCTCTTGCCCACACCCGGAGTGCCCCAGAGCGTGATCGCCCGCGATACGGCGAGCGATCCGGAGAGCGCATCGTCGCCCTGAGCGAGCGCGCGCAGGCAGGCCACGGCTTCGGCGTTGCGGCCGACGATGAAATTCTCGAAGCTCGGCGGCTCGGGGCTGAAGAGATCGAGCGTGAGCTGCCGGGTGAGCGTGTCCTCCGGGCTCATGCGGACGGCGTGGCAGGCGGGGGAACAGCAGGCGGGGCGGCGGGTGCCGTCTCCCGCAGGCGGGCGAGGACGTGCCGCGCAACCACGAGGAGCGCCGCACTCGCCGGAAGGGCAAGCAGCACGCCGACGAAGCCGAAGAGCTGGCCGAAGGCCATGAGCGCGAAGATGACCGCCAGCGGATGCAGGCCGATCCGGTCACCCACGAGGTTGGGCACGAGGACGAAGCCTTCCAGCAGCTGCCCACCCGCGAAGACGAGCGCCACCGCGATGATCGGGCCCGGGGTGGTGAACTGCGTGAGCGCGGCCAGCATCCCGAGCGCGAGCCCCAGTCCGAACCCCAGATAGGGAATGAAGACGAGCAGCCCGGTCACGAGCCCGACCGCAAGCGCATAGTCGAGCCCGACCAGCCAGAGCGCGATCGAGTAGTAGGCGGCGAGCGCGAGCATGACGAGCCCTTGCCCGCGCAGGAACTCGGAGAGCACTGCGTCGATTTCGCGCGCAAGGCTGCGCACGGTGCGCTGCTTCGACGTGGGCACGAGGCCATCGACGCCCGCGATGAGCCGCGGCCAGTCGCGGAGCAGATAGAACATGACCACCGGCACGAGCGTCACGTTGAGTGCGATGCCGAGCAGCGCCTGGCCGCCCACCTTGAGTGAGCCGAGGAAGCGCTGCGAGAGCGGGCCGAGCACATCCGTGTGCTCCGAGGCCAAGGTCTTGAGTGCCGACAGATCGAGCGAGAGCGCGAGCCCGAAGGTCGCGTTGAGCCATGGGATCCACACCGTCTGCGCGCGGTTCAGGATGTCCGGCAGCGCACGGGCGATCCGGTTGACCTCGCTGGCGATCAGGGGCGCGACAACGCCGACGAGCGCGATCAGGAAGCCGACGAGCGCGGCGATCACGAGGACGGCCCCCGCGGTTCGGCCCACACCACGCCGCTCGAGGGCGTTCATGATGGGCGCGCCGATGTAGGCGAGGATCGCGCCGAACAGGAACGGCGTGAGGATCGGCCCGAGCGCATCAATGAGCCAGCCGAGCGCGAGCAGGAGCGCGAGCATGACCAGGGCGCGCGCCGTAAAGGACAGGCGCTGCCAGAGCGAGCCGCCTGCACCTCCGGCGACGGACGCGGGGGCAGCAGGGGGCTCGCTAACATTGATACCCAAGGCGGGAGCGGCAGTACGCTCCTCCGCGCTGTCTTTCGGGTTGCCGTGGACCAGCTCGCCGGTCGGTGGGTTCGTCTCACTCATGGCCCGGCAATTTCACCACGCACGTCGCCTCCGCCATGAGCGTCCCGCCCGTCTCCTCCGCCCCGATCACTTACGAGCAGGCTGGCGTCAACTACGACCAGGTCGATCCGGTCAAGCTCCTCGCCCAGCGGTCGGCCGCCGCGACCGCGCCCCACCTCGCCGCCTGCGGCCTGGCCGAAGTGCCCGCCTCGCGCGGGGAATCCGCCTACGTGGTCGATCTGGGCGATCGCTACCTCGCCTCGATCGTCGAGTGTCTCGGCACCAAGGTGCTCGTGGCGGATGCGGTCTACGCCGCCACGGGCCGGAGCCATTACGCCGCGATCGCGCAGGACACGATCGCGATGGCGGTCAACGACCTGATCACCGTCGGCGCCACGCCGCATGTGGTGCAGGCGTACTGGGCGGCGGGCGGCAGCGATTGGTTTGCCGACACGCGCCGTGCGACCGATCTGATCGAAGGCTGGCGCGCTGCCTGTGACCGCTGCCGCGTGTCCTGGGGCGGGGGCGAGACGCCCGCGCTCGCCGGGGTCGTGGCACCGGGCACGATCGATCTCGCCGCAGGCTGCGTCGGCACGGTCTACCCCAAGACCCGGCTCTCGCTCGGTGAGCGGCTCGCCGTGGGGGATGCGATCGTGCTGCTCGCATCGAGCGGCATCCACGCCAACGGCGTCTCGCTTGCGCGCAAGATCGCCGATCGGCTGCCCGCGGGCTATGGCACGGTGCTCGAGGACGGGCGGACCTACGGCGAGGCGCTTCTTTCGCCCACGGCGCTCTACAGCCCGGTGACCGAGGCGCTTGCCCGCGCCGGCGTCGACGTGCATTACGCGATCAACATCACGGGTCACGGCTGGCGGAAGCTCCTCCGGCATCCGGGTGCGTTCACCTATGTCATCGACACCGTGCCGCCCGTGCCGACGGAACTCGCCTTCCTCGCCCGCGAGGCGGGGCTCGATGCGACCGAGGCCTACGGCACCTTCAACATGGGGGCGGGCTTCGCGCTCTTCGTCTCCCCGGCGGATGCCGCGCGCGCTGCCGAGATCGCGCGGGGCGAAAGTGTGGGCGCATGGGTGGCCGGCTCGGTCGAGGCGGGCCCGAAGCGCGCAGTGATCCGCTCGCTTGGGCTCACCTTCGAGGCCGAATCGCTCCAACTGCGCGCCTGACCTCATGCCCCGCCGCAAGCGCATCGCCGTTCTGATCTCGGGTCGCGGATCCAACCTTGGCGCGCTGCTTCGGCAGGATCTCGCGGGCGACGTCGTGCTCGTGGGCTCGAATCGCGCGGATGCGGGCGGGCTTGCCCTGGCCGCCGATGCAGGGATTGCCACTTTCACGCTTTCGCATCGCGACTTCGCCACGCGCGAGGCGTTCGATGCGGCGCTCGTGGCCCGACTGAACGAAGCGGCGGTCGATCTGGTCGTACTGGCCGGCTTCATGCGCATTCTCACGCCCGTGTTCACCGAGGCCTTCGCCGGACGGCTCATCAACATCCATCCTTCGCTTCTGCCCGCCTTTCCGGGGCTCGACACGCACGCCCGCGCGCTCGCCGAAGGCGTGAAGCTGCACGGCTGCACGGTGCACTTCGTCACGCCCGAACTCGATCGGGGGCCGATCATCGCCCAGGCCGCGGTACAGGTCGAGGATGACGACACGCCCGAGACGCTCGCCGCGCGCGTGCTCGTGCAGGAGCACCAGATCCTGCCGTGGGCGGTGCGGCTCTTCTGCGAGGAACGGCTCAAGATCGAGGGCTTTCGCGTGCGCGTCCTCCCCGCATCCGTCTGAGGCGTTCACCGGGCCATGCCTTCCGTGCCCGCCCCGAAGTCCTCGGCTGACGACCGGCTTGAATACGCGCTCGCCGCGCGCATCGCCGCCAAGCGGGGCTGGCTCGCCACGCCGCGCCGACGGCTCGCGCTTGCGCTGATTGCTTCGGTGGCGCTGCACCTCGTGGCTGGGTCGTTTGCGGAACTCGACCTGCCCGAGGCGCACTCCGTGCCCCTGGTCACCCACATCGCCAAGCCGCCGCCCCCGCCCGTCGCAGCCGCAACGACTCCGGCGCCGCCCAAACCGCGCCGCCGTCCGCCCCCACCCGACACGGCAGTCGCTGCCGTCGCAGCGGCGTTGCCGGTCGAGCCGGTCGCCGATCCGATGCCCGTC
>CAZSTF010000052.1:6264-15901 GCA_964609555.1 uncultured Alcaligenaceae bacterium | reverse complement strand
GCGGGCGCGGCGGGCCGTTCAGTCGGTCAGCGGGGCAAAGTGCCGCTCCACCTCCGAGGGCTCCACACTCGCCCAGTCCGCGGGCAACCAGCGCGGCGCGCGGTCCTTGTCAAGGAGCACGGCGCGCACACCTTCGGCGAAGTCATGCCCCCGCTGAAAGCGGCGGGCCAGCACGAGATCCAGCGCGAGGACTTCGGCGATGCCCAAGCCCCGTGTGCGCGCGAGGTAGCGCCAGACCACGTGGGCCGCCGTGGGCGAGCCGCGGGCCAGGCTCTGCGCCGGGCGCTCGAAATGCGCGTCGTCGCGGGCGAGTGCGAGCAACTGATCGCGGTAGGCGGTGACGTGCGCCGCCGTCGAGGCCGCGCGGGCCAGTGCCGCAAGCCGCCCGGAGGCCAGCAGACCGGCCGGGGGGCCCTCGTCCGGACGCTCGCCGACCTGCTGAACGACGAGCGCCGCCGCTTGCGCACGGAGCGCCCCGGACTCGCCCTGGGGCCAGTGCGCCGCTGCGAGCGCCGCAACCAACGTGGCCGCCCGATCGGCCGTGATGACATGATCGGCGAGTCCGACGGCCAGCGCCTCGCGGGCATCGAGGGCCGCTCCCGTGAGTGCAAGGTAGTGCCCGAGTCCGCGCGGCAGGCGATTGAGAAACCAGCCCCCGCCGACATCGGGAAAGAGCCCGATGTGGATCTCAGGCATCGCGAAGCGCGCGTCTTCGACTGCCACGCGCTCCTGCGCACCGGCGACGAGCCCCAGTCCGCCGCCCATGCAGATGCCGTGCACGAGCGCGACGATTGGCTTGGCATAGCGATGGATGAGCAGGTCGAGCGTGTATTCGACCTCGAAGAACTGGTCACCGTAGACAAACCGATCCGGCCCGCCGGCACGCACACGGCGGATCACCTCGGCCACATCGCCGCCCGCGCAGAAGCCCTTCTCGCCCGCGCCCTCGATGACGACACAGACGATCGACTCGTCGCTCTGCCAGGCGCGCAGCTCGCGCAGCATCGCCTGGCACATGGCGAGCGTGAGCGCGTTGATCGCGCGCGGCCGGGCCAGGGTGACGACCCCGATGGCCCGCCCGCAGGCCGTGGCCTCGCGCCGAAAGCGCACCTCATCCATCGTGTTCAATCCTTTTGCAATCCGGGGTGCAATCGCGGATGCAACCGTCCCATGACGATCGAGTCGGCGTAGCCGCCCTCGCGCAACGCCGAATCCCGGATCACGCCTTCGCGCTTGAAACCCAGCGACTCGTAGAGCGCAATCGCACGCTGGTTGTCCGCGTAGACATGCAGTTCGACCCGGGCGTAATGCGCCCACTGGTCTGCATGATCGAGAAGCGCTGTCATGAGTGCGCGCCCGGCACCCACGCCCTGCCACGCATCCATCACGCCGATGCCCAGACTCGCCACATGCTTCTCGCGCGGATCGTCGGACACGGTCATGATGCCCGCCGAGCCCACCAGCGTGCGCCGCGCGCCGCGCGCGACTTCCGCCACCAGGTGGACCCGCGCGCCGCGAGTGTTCTGCGCAAGCCGTTCGCGCCACACGTCCGCAGAAATCCAAGGATGCTGCAACGTGCCGCGCGCCGTGCCCCGGCTCGTGTAGATGGCCGTGATGTCCTCGGCGTCGAGTTCGCTGGCCGCTCGGATCGTGAACTTCGGTGCGCGCTCGCCACGCTCCGCACGCTTCGCACGCCTCGCGCGAACCGGCGCCGGCAGCGGCGGCGCGGGCGGAAAGGCCATCACATCCGGCGCCACGTGCCCGTAGAGCCACTGCGGCTCGGCCCGGCCATGCACGGCGGCGCGGCCGGGGCACGTCGCCTCGCAGGTGAAGCCCGCGGCGACGAGCACATCCGACATCCACGCGGTGGCGGCATCGAGCATGACTTCCACCCGGCGCACCGCGAGCGCCTCGCGCGTGAAGCCCAGCAGCCCTTCGATCAGTGTCGCAAGCGCCGCCTTGCCGCGACGGTCCGGGGCCGCGATCAGCTGCGTGAGCGTGGCCATGTGCCGAAGCCGGTCGCGTGCCTTCCACCAGCGCAGCTGGGCGTAGGCCTGCAGGCGGCCGTCGGGCGAAAACAGCCCAAGTGCCACATCGGCGGGCTCGGCCAGCGCTTCAAGACGCTGAGCCCACTGCGCCGTCCCATCGGCCGGCAGTCCCGCCAGCACCGAGGGCGCAACCGTGGCGGCGAGCCGCGCGAGCGCCTGCGCATCCGCCGGCCCGACGCGGCGCAGGGTGGGCTGCAACCCGCGGGTCACATGGGCCTCACTTTTTCGCCGACGCCTTTGCCGCCGACATCTTGGCGGCCGCCGACTTGGGTGACTTCGGCTCGCGGGGCGGGAACTCGAAGCCCACCTTCACATCGTCCTTCTTGCGCTCGAGCACGAGAAACCCCTGGAACGGCCGCTTGGTGCGGGTCGACACGAAGCCGGTGAAGAGATCGGTCTTGCCCTCGGCGAGAAGCTTCGCCATCTGCTCGCGCGGAATCTCCTGCGACAGGATCACGCGGCCGGAACGGAAGTCGCACTTCCTTCGCTTGTCCCGCTTCGCCGCCACTTCGCAGAGATAGCTCGTATCGGTCTCGAACACGCGCGCGCCACACTTTGGGCAGGTGCCCACCGGCTCCTGGGTCGAGAAGTCCAGCGCCTCGGCCCCTTCGCCCACACGCTCCGGTGCATCGTCCCAGTAGAACTCCACCTCGTGTTCGGCGTTGAGACGCAGGTTGGCATTGAACGCCCGGCCCAGCTTAGAGCGAAAACCTTCGAGACCTTCGATCTTGCCGTTGCGAAGAAGCGTCTCCGCCTCCTCCACCGAAAGCTGGCGTCCGGCGAGAATCTTCCAGAAGCCGAAGTCGCAGCGCGTGCAGGCAAAGCGCTTGTAGTTCTCCTTGATCTGGCCGCCGCACTTGGGACAGGGAGCCTGGAGATCCGCGAAGTCGCCGGGCACGGTGTCGCTCTCGTGCCCCTTGGCCTGCGCCACGATGTGCTTCGCCATCTCCACGATCGAGGCCATGAATTGGTCACGGCTCGTCTGCCCGCGCTCCATGCGCGCGAGCTCGGTCTCCCACTGCGCGGTGAGCTCGGGCGAGGTGAGCTCGGGCACCTTGAGTCCGTTCAACAGCGTGATCAGCGAGAACGCCGCCGGCGTGGGCTTCAGCACCTTGTCCTCGCGGACGAGGTATTTCTGCGTGATGAGGCCCTCGATGATCGCCGCGCGTGTGGCCGGCGTCCCGAGGCCCTTCTCCTGCATCGCAGCGCGCAACTCCTCGTCATCGATCAACTTGCCCGCGCCTTCCATCGCCGAGAGCAGCGTGGCTTCCGTGTAGCGCGCCGGCGGCTTGGTCGCATTCTCCTTGGCCTCCACCGGGTCGGCGATGGGTCGCTCCCCAGCCGCAACCGGCACGAGCGAGCCCGCGGCCTCCTCGCCGCGCTCGGCGTCGGCTTCCTTGCCGTAGACCGCGAGCCAGCCGGCGTTCACGAGCACCTTGCCCTCGCTCTTGAAGGCCTCGCCCTCGACCCGCGTGATGCGCGTCGTCTGCAGGAACTCCGCCGGCGGATGGAACACGGCCAGAAAGCGCTTGACCACAAGGTCGTAGAGCTTCTCCTCGAGCTCGTTCAGCGCCTTCGGCGGCTCGAGCGTAGGGATGATCGCGAAGTGGTCCGACACCTTCGCGTTGTCGAACACGCGCTTGTTGCCGGGCCGCACGTACTTCTTCGTGCGGATCTCCCGGGCAAAGCTGCCGTAGCGATTCGTCTCCTCGAGCACCTCGAGCGTCTGCGTGACCGTCTTGACGTAGTCCTCGGGCAGCGCGCGGGAGTCCGTCCGCGGGTAGGTGAGCACCTTGTGCTTCTCGTAGAGCGCCTGGGCGAGCGACAGCGTCGTCTTGGCCGAGAAGCCGAAGCGGCTGTTCGCCTCGCGCTGAAGACTCGTCAGGTCGTAGAGCAAGGGCGGCGCCTGCGTCGTGGGCTTCGACTCCTCCTCAACCGTGCCCGGCTTGCCGAGGCACTTGGCCACGATCGCCTGCGCGCGGGCACGTGCTGCCTCGGCGGCCTTCGGTCCCTCACCGAAGATCCGCTCGGCCCGCGCGTGCTCATCCTCGCCCTTCTTGAACTTCTCGTCGAACCAGCGCCCGGCGTAGGGCCCCGCCTTCGCGTTGAAGGTCGCGTGGACCTCGAAATACGTGCGCGGGACGAACTTCCGGATCTTCTCCTCGCGCTCCACGATCAGGGCGAGTGTGGGCGTCTGCACACGGCCGACCGTGGTCAGATGAAAGCCGCCGCTCTTCGTATTGAAGGCGGTCATCGCGCGCGTGCCGTTGATGCCGATCAGCCAGTCGGCCTCGCTTCGGCAGCGCGCGGCATCCGCGAGCGGCAGCATCTCCTCGTCGCTGCGCAGATGGGCGAAGCCGTCACGGATGGCCGATGGCGTCATCGACTGAAGCCACAGCCGCTTGATCGGCTGCTTCGCCTTCGCGTGCTGCGCGATCAGGCGGAAGATCAGCTCACCCTCGCGGCCCGCGTCGCAGGCGTTCACGATCTCGCCCACGTCCTTGCGCTTGATGAGCTTGGTCAGCTGCCGCAGGCGATCCGCGGTCTTCTCGATCGGCTTCAGTTCGAAATGCGACGGGATCACCGGCAGCTTGGCAAAGGTCCACTTGCCGCGCTTGACCTCTTCCTCCTCGGGCTCGCCGATCTCGACCAGATGACCCACGGCCGAGGAGATGACGTAGCGGTCGTTCTCGAAATGGTCGCCGTCCTTCTTGACGCCGAGCGCCTTGGCAATGTCGCTCGCGACCGAAGGTTTTTCGGCAATGATCAGGGTCTTCTGCATTTTTTCAGTGTAACCAGAGGCTGCAACGCGCTGTCGAGCGGAGCGCCGCGGCAACAACGGCTACAGCGCCCGCGCCTCGATCACCTGCCGTGCCCACGCGGGTTCGATTCCTGCGGCGATCGCATACTCGAGCAGCCGCTTGAGTTCGGCCCGGCACGCCCACCAGATGCCCTTGAAGTCGAGTCGCCGCGCGAGCGGGAGCACTTCCGCGAGCGCCCGGGCCGCGGCCTCGCGATCGCCCTGACCGAGCGCACGCAGTGCGGCGATCAGCCCCGCGTCCACGCGCCAGGCGTCGGGCGAGCGCAGTCGCCGTTCGAACACCGCCGCCGCGTGTTCGAGCTCCGCGAGGAGCACGAACAGCTGCGACTGCAGGGACGGGGTGGCATTGGCCATGACGCCGTGCTCGTCGACTTCCGCAAAGAGCGTGCAGGCAAGGTCGAGTTCGCGCTGGGCGGCGATCACGTCGCGTCGCAGGGCATGCAGCCACGCGCGCTCGTAATGCACGTTGGCGCGCAGCATGAGGTGGCCCTCGGGGATGTGTGCCGCCTCGTCGTCGATGGCGCGGTCGGCCGCCTCGTGCTCGCCGCGCATGAGATGGGCGAGACTGACGGTGATGCGCGCCTCGCGCGCGGTGAACGGCACCCCGATCGCAAGCGCGTCTTCCACGGCGCCCTGGCTGCGCGTCAGCGCGTTCGCGTAGTCGCCCCGCCGGTAGTCGAAGTAGAACGCACGACGTGTTTCGAGCCGTGTCCGCACGAGCGGCAGTCGGTCGATCTGTTCGCGGAGCGCGTCACAGCGCGCCAGCACGTCGTGGGCGCGAGGCCAGTTGCGCTCGCCGCTCCGGAATTCGAGCGCGTAGCCGAGCGCATTGGCCGCAAGTGACACGGTCGCATCATCGATGCCATCGCACCACGTGGGCACGGCTTCGGCGATGCTCGCGGCCGCGGCGAGACTGTCGCCGTAGAGGTCGGCCGCCAGGATGCCGACGGCGAGCGCGAGACGGGGCAGCAAGGGCAGCGCAGCGAGGCGCGTCACCGAAAGCGGCCGCACGAGTTCGACCCAGCGGCCCGAATCCCGAAGCGGTCGCCAGTCGCAGTAGAGCGCATCGAGCCGGATGGCCGCCACGCGGGCGAGCGCAAGCTCGTCGTCATGGCTCCGCGCCCACCGCTCGAGCCGGGACAAGGTCGCTGGCAAGTCCGGCAGGCCGAAGGCCGCTTCGACATGGGCGCGTTCGAAGAGGCGCTCCACGTTCGCAGGATCGGCGTCTCCGCCCGCATCCGTTGCTGCAAGCCATGCCGCGGCCTCGGCCACCGTCCGCGCAGCCCACGGCGAGTCGCGCAGCTCAGCGCGCATGGCCCACCCCCGCATCGTGTTGGCCGGAGGCGAGCAGTTCGAGCAGTCGTACCGGCTGAACGGGCTTGTGCAGCACCGCGAAGCCCGATTCGTGCAGTGCTCGGATCCGCTCGGCCGAGGTGTCGCCCGTGATGAGCACGATCGTGATCTGCCGCCCGTGGCGCGCAAACAGCCGCTCGATTCGGCGCGCCGCGTCGATGCCGGTGTAGCCATCTTCGAGCCGGTAGTCCACGAGCGCGGCAGCCACGGACGACAGGTTCGCCTGGAGCGCGCTCGAGAGCTCACTCGCGCGGCCTGCGGCAATCACCCGGTAGCCGTGCTGCCGGAGGAGCAGCGCGAGGGAATCGCGCACCAGGGCATCGTCGTCGAGCACCGCGATGGTCTCGCCACGCGCCGCCGAGACCGCGATCGTGCGTGTCTCGGTCACGCTCTCCGTCGCCTGTCCGTTGCCATCGAGGACGATCGCGAAGCAGCTGCCGCGGCCGGGTACCGAGCGCACCGAGATCCGCCCACCGATCAGCTCGGCCGCGCGCGCCGCGATGGCGAGGCCGAGGCCCAGGCCGCCGCCCGCACTCTCGCCCCGGCGCACCTGGTAGAACTCTTCGAACAGATGCGGCAGGTGCTCGGACGCAATGCCGACGCCCTGATCCCAGACCTGGATCAGGGCTCCGCCGCCCCGGCGTCGGAGCGCAACCAGGATGCGTCCCGTGCGCGAATGCCGGATCGCGTTCGAGAGCAGGTTGTCGAGCACGCGACGCAGCAGGACTGCATCGGTCGACAGCGTGAGCGGCGTTGCGCGAACACGCAGCAGAAGCCCCTTCTCCCGAGCGGCCGACTCCGCGAGGAGTGCCGCCTCGCGCACGAGGGTCGAGAGCTCAACGGGCCTGCGCTCCACGGGCACCACGCCGGCATCGAAGCGCGAAATATCGAGCACGGCATTGAGCAACCGCTCGAGCGAGCGGGATGCGGCATGCACGCCTTCGACAGCTGGACTCAGCGCCTCGGCCACCGGCGCCGGTTGCGACCGCAGTCCCTGGCGCAGGGCGGCGACGTAAAGCGAAAGTGCGTGCGCGGGTTGCCTCAGGTCGTGGCTCGCCGCGGCGAGAAAGCGCGACTTGGACTGACTGGCCGCCTCCGCCTCGCGCGTGCGGCGGTCGAGTGCCGCGACCGCCTGGTCGATCTCGGCCTGCAGTCGACCCCGCGCAGCGGCAAGCGCGCGCAGCATCGCGTTGTAGTCGATCGCGAGCTGGCGCAGTTCGCCCCGCCCGGCGACCGGGAGCGGCGTGTCGAAGCGTCCATGGGCGACGGCTGCCATGTGGCTGCCCAGACGGCTCAACGGCGCAGCCAGCGCCCGCGAGGTGAGGTGGGCGAGCAGCACGGCCAGCAGGATCACGCCCAGCGAGATCAGGATGCCGGTGATGAGCACGTCGCGCTTGCCTGCCCGCTCCTGCGCGAGGCCATAGCTCAGCGCAACGAAGCCGACACGGACGCGATCGTTCGACGAGCCGCCGACCAAGGCCGTCACCGGATGGATGACGTTGACGGCATGCGCATCACGCTCGATCTGGGCGATGAAGGGACGGGCGTTGAGCATGCGGAGCGCCGTCGGCGTGAGATGGCCATGCGCACCCAGCGGACGACCCGAGGCATCCTGCAAGGTGAGCCCTTGGACCGTCGGCGCGTGGCGGGCGAACTCGAGCACCCGATCGACCGCGGATTCGCTCGCGGTCGCGAGCGCAAGCTCGGACATGCTGGCCGTCTGTCGCGCAAGCGAGAGCGCCTGCTCCACGCTCACCCGCTCGACCTGCTGAAGCTGGCGGGCCACGAGCAGCCCGCCGCCGACGACGATGGCCACGAGCGCCGGCAGCAAGGCGGCGATCAGCACGCGGGCGCGAATGGAGGAGAGCTGCATCGATGGACCCTGCAACAGCCGGCCGCCTACGGCATCTGACGCATGTGCGACGCGGAGCCGGGTGACACAATCGACTGCATCCCTTTGCCCTGCCCGCGCGCCCACGCGCCCTGCCGATGTCCAACGATACCAGCGCAGCGGACGCCGAACTGCGCATCCTGCTGATCGAGGATCACGCGATGATCCGGGACGGCTTGCGCATGATGCTGTCGCTGCAGCGGAACCTGCGCATGATCGGCGAGGCCGCCACGGCTGCGGAGGGCCGCGCCCGCGCAGCGGCACTGAAGCCCGACCTCGCCATCATCGACGTGGGGCTGCCCGATGCCGACGGCATAGGACTGGCTGCCGAACTGATGGCCGCGCAGCCGGGCCTGAGGGCCTTGATCCTGACCGGCGAGACTGATCCGGCGACCGTCACCCGCGCGCTCGCCGCCGGTGCCCACGGTTATGTGCCCAAGCACTACGACGCCGATGAGCTCTTCCGCGCGATCGCAACGCTTGCGTCCGGCGGCCGCTACGTCAGCCGAACCCTCGCGCAGGCGTGGCAGCCCCCGGCATCCCGGCCGAGCGCCGCGCAGGAGGCGCTCGGCGTGCTGACCGAGCGGGAGCGCGAAGTCGTGACCCTGCTCTGCGCCGGCGACTCGAGCAAGGTCATCGCGCGCAAGCTCGATCTCAGTGTGGCCACGGTTCGCAAGCATCGGGAAAACATCCTCGGCAAGCTGGGGGTGCACAACGTCGCCGAGGTCATCGCGATCGCCTTGCGCGGTCGCAGCGGCTGAGCACCTGTCCTGCTGCGAGGCGACATCCGGGGCGGGTCCGACCCATTTCAGCCGAGCGGGCCGCGTCACCGCCATACGTCAGATGCCGTATGGCGCGCCGTGTGCCCCAACCCTAGAGTGCGCACAAACGCTTTCCTCCCGCGAGGCTCCTCGTGCGCTGTTCAACCCGCCGCCACCGCTTACCGAGTTCGCCTGCGCGGCTGGCGCTCGTGGCCGTCATGCTCGGGCTGGCTGCCTTGTCGCTTCCAGCCCCGACGGTCGGGCAGACCGCATCGAGCGCGTCGGCCGCCGTGAACTGCCCTCCGGGCACGAACATACGTCTCGATCCGGCCACGCAACGCCCGCGCTGCGAGCGCCGCACCCTCGTGTTCAAGGACGCAACCTGCGACCCGGAGCATCCGGAATTCGTCGTCTATCGCGCACTGCGCGGACGGGACGTCTGCGTGCGGACCGAGGATGCGCCCCTGCCCGCCGCCGAGCTATCGGCCGCCTCGCCGCGAGCGCGACCGGTGCGCTGCCTGAGCGAGGTCCGGCTGGATCTGGCCTGGCAGCTCGAAATCGATCGCGATCAGCTGCGTGACCGCTGCCGGGCCGACCGCGTCGAGTGGATCGAACCCGTCCCCTCTCAACCCTGATGTCTGGAGCGTCCCATGACCGTGTCTCGGCCCTCCGCCTCATCCATCTCCGTTCTCACGCGGCGCCCTTGGCTGTCGGTCGGTGCACTGCTCGTGATGCCGCTCGGTGTCCTGACGGCGCAACCGCT
>CAZSTF010000052.1:0-6164 GCA_964609555.1 uncultured Alcaligenaceae bacterium | reverse complement strand
CTCGACCTCGGCCGCTTCACGGTGACCGTGGAGGGCGAGGCCGGGGGCGAGGCCGAGAACGCAGGCTTCAAGCCGCGTCTGACCGTGGGCAGCAAAGGCACGGTGCATGAACGTGTCTCGGGTACCACGCCGCGGGGAGCGCGCGGGCGATTCCAGGACCTGAATCTCACCGGCGGGCTCGGCTATGAGGGCCGTCCGGGCGGCGTGAAGACGACGCTCGAGAGCAACGTGCTCGGAACGAGCCACCGCGCCGATGCCGTCCGCTTTGCAACGGCCGGTGTGGACGCCGCCAAGCTCGATCTGAACGACTATAAACTCGACTTCGCGGGCGAGGGCTGGGGCGCGAGCCTGGGGCATCAGAGCTTCGGCACGCACCCGCTGCTCCTCAACGCCTTCGACAGCCGGGGGCTGTCCCTGCGCTGGCGCCTGAGCCCGCATTTCGACGTGGGTGTGGGCGCGCTGCGCGCGACGAGCCTCGTCGGCGCACGCGACCTGTTCGGGCTGGCGCGGCAGGATCATCGCATCTACACGATCGGCGCAGGTTACGAATGGGTGCCGGAGAAGCCCGGGCGGTTGCGCGTGGAACTCTTCGCGCTCGATGCGCGTGCACTGCCGATAGCGAACTTCGGCCAGGGTCAGGTGCCGGATGCGGAGCAAAGCCGCGGCGTCGGTATCCGGCTGAGCGCGGCCGAGGCCGATGGGCGCTGGAAGTTCGACGCCCTCTGGGCGCGCTCGCGCTACGTGAACCCGGTGGACCCGACACTCGCCCAAGGCAGCGAACTCGTCCCCGTGCGACCGGAAACGCACGATGCGCTTCAGATGGATGCGAGCTATGCCCTGATCCACGCGGCGCCCTGGCTGGGCGAGCGGCTCCCCCTGACACTTCGGGCACTCGCGCATGCGGCCTACAGCGAACCGCTGTTCAAGTCGATCGGCTCCAATTTCATCGCCGATCAGGCGCTCGTGCGCTACGGCGTCGAGGCGAGGGCTGGGGACGCACAGCTGCTGGTCACGGCCTCGCGCAAGAACGACAACGTCAAGACGATCCCGACCATCCTCAAGACCGGCACCTATGAATATGTGGTGCAGGCCAACCTTCCGCTTGCCAGCCTCATGGGCACGAGCGAGAAGCCCGACCCACGCTGGCCAGCTGCGCAGTGGGAAAGCCGGCGCGTGCGTCAGTACACGCTGCGCGTGCCTGACGGGACCAACGCCCGCTCCTCGTTCTGGCCAGACCAAGTGAACCTCGCGCACAAGCTCGCGCTCAACTGGTCGCTCGAACCGTGGACCGTATCCTACAACCTGGAACTCGGCCATCAGGACAACCGCCAGCCCGGACGGGAGACCGCCGACTTCCACATCCAGACCCACGGCCTGAACGTGGGCTGGCGGGTGAGCGAGACGCTGTCGGTGAACGGTGGCTTCAACCGGAGCCGCAACTACAGCCACGAGCAGTCGCAGGCCACGTACAACAACGGCGGCAACGTCGCGCTCGACTGGCAATTCACCGATCTCTGGGGCGTCAAGATCGACTACGCGAAGGCGATCGCCTACGACTCGCTCGCCCAGCAGTACACGAACACCCTCACGCTCGCCACCCAGCTCACGCGCAAGTTCACGCTGCCGCTTTCGTTCAGGCCGCTGCCCGGACACGTCTTCGTCCGGCTGGCCACCGCCCGCAATCGGGCGCTCGACAACGTCGTCAGCCGCGTGCTCGCCGGGCGTCAGACGCTCCTGCAAGCCGGTCTCTCGATCAATTTCTGAAGGTGAATCGCATGATGCGCAGCCCACCCCTTGCCCTCGCCATCGCGGGCGCCTTGCTCGCGAGCGACCCGGCCGCGGCCATCCGTGGCGTCAACCCAACCGGCGTCAACGTGCGCAGCAACGCGCCCAACACCGTGTTCCTCACCTTCCAGGGGCTGGATGCGGGCGAGCGCGCCGTCGAAGCGCTCTGGTGCGGTGAACTCAAGCCGGGCGTGCTCGGTGGTGCGGTGACCGACTTCGACCCGTGCGTTCCCGGCACGCTCTTCGGACGGCTGCCGCTCGCCTTCGACCGGGCGCGTCCGTCGGTGGGCATCGGTCAGACCAACCTGACTGACATCATGACCATCCCGGCCTCGGTCGTGCGCCGTGCGGTGCAGGAGGGGATCGAGGGCAGGAACAGCGACTTCTTCTACGTCCGCAGATTCGCCGGCGGCAGCGGTGGCGACAAGTGGGTGGTCGTCACCTGTCGGCTCGGTGCGGGTGGCGCGCGTTCCCCGCTGTCCCTGATCGACGTGCGACTCGCAGCCGACGCCGCGCCCGACGCCACGCGGCTTCTTTCCGTCCCGCCAGGCGAGCGTCTGCCGCGCGTCTCAGCGACCATCCAGTTCAATGGTACGGGGCAGCTCAAGGGCCGCTGGGAGCTCGTGCGACCGGGCGACCCGGAGCCCGAGGCGAGCGATCTCCTGCCCGAGGCGGCGCTGCCGCTCGAACTGCGGGCGACCCAGCGGCGCTATCTCGTGGTCTCACGCTTTTCGCAGTTCCTGCCGCCGACCGGCATCGCGCGGATCGAAGGCCCCGATCCGGCGCTCCTCGACACCCGCGTCGAAGGCCCGTACCAGCTGCTCCTTCGCATCGAGGCGACCGATGACCGGGAGGCCAACTCGGACATCGGGGGCGGCGTGATCGTGAAGTCCGGCGGCGTGGCGGGATTCCCCATCCCCGCGCTGCGCTACGTCGTCGGGTCGAGCGCGCCTCGATCCCCTGCGCCCCGGACGCCGCAGCCGCTCGCCCTGATGCTGCCGCTCGACGACACGCGCATCGACCCGGAGCGCGCCCAGTTCGAGTGGATTTCTCAAGCCGGCGCCTCGCGCTACCGGATCGAAGTGGAAAGTGGCGGCCGACTGATCGCCATCGCTACCACGGAGGGCAGCCGCTATCGCCCGCCGACGCCCTGGCTGCGTGGTCGGGTGCAGGGCGATGCACGCTGGCGGGTCGTGGCGCTCGACGGTCAGGGCGCAGTCATCGCGGAAAGTGATGTGCGGCGCTTTGCGCTCAGGTGAGGCTACGGCCGCCGCGATCACCGCGGCCTGACGCGCCGGGTCACGGAACGTAGACAACACAAAGCGGACCCGAAGGTCCGCCTTGTTCCAAGCAAGCGAAGGTCGCTCAGCGCGGCTTGTGTGCGGCGATCGCCTGCGCGAGCAACTGGTACTCCTCGCAGGAGCGACCGCAGATCGCCTCGACCTGACCGAGTGCCTCGCGTGCACGGGCGAGATCGTTCGTCTGCACGTAGGCGATCCCGCGGTAGGAGAGCGCGCCGCGGTGCTTCGGGTCGATGGCCAGCGCCTGGGCGTAGGCCTTGAACGCGGTGTCGTAGTCGCCCGTCCAGCGACTCGCGTAGCCGTAGAGATTCCAGGCGTCGGCGCTCTTGGGTGTCTGCTCGGTGGCGCGGCGGAAGTGGCTGACCGCGAGCTTCCACTGCTTCGCCTCGAGCGCCTTCTGGCCTGCAACGTAATCCGCCGACTGCGCGTTCGCAGTCGGCGTGGTCTCGACATCGGCCGCCAGGGCCGATGTCGTCAGCGCGCCGAGCACGCCCACGAGGACGGAGGCGTGACGGAAGCGGGTAAGGGTGCGCATCGAAGCGCCCTCGGACCGATACGGGCGCGCGCTCATTCCATCCGCGTCTTGACGTTGCCGAAGACCGTCCGCGTCTTGGTGACGTAGCAGCGGTCGCGACCGCCCTTGATCATCTCGGTCTTGGACCCCGACCGGGTCGGATCGATCTCGCAGAGCACAGCCGGCTGGGCCCCCAAGGCGCCACCCGCGGCATCACACAGATCACCGCCGTCATTCGCCTCCTTGCCCGTGTAGTTGGTACCCGGCACGCAGTTGCGGTTGCCGACGTAGTCGCGATAGCTCTCCGACTTGGCGCAGACGGCCTTGTCGCCCGAGACCTTCTGGATGTCGAAACCCGGATCGCAATAGGCGACCTCGCGCGAAGCGTTGGCGCTGAAGGCGAGAAGGGATGCAAAGAGTGCTGCTCCGAGGGCGCGTTTCATGGTCATGTCTCCCGAATCAATGGTTGAGGATGAACCGACGATCAGCAGATGCATCACGTTCGGCACGGCGGAGACATTAGGTTCGGCCACGCACGGCGACCATACGGCAGAAGGCGTAGCGAGCCCTGCGCAGTGACGTAGACCAACGTACGTCGATGGCGTGATCGCGCGATGGCGATGTGGCGTCGGGTGCGTGCGGAATCGTACGACAGCGCGCGCGGAAGCGAGGTCAGTCGCGCCGCCGTTGCCAACGCCCGCCCGGGAGCTGCTCGGCTCGGCCCTCGAGTTCGAGCAGCGTGAGCGCGGCGAGCACGTCGGCACTCGATCGACCGCTCCTTGCGACGAGGGTGTCGAGATCGACCGGCGCGTGCGTGAGTGCAGCGCCGAGGACATCCTCATCTTCGCGGGACGCGGCGGGGGTCGACTGGCGCGGCTTCGTCACTGCGCTGCCGAGCCCGAGTTCCTCGAGCACGTCAGCTGCGCTTTCGACCAGCTTCGCGCCCTGCTTGATGAGCGCGTGGCACCCCTTGTGATGGATCGAGTGGATCGAGCCCGGCATGGCGAAGACATCGCGGCCCTGCTCGGCCGCCAGCCGCGCAGTGATGAGCGAGCCCGACTTGAGCGTGGCCTCGACCACGAGCACGGCGCGCACGAGGCCCGAGATGATGCGGTTGCGACGCGGGAAGTTCTCGGCGAGCGGTGGTGTGCCGAGCGGAAACTCCGAGAGCAGCAGTCCGCGTTCGGCAATCGCGTGAGCGAGCGCACGGTGCCGCGGCGGATAGACGCGGTCGAGCCCGGTGCCGACGACGGCCATCGTGCCCGCGCCAGTCTCCCCGGCATCGAGCGCACCCTGATGCGCGGCGCCGTCGATGCCGAGCGCGAGACCCGAGACGATGCAGACGCCCGCTTCCGCAAGCGCGCGGGCAAAGGCGCGGGCATCATCGCAGCCACCGGCGGAGGCATTGCGGCTGCCGACGATCGCCACGGCCGGTGCGGTGGCCGACGCGCGCCCGAGCAGTTCCACCCGCCCGTTCGCGAACAGCACGAGCGGCGCGTCAGGGAGCTCGAGCAAGGGCTTCGGATAGCGCGCATCCGCCCAGGTCAGCAGGTGATGTGAGTCGTCGGCGAGCCATACCCGCGTTGCCTCGAGCGTGGCTACCAGTTCGGCCGGAGGATCGGCCTTGAGGGCACGCGCCACCCGGGCTTCGACAATCTGTCCGAGCGCCCGCTCGCCCGCGGCGAAGACTTCGGCGACGCCCCCGAACTCGGCCAGCAGACGATGGGCCGTGCGCGTGCCCACGCCTGGCGTCAGGGCAAGATGCAGCCAGAGAAGTTCGTCGTCAAGCAAGGGCATCGGGTTGAGCAGACGGTGGTGCTCTTCGACTCCAGGGGAAGAAAAAGGCACCCGCAGGTGCCCTTTTTCCGGCGGGTGTTGTCCTGCTCATGGATTTCGGAGCAAGTACCCCGCCTGCACCGGTGCATTGCCGGTGTTCATGACCAGGCCGTAGGAGACGTTGTCGAAGGTCTTGTAGATGAAGACGAGACCGACGCGCTCCTCGGGGACGGCGAGCGTGCGTGGCTCGGCGTCCGGCTGACGCGGCCAGCCCGGCACCCAGTTGAGCGCGGATTCCTTGAAGCGCGGATTGGGGAAGGCCTCGCTCGGCTTCACGATGGCGAGCACGTGCCCGACTTCAAGCCCGGACTTTCTGCCCCGGTTGATCGTGACCACGCTCGTCTTGCCCGCCTCGGCCACGCCGGTCGGCAGCGTCATGATCTGGCCTTCGATCTTGACCTCCGGGGCGCGCGGCACGTAGCGGATCGCCTCCTCGGGCGGTGCCGGCAGCAAGTAGTCGCCAACCAGGATTTCCTGCCGCGTCCGCGTGATCTCGAGCCGCGCGACGTCCCCAGCGCTCACGAGGCGCGCATCGCCGAGGTAGGTGGCCTCATAGCCGATGATCTGCGGGTCCGGCTCGTTGTGATGCCAGCGCCACCAAGGACGCGGGGCAATCGCGGGGTCGCGCAACTCCTTGCCGCGACGATAGACATGGAAAACCGTGCCGAGCGGCGCCTTGACACCGACCGCGTAGAACGAATCGGCCGCCGACATCGCCACCCGCTGAT